>VBLP01000086.1:14798-34339 GCA_005887925.1 Deltaproteobacteria bacterium | reverse complement strand
ATCGCCGCGGCCGACACCCGCGTGTTCCAGCCCGCGCCGCCGCCGCCGATGCTGACGCCCGGCGAGCGCTGGATCGACGTCGATGTCGACGATCAGATCCTGGTCGCCTACGAGGGCGATCTCCCGGTCTACGCCACGCTCGTATCGTCGGGCGGCACCACGACGCCGACCGAGACCGGCGTGTACCGCATGTGGCTCAAGGAGTCCGAGGCCGACATGAAGGGTCTCAACGGCGAGGACCCGTACTCGGTGGCGACCGTGCCGTGGACGCAGTTCTTCTCGCCGGAGAAGGAGCTCGCCCTGCACACCGCGTACTGGCACGATCAGTTCGGCACGCGGCGCAGCCACGGCTGCGTCAACCTCGCGCCGCGCGACGCGCGCTGGCTGTACTTCTGGAGCGATCCGCAGGTGCCGCCGGGCTGGACGATGGCGGCCGGTATGCCCGAGATGCCGGGATCGATCGTCCGCATCCGCACCAAGGATGACCCCGCCCCCGAGGCCAAGGGCTACGCCAAGAAGGTGCTCGAGGCGCGCCAGCAGAGCGCGCCGCTGCGCTGAGCCTGCCTTGGAGTGTAGGGCATAGCGCCCGGAGAACGCGGGCACGCTCGGCTGGCCGTGGGCTGCTACGCGGATGGGCGTCGGGACCGCGCCCGCCGAATCACCACCGACTCATGCGCGGACGGCGCCAGGGCCCAGGGCATAGCGCCCGGAGAATGCGGGCACGCTCGGCTGGCCGTGGGCGTCCGCGAGCGGATGGGGTCGGGGAAGCGACCGTGACCAGGATTGGCCGGGTCTTGTCCCGCAGATACCTCGCGGGGTCCGCGCATGGCTCGGTGATGATTCGGCGGGCGCGACCCCGACGCCCAGCCGCGTAGCAGCCCACGGCGCGCCGAGCGTGCGCGCGTTCT
This sequence comes from Deltaproteobacteria bacterium, assembly GCA_005887925.1. Classification (GTDB taxonomy): domain Bacteria; phylum Myxococcota_A; class Polyangia; order Haliangiales; family Haliangiaceae; genus JABFXX01. The sequence goes on along the minus strand of VBLP01000086.1, from coordinate 33,431 downwards.
CCAGCGGATCCGGTTCTGGGCTACTGCCGCCGGAACAGGCGAACGCCGGCGATGGTGGTCTCGACGCGGTAGCGCGGGGCCATGAACTCCCACAGCTGCGGGTAGCGCTCCGGCGGGAACGGGTAGTTGTAGTCGCCGGGAGAGGTATCGAGGATGTAGGCCGGCGGCGCAGCGGCGAGGTCGTGCATCAGCATGTCCCAGGCCTCGGGGACGAGGTGGTTGCGCTCGCCGCCGGTGGTGCCGGCGCCGGACAGGATGTGGGTGTAGACGAAGCGCGTCGACGGGCAGCGATCGGCGCCGACGTACAGCGCGGGGAACCAGCCCCACACGAAGATGCCGTCGCCGTCGCCGGTGTGCTCGCGCACGTAGCACGACGCCTCGCGATAGTCGGGCGACGGCGTGAACGCGGCGCCGGTCGCGCCCTCGAACATGGTGGCGACCACGAAGAACGCCGCGGCGATCGCGGCGACCAGCGCGATCAGCCAGCGCCGCTCGCGCACACGGCCCGCGTTGAGCCAGCGCGCCGCGCCGATCCCGGCGAGGGTCGCCAGCGCCGGCACGAACAGGAGGAAGTAGTGGCCGTACATCCGGCCGCCGACCAGGCCGGCGCAGACGTTGCCGGCCAGCCACCAGTACAGCACCGACTGCTCGCGCCCGCGGCCGCGGTAGGCGAGGTAGAGCAGCGGGCTGACATCGACCAGGAGCATGTAGTAGTGGAGGACGTAGCTCCAGGTCCAGAACACGGCGTCGTCCCAGGCGCCAACGCGTTGCAGGTGCAAGACCATGGCGCCGACGACGAGCGCGAAGCCGACCATCAGCAGCGCGAGGTCGCGCAGCGCGCGCGCCGGATCGCGCAGTCCGGCGAGCGCGCGGTCGGCGAGCACCGCGAGGAAGGTCGCCAGCGCGACCTGCTTGCACAGCAGCGTCACCGCGCCGCACGCGCCGGCGGCCAGGTACCACCCGATGCCGCGATCGCGCGCGCGCAGGTAGCACCACACCGTGAGCGCACCGGGCAGCACGGCGAACATCTCGGCGTTGCCGGCCAGCATCTTGGGGTAGTAGCTCGCCGAGAACACGACATAGAGCACGGCGGCCCACCGCCCGGCGCGGTCCCCGGCGTAGCGCCGCGCGATCGCGCCGATCACGAGCGCGGTGGCGATCGCCGCGAGCGTCACCGCCGCGTGGATCGCGACCATGTTGTAGCGGCCGAACACCGCGAACACGGCCTTGTAGAGGTAGAACATGCCGGGCAGCTTGTTCTCGACCCCGTCGCGATAGATCGTGCCACCGTCGAGCAGGCGGCACGCGATGCCGGCGTACGAGCCCTCGTCGATGTCCATGAACGGCCGGATCTATCATGGCGCTCGGAGCAACGTCCACCGGCCATGCTTTGCTACCATCCGCGGTCATGCGCGAACCGGCTGTGGCCCTCCTCGCATGTCCGAGCTGCCGCGGGACATTGGCGGTCGGCGATGGCCGCGTCGAGCGCGACCCCGACGGGCACGTGATGTCCGGCGTGCTCGCGTGCGGCGGTTGCGCGGCGCGATATCCGATCGTGCGCGGTATTCCGCGGATGATCTCGGCGCGGACGACGCGCGACACGACGGAGACGGCCGCGCGGTTCGCCGCCGAGTGGAAGATCTTCGATCACATGTCGAGCTACCAGGAGCAGTGGTTCGCGGGCTGGGTCGCGCCGCTGGGCGCGGCGGACTTCCGCGGCAAGACCGTGTTCGAGGGCGGATGCGGCAAGGGTCGACACACGGTGGTCGCCGCGGGGTGGGGGGCGAAGCAGATCGTCGCGCTCGATCTCGGTGATGCCATCGAGGTCGCGTTCGAGCACACGCGGCACCTGCCGAACGTGCACGCGGTGCAGGGTGATCTGATGCAGCCACCGGTGCCGTGCGCCGCCTTCGATCTCGGATTCTCGGTGGGTGTGCTGCATCATCTCCCGGCGCCGCGCGCCGGCTTCGATTCGCTGCGCCGGATGGTCCGCCCCGGCGGAAAGGTCGCGATCTGGGTCTATGGCCTGGAATCGAACGAGTGGATCGTGCGGTGGTTCAGCCCGCTGCGCGAGTCCGTCACCGCGCGGTTGCCGCCGAAGGCCCTGTACTGGCTTTCGATGCCACCCTCTGCCGCCCTCGCGGCGGCGGCGCAGTTCTACGCGACGCGCATCGGGAAACTTCTTCCGTACCGTGATTACCTTCGCAAGCTCGCGCTGCTGCCGTTTCGCGAGATCCACAGCATCGTGTTCGATCAGCTCGTGACGCCGATCGCGTACTACCTGCGCGACGGCGGGCTCGGCGAGCACTCGACCGGCGGCTTCCTCGAGCGGCACACGCTCGAACGGAAGGGGCACGACGCGCGCGAGGATCTGCGTCAGGGCCTCGTCGAACGAGACAAGATCGGTCACCCGGCGTACGCTACCCCGGCCGTGATCTCGGTCGTCATCCCCGTCTTCAACGAGGAGGACAACCTCGAGGTCCTCCACGCCCGCCTGTCGGCCGTGCTGGCCCCGCTGGGCTGCTACGAGGTGATCTTCGTCGACGACGGCAGCCGCGACCGCACCGCGGAGATCCTCAAGCAGATGTCCGCCGGCCGGCCGTACATCACCGTGATCCGGTTCGCGCGCAACTTCGGGCAGACCGCGGCGATGTCGGCGGGCTTCGACGCGGCCGCGCACGACGTCGTGATCCCGCTCGACGCCGATCTGCAGAACGATCCGGCCGACATCCCGCGCCTGCTCGACAAGCTCGAGGACGGCTACGACGTGGTGTCGGGCTGGCGCCGCCACCGCAAGGACACGTTCGTCACCCGCAAGATCCCGTCGTGGGCGGCGAACAAGCTGATCTCGCGCTGGTCGGGCGTGGCGCTGCACGATTACGGCTGCACGCTCAAGGCGTATCGCAAGTCGGTGATGTCCAACGTGCACCTCTACGGCGAGATGCATCGCTTCATCCCGATCTACGCCGCGCAGCAGGGCGCGCGGGTCGCCGAGCTCGAGGTCAACCACCGCCCGCGCGTCCACGGCACCACCAAGTACGGCCTGGGCCGCGTGCCCAACGTGTTCCTCGACCTCCTGCTCGTGCAGTTCCTGTGGCGCTACGGCACCAAGCCGATGCACGTGTTCGGCAAGTTCGGGCTGGCCAACGTCTTCTTGTCGTTCGTCTCGTTCGCCGTGATGGTGTGGTTCAAGTTCTGGGGTGGCAAGGACTTCGTATCCACACCGCTGCCGGCGCTGGCGATCATGTTCTTCCTGATCGGCTGCCTGTCGATCCTGATGGGGCTCCTGGCCGAGGTCGTGATGCGGACGTACTACGCGGCCGGGGGCGGTGGCGCTGCCGGCCAAGCGCGCGAGCTGATGTGCGGCATCGCGGGCGCGGTCAGCTGGGCCGGCGAGCGCCGGATCCTCGACGAGCCGGTGGTGCGCGCGATGGGCGAGGCGATGCGGCTGCGCGGGCCCGACGGCGCGGGGCTGTACCGCGACGATCGTGCGCTGCTCGCACATCGCCGGCTGTCGATCATCGATCTCGAGGGCGGCGCGCAGCCGATGTCGACGCCGGACGGCGAGCTCACCGTCAGCTTCAACGGCGAGATCTACAACTTCGTCGAGCTGCGCGCGCGGCTCGAGGCGCTCGGCCATCGCTTCGCGACCCGGTCGGACACCGAGGTCATCCTGTGGGCCTACCGCCAGTGGGGCCGCGGCTGCGTCGCCGAGCTCGACGGGATGTTCGCGTTCGCGCTGTGGGATCGGGCGAAGGCTGAGCTGTTGCTCGCGCGCGATCGGTTCGGCAAGAAGCCGCTGTACTACTGGGAGCGCCCGGGCGCGATCGCGTTCGCGTCGACCTTGACCGCGCTGCTGGTCCACCCCGAGGTGCCGCGCGCGCTCGACGACGACGCGCTCGCCGAGTACCTCGGGCTCGAGTACGTGGTCGCGCCGCGCACGATCCTGAAGGGCGTCCGCAAGCTGCCGCCGGCGCACGCGCTGGTGGCGAGCGCGCGCGGCAGCGAGACGTTTCGCTACTGGCAGCTGCGGGTCGAGGGCCGGCGGTCGGCCGAGGCGCTGCCCGACGGCATCGCGGGCGCCGTGCCCTGGCTCGGGCGGATCGCGGCTCCCGACGCCGCGCCGGACGGCGTGCCCCGGGCCGTGATCGACGAGCTGACCGCGCGGCTCGAGGTCGCGGTGCGCCGCCGGCTGGTCGCCGACGTGCCGCTCGGCGTGTTCCTGTCCGGCGGGATCGATCTCGGTGCGGTTCAGCGATCCGTCGTTCGACGAGAGCGCGCACGCGCGGGCCGTCGCGCAGCACCTCGGCACGTCGCACGTCGAGGAGGAGCTCGATATCGCCGAGGCCGCGAAGATCGTATCCACGCTCGGCGACGTGCTCGACGAGCCGGTCGGCGACGCGTCGATCGTGCCGACCACGCTCCTGTCGCGGTTCGTCCGGCGCCACGTCACGGTCGCGCTCGGCGGCGACGGCGGCGACGAGCTGTTCGCGGGCTATCCGACCTACCTCGCCCACAAGCTCGCCGGCGCGATCGGCCCCTTGCGCCGGCTCGCCGGTGCCGGCCGCCAGCTCGCGGAGCTCTTGCCGGTGTCGCACGACAACTTCAGCTTCGACTTCAAGCTCAAGAAGCTGCTGCTCGGCCTCGACGCGCCGCTCGACGAGCGCAACTATGCCTGGCTCGGCGCGATGCCAAAGCCGATGGTCGACGAGCTGCTCGGCGGCGATCACGACATCTACGCCGCCGTCCGCGCGCGCTACCACGAGGGCACGGGCTCGCACCTCGAGCGCGTGCTGTACCAGGACATCGGGCTCTACATGTGCCACTCGGTGCTCGCCAAGGTCGATCGCGCGTCGATGGCGTCGTCGCTCGAGGTCCGCGCGCCGCTGCTCGACACCGCGTTCGCCGAGTACGCCGCCCAGCTGCCGCTCGATCTCAAGCTGCGCGGCCGCGTCGGCAAGTACGTCTTGAAGCAGCTGGCCTATCGCTACCTGCCCCGCGCGATCGTCGAGCGCCGCAAGAAGGGCTTCGGCATGCCGATCGGCCGCTGGCTGCGCGAGGACCTGCGCGAGCTGTCGCACGACGTCCTGCTCGGGCCGAGCAGCCTGGCCGCGGCGGGCCGGCTCCGGCGAGCCGTGGTCGAGCGGCTGCTGCGCGAGCACGGCGATGGCGCGGCCGATCCTGGTGAGCTGAGGCGGCGAGCCGGCGCGCTGGGAGACCGCATTTCATACGGTCTCCCAGCACATCATATTCCGCTGGTCCCTCGCTCCGCTGGTTCCGGATCCCCGGGCAGGAGCCTGGGGATCCGGGCTGCGCTCGGTCCCAGCTACCGGGTGACGGGCAGGTGGCGCGGTGCCGCGGCGAGGACCTGGGCCTCGGCGGCGTCGAGCGCGTCGACCAGCGGCGCCCCGAAGATGTCGCCGAGCGCCTCGCGCGTGATGCGGTACAGCGTCGGGCCGTCGACGTGGGCGCACGAGTACTCGGGGTACTCGTCGGCGATCACGATCGCGTCTTCCTCGTAGGACAGCGGAAACAGCCGGCAGATCGCCGGCTTGACGCCGCGGAAGTCCCAGCCGCCCTCGAGCGCGGCGCGGTGGATCGCGCAGCCGCGGCGATCGTGGGCCAGGAAGATGCAGCCGCCGTCGTGGACCTCGGTGCGCACGACGCGGCCCGACGGGTAGTCGGGGTCGACCTCCTCGTCGGGGTCGAACCAGCGCGCGTGCACGACCTCGGGGCGCAGCAGCGCGCGGATCGCGTCGCCGCGGGCCTCGATCGCGTCGCGCTCGGCGAGGTCGACATCGCAGCCGTACTGGCAGCACGCGTCGAGCTTCTCGGTGTGGGTGTCCACCATCGTGCAGCGATGCGTCGTGCAGTCGGGCGCGAGGCGCCGGGTGAAGATCGACGCCCACACCGAGCGGAACCGAGGGTGATCGAGGGCGACGGTGGGCTCGTCCATGGGAGCTGCATATCTATCAGAACGTCGCGAGATCAGCGAGCAAACGAGCGAGCTCGATGCGCCCGCCGGGGGCGCCGGTCTCGCCGGTCTCGGTGGCCTCGGCAACGGCCTCGCCACGCGCGGCGGCGGCCTCGGCGTCGACCGCGAGCAGCATCGCCGACAAGGTCGCCTGATCGAGCACGCAGTCGGGATCCGGCGTCGTGTGCAGGAAGTTGCGATGGCAGGCCTGGACCACCGGCAGCGAGCCGCGCCGCATGCGGATCGGTACGCCATGCGAACGGCACACCAGCGGCCGCGCCTCGTAGATCTTGCAACGGCCGGCCGCGTCGAGCGCTGCGCAAAACTCGGTCTGGGGCTGACCGCCGCCGAGGTGGCGCCGCCGCTCGGCCGGCCATGTGGTCACGTGGGCGCGGATCGCTGCGGCCTCGACGGCTGTGATCGTCAGTCGGACATGACAGCAGTCCGAACAGCCGGTATCGCACTGCATGTCTGTACCGTGGCGTACGGCCACGCGCGCGAAGAAGCCGTCCACTTTGCGGGTCAATTCCTCGAACCGGCTCACCGCACGAGGGATAGCACGTGTGGTTAGAATGCCCTCGCCATGGATCTCAACGACATCGTCGTGTTCACCAGGGTCGTCGAGACAAAGAGTTTCACCGGCGCGGCCGAGCAGCTCGGCCTGCCCAAGTCGACGGTGAGCCGAAAGCTGGCGCAGCTCGAGGAGCGGCTCGGCGTCCGGCTGGTCCAGCGCACCACGCGCAAGCTCGCGCTGACCGACATCGGTCAGGCGTACTACGAGCGCTGCGCGCGGATCGTCGCCGATGTCGCGGCCGCCGAGCAGCTGGTCACCGACATGCAGTCGACGCCGCGCGGCCGGCTGCGGATCACCGCGCCGGTCGATCTGTCGATGCGCTATCTCCCCGCGATCATCGCCGAGTTCCTCGGTGCGCACGCCGACATCAACATCGAGCTCGAGACCACCGATCGGATCGTCGATCTGATCGAGGAGGGCTTCGACCTCGCGGTGCGGTTCGGCACGCTGCCCGAGTCGACGCTGATCGCGCGGCGGCTGTGCTCGATCAGCACGGTGATGTGCGCGACCCCCGCGTACCTCGCCAAGCGCGGCACGCCGACGACGATCGAGGAGCTCGACGATCACGATCGCGTGCTGTTCACGCCGAGCCCGCGGACCCAGAGCTGGACCTTGACCTACGGCGATCAGATCCACGAGTTCGGCCGGCCGGCGCGGTTTGCGAGCAACAACGTCGGCGCGGTGCACGAGGCCGTGTCGTCCGGCGCCGGCATCGCGCTGCTCACCGACTTCATCGTCGCGGGCGACTGCCAGCGCGGCCACCTCGTGTACGTCCTGCCGCAGTGGACCGGCCGTCCGATCGAGGTCAATGCGGTGTACCCCGCGCGGCAGAATCTTCCGCCGCGCCTGTCGCTGTTCCTGGAGCACCTCGCGAGGGCGCTCGCGCCGCCGCCGTGGGCAGCCACGATGGCACACACTGACTAGCTCACAGCATCAGTCGATCACAGACGCTGCTCACCGTCGCGTGCACCGATCACCGTCTCAGCGGTGGAACATATTGTCTGGACCGTGCGCCTTGCGGCGTTGCCGCCTGCGCGCTTAGCTGGGACCATGAGCAACATCGCCGAGCTCGACAAGAAGCTGAACGACGCGATCCTCAGCGGCAGGGCCATGGAGGCCTTCGAGGAGCTGTACGACGACAACATCGTCATGCAGGAGAACGCCGAGCCCGAGTACCGCGGCAAGGACTTCAACCGCAAGCGCGAGCAGGAGTTCTTCCAGAGCGTCGAGGCCTGGCACGGCGGCTCGGTGCTCGCATCAGCGGTCAGCGGCGACGTGTCGTTCTCCGAGTGGACGATGGACGTCTCGCTCAAGGGCGTCGGGCGGATCCAGATGGCGCAGGTGGCGGTCCGCCGGTGGAAGAACGGCAAGATCGTCCACGAGCGCTTCTATCACAAGTGATCGGCGCCGCCGGGCCGGCGGATCGCCACGGTCACCGCGGCGGTCGCGGCGTCGCCCGCAACGCCGGGCGCGACGTCGATCGCGACGTCGAGAAAGTGCTGGATCGTGGCCATGTTGGTGGTGGCGTGCAGCGACAGCGGCAGCGTGCGGAACCGGCCGCCGCCGGCGATCGCGAGCGGTAACAGCAGCTGATCGGCCAGGTGCTCGCCGACCGGCACGCCAGCGGCCAGCAGCGCCGCGAGCTCGTCGCAGGCGCGGTCGGCGACCAGCTCGGCGCGCAGGCCCTTCTCGCCGAGCGCCGACACCAGCTCGCGGCCCTGGGTGCGCTCGATCTCGAGCAGCAGCACGTTCGCCGGCCCCGGAGCGGCGACCTCGCGGACCTCGCACTCCCCCGCGGCGAAGCCCAGGCGGTCGCGGACCACCGCGTGCTCGCGGTCGGCGACGTGGCTCGGCAGCCGCGACAGGATCACGGTCGCGCGGCGCGCCGCGATCGGCCCCGCCTCGACGATCTCGATCGGCTGCAGCGCGCCACCGGGCTCGACCACCAGGGTCAGCTGGCCGTGCTGGCGTTCGGGACGCGCGTCGCCGGTGACGAAGCCGTGGCGATCCAGCGTCAGCGCGACGCGGGCACCCATCGCGTGCAGGTGCGGGAGCCACACGCGCTCGACGAACTCGAACGGCGGCGCGAGCGGATTGTGCGTGCCGCCGCGGATCACCGCGCGCAGCGCCACGCCGGCGACGATCGCTGGCACCAGGATGGTCTGCACCACCAGCGTCGTCGAGCCTGCCGTGCCGATGTCGATCACCAGCTCGCCGCCGGTGATCGCGCCCGGCGTGAACACCAGCTCCTGCGACCCGACGCGGCCGCCGCGGACCGCGGCGTGGCACAGCCGCGCCGCGGCGTCGACGCACGCCAGGTGCTGGCGGCGCAGCCCGGGCCTGGCCCGCCCGGCGCGGATCCGCTGCATGTGCAGCGGCCGCCCGGTGATCATCGACAACGCGAGCGACGTGCGCAGGATCTGCCCGCCGCCCTCGCCGTGGGACCCGTCGATCGGAACGGGAGTTCCCGTCCCCTCTGCACCGGGAAGGCCGGTGCATGCACCCGAGAGCGCCGTTCCGGACCCCGTCGGTCGTGGACGGTCTGCAGCTCTCTCCGGCATCTCGGCCGAGCATATCCCGCGGTTGTCCCCTCGTCTCGCTGGGCCCCGTGGCCTGTGGCAATGGAGACAGGGATCCGAGCCTCGGATCGAGGCTGCACGGTCATCGCTCCAATGACGCAAGCGTTCGAGGCTGGTATCGTGGATGAATGATGGAGCGTGGGGTCGCCTTCTTGCTGCAAAGGCAAGGGGCGGACGGATGCTGGCGCGACTTTCTCACGCTCGCAGGCGAGGGTGTCGACTGGCCAACCGGGTTCGTTGCGGCGCAGCTGACCGCCGTCGGCGCCGAGCGGGGACATCTCGAACAGGCGGTGCGGGCCCTAGTCGCGACCCAGCATCGTGATGGTGGTTGGGGGTATCACGGGCGTGTCCCTACCGACGCTGATTCCACGGCATGCGCGCTGCTGTTCCTGGCAGCGCTCGGCCCGGCAGGAGAGCATGTCGAACGGGCTGCGGCCTGCTTGGTTCGTCACCAGGATCCAGCCTCGGGCGGACTACCGACCTACCGCGAGCCAGGGCCGATTCGCGCGTTCATGCGCCTCGATCGCACACAGGAGCTGCGCGGCTGGTGCAGTCCGCATCTCGAGGTGACGGCGACCGCCGGGTGTGCCCTGGTCGCCGCCGGCGATGCCTTTCGCGATGCCGCGACGGCGGCATGGCACTACGTGCGGTCGCGACAACACGATGACGGCAGCTGGCACTCGTACTGGTGGACGTCGGCGCACTATCCGACGCTGCAAGCCGCGCGACTCGCCCGTGCGCTCGGCGATGGGGAGCCGGCGGCCCGCGCCGCCGACTGGGCGCTGCGCACCCAGCTCGACGACGGTGGCTGGGCCGCACCCGGTGCCGCCGTCTCGCCGTTCGCGACCGCGCTCTCGATCTCGATCCTCGCTTGTGCCGGCAAGCTCGGGCCGCCCGCGATGCGCGCAGTCGAGCGGCTACGCGCGCTTCAGGAACCCGATGGCTCGTGGCCGACTCACCCGATGATGCGCATCGCGCCGCCGGATGTTGCGGAGCCAGACGATCATCGGGCCTGGCGCAGCGATGCGCTCGGTACGGGCGTCGTGATCAGCGATCAGCACCGCCTGTTCACGAGCGCGGCCTGTGTTGCCGCGCTGGGGCTTGCCGGAGCGCAGCTGTGACCGGCCTGCGCGCGATCGTCGTGCGTGCGCTGGTCGACGCCGATCTACTGCTCGGAGACCGGCACCACGAGCGGTTCCGGAGCGAGGCGTTCCGGGCCGGCAAACGGCTGTTGCTGCGCGCCGACCGGTCGCTGTCCGACGGAGGTGCGGTCAGCCTGCCGGCTGCGGCCCGCTCGCTCGAGCTGAGCGATGCAGCGCTGGCGCGGATGCTCGGCTTTGGCTGGTACCAGGCCGATGGCCTGGCGGAGCTCGCGGCAACGGCCGCCGCGCTGCGACCCGAGGTGGCTCGCCTCGGCGCGCTCTTCAACCTCGGCATCGCGCTGTTCGATCGCGTCTGCGATCGCCATCCGGAGCGCGCGCCGGTGCTGTTCTCCCGCATCTCGCCCGAGTTCCTCGAAGCACAGCTCTCGGGTCGTGGCGCTCGGCTGCCTGCCACGGGCGATGCGGCCGTTGACCTGCTGGTCGCGCTGGTAGAGGATCTGTTCACCCGGAGCCGCGCGCTCGGCGGCGACGCCCAGGATCAGCGTGGCTTCGCCGAGCTCATTCACGCGATGTACCGTGGACAGCGATTCTCCGCCGAGGTGCATCGCGATCGCGCCGGGCCGACGCTGGGCACCTGGCGCGAGCTGCGACGCAAGAGCGCATTGCCGATAGCCACCATGGCGCAGCTCGCGCTGCTCGCGCAAGCCGATGCGAATGACCGGCGGCGTGCCACCGTGCGGGCCGCGGCGAGCATGGCCGGGGACGCGATCTGGATCGCCGACGACCTCGCAGACATCGGCGAGGACTGGACCGCGGGTTGCTGGAGCCGGCCGCTCTGGATCCTGACACGCCGGACAGGCAGCGCGCCGGCCGATCCGGCGAGCGCGATCGCTCAGCTCGTCGAGACAGGCGTCGCCGCGGCGGAGACGCAACGGCTCGCTTCGAAGCTCGATCGCCTCCGCCGGATCGCCGGCACAGCCGGAGCGGCATTCTCGGGCTCGCTGCAGGCCACGGTTCGCGCCTGGGTCGACGAGCTCCCGGAATGACCGCCGGGGCCGATCACTTCGGCCAGGTGGATCGCCCCCAGGCGAGAAGGTTCGAGAGCGCGTTACCGCCAGCGGCGATGTTGTTGTCCTCGCCGCCGGTCCACGACGGACCGCTGATGTTCTCGTGGCCGCTGACCGTGCCGACGACATAGGGAAAGCCGTCGGCCCAGAATCCCCAGAACGGTCCTCCGGAATCGCCGCTGGCAGTATCACCCTGATGTTCGAGCTCGAGACCACCGCTATCCGAATCCTGGTCCAGAACCGGGATCCCGCTCTGGTACGATGGGCTCTGCGCATTGGCGATATCGAACGGATAGCCGGCAAGCCACCAGTAATTGCCGCCGGTCCAGCTGTTGTCGTAGGTCTTCCAGCCGAAGTAACCGAGGCTGGAGCCGAGCGGCGTGTAGAGTCGGAGCACCGCATAGTCAGTTCCGGACACGCCGCCGAGGTAGCCATGGAAATCGGAGATGTAGGATACGGCGCCCGCGCCCTCGACGGGCGAGCCGTTGTAGAGACTCGCGGTGAAGCGCATCTTCCACGTGCCTGGTGGTGGATTGACCGGTGGGACGTGTCCCGCGGTCAGCACCAGACGATCGCCGATCAGAACGCCGCTGCCCCACGACGTGGGATTCTCCGCGCTGGCGTTGGGATAGACGTCGACCTTGCCGATGCAGTGCCAGGGATAACCAGCCGGGTAGAACACCGCGCGGTCGTCGCTGCCGTAGATGAAGCTCTCGTTGGTCGGGATCACCGATTTGCGGCCTCCGGGCCCGCGCAGCCGCCTCGGACGCTGCTTAGCTCCGAGCTTCGGGTGATAGACCAGCGGCGCCCAGCCGGGCCTGAATGCCTTGCCATGGCCCTCCGTGGCCGCGGGCAATGACTTGAGCGCGACCCGGTTGCCGGCGCGGCCGGCCTGGCCGATGAACGCCGCCGCCGGCAGGGTCAACCGCGCTCCCTCACCTTTGTCCTCGTGGATCTCGAGCGATTTCGTCAGCTCGGCGGCCGATAGGCCAGCGTGACTCAGGAACACGCTCCGGTTCGACAGCTGAGCGGCGACCTCCGCCGGCCGCGCAGCCTCCGCCGGCCGATTGTCGCGCTCGACGATCTCCTCGATCGTCAGCGGCGGTTGATCTTGGTTTTCCAAGCCCGGCTTCTTGTCATCCATATGCTCTCCCCTCGTTGAACGCGACCTTCAGACTCAAGCAGCCTCGAATATGTTCTCGACCTGTCTCACGTGATCGATCACCGCCTCGAGCCCGGCGCGCACATCACGGACGTCGATGCGGGTAGCGGCGCGGCCGGCGCGATCGCACAGCCGGTGGACTTCGCGCCGCGCGATCTCGAACGCGCCGCACGTGAGGAACAGCCCGCGTGCGGTGGCCAGCGACTCGAGATCGCACTTGTGGAGGCAGCGCTCGAGGCGTGCTCGACCACGCTGGTCGAGTGCTCGCCAGGCGATGGTGAACAGCCAGGTCTTCTTTCCACCCTCGAGGTCGGTGGTGATCGGCTTGTCGGTGACTCGCCCTCTGCAGAACGGGAGCAGATCGTCGCGCAGCTGAAACCCGAGACCCAGCGGCCGGGCCACCGCGCGCAGTGTTGCAATGACCTCGGGGCGGGCGCCGGAGAGCATCGCGCCGGCGACCAGTGGTCCCTCGAACGAATAGCGCGCGGTCTTCATGCTCGCTGCGGCGCGCGCTGCGGCCGGTGTCACCTGCTCGGGCGCGAGATCCGCGAGCGACAGGTCCATGAACTGGCCCACTGCGGTGATACGGCAGCTCGCAAGCAGCTCACGCGTCGCGCGGGGTCCGTTCGGCAGTCTGCAGCCGAGGAGCACCGCGATGGACTCCACCAACAGCAGGTCGCCTGCTACCACCGCGAGGTTGTCGCCCAGGCGACCGCCGCCGAGGATCTCGTGAAGCGCTGGCCCGCCGCGACGCACCTGTGCGCGGTCGGCGACGTCATCGTGCGCGAGGATGAAGGCGTGCAGGAGCTCGATACCCGCCGCGAAACGGTACACCGCCGCCGGGGCCGGCAGCCTACCACCTCCGGCGCGCCAGCCGAGCAGCAGCAGCGCCGGCCTCAGCCGCTTGCCCCGCCGCAACACGTACTCGGCGAGCCGCTTCCAGGGCCCGGCGAAATGGTCGGGCGCGCGGCTGGGTGCAAACAGAGCACGCAGCTCCCGCTCGATGCTCTGCCTCGTGTCGTCGAGCTCTCTCTGGGGCACCGGCGGCGGGGTGACCCGGGGAGTCGCGAAAGCCTTGTTCAAACCGGTATTGCCGTTGCGCGGCGCGCGCTGCGGCGCGTGTCGCGTTGCATCGCGCTCTGCGTAATTACCCAGTTGCCCCGCTGCGGAGGAAGCTCCGCCCGATATCGTCTCGATGGGCGATGCACCTCCGCCCTCGACTCGCCGCATACCTCACCTCGACTCTCATGATCACAGAAATCATCGATTCACGCAACCGAGCTGCTCGCCGGCCACATGGCGTTCGCTGCCTTGTGCCTCGACAGCATCGTCGGTGCGGTCGTGGCAAGAGTTGCTGCGTTCGCGATCCGGCTCTATCCTTTCACGCAGACGACCTGGCGGAGCTCGTGGACGACGTCGACGAGGTCGGTCTGGGCGGCCATCACCGCATCGATCGGCTTGTACGCCATCGGGGTCTCGTCGATCACGCTGGCGTCCTTGCGGCACTCGATGCCCTCGGTCGCGCGGGCGTGATCGTCGAGCGTGAACCGCCGCTTGGCCTCGCCGCGCGACATCGCGCGCCCGGCGCCGTGGCTGCACGAGCAGAACGATTCGCGCTCGCCCTTGCCGCGCACGATGAAGCTGCGCGCGCCCATCGAGCCCGGGATGATGCCGAGGTCGCCGAGGCGGGCGCGCACCGCTCCCTTGCGGGTGACGAACACGTCCTTGCCGAAGTGGTGCTCGCGCTCGACGTAGTTGTGGTGGCAGTTGACCGCGAGCTCGCCGAGCTCGAACGGCGGCAGACCGATGGCCTCGTCGCGCGCGGCGGTGAGCACGTGCTGCATCATCAGCTCGCGGTTCCTGCGCGCGTAGCGCTGCGCCCAGTCGACCGCCTCCACGTAGTCGGCGAAGTGTGCGCTGCCCTCCCTGAGGTACGCCAGGTTCTTGTCCGGCAGGTCCTTCAGGTGGTGCTTCATGTCGTCGCGCGCGAGGTCGATGAAGTACGTGCCGATCCGGTTGCCGACGCCGCGCGAGCCGGAGTGCAGCATGAACCAGACGCGATCGCGCTCGTCGAGGCAGACCTCGATGAAGTGGTTGCCGGTGCCGAGCGTGGCGAGGTGGTTGACGTCGTTGCCCTGGCCGAGCCTCTTGTGCTTGTCGGTGAGCTCCTCGTACTCGTCGGCGAGCTGGGCCCAGGCCCGGGCGACGTCGGCCGGGATGTCGTGCCAGGCGCCGCGGTCGCCGCGGCCGCCGTTGGCGGTGCGGCCGTGCGGCACGGCGCGCTCGATCGCGGTGCGCAGCGGCCTGAGCGTGTCGGGCAGCTGGCTCGCGGCCAGCGTGGTCTCGACCGCCATCATGCCGCAGCCGATGTCGACCCCGACGGCGGCCGGGATGATCGCGCGCTCGGTCGGCACGACGCTGCCCACCGTGGCGCCGATCCCGAAGTGGACGTCGGGCATCACCGCGACGTGGTGGAAGATGATCGGCAGCCGCGCGACGTTCTCGAGCTGCTGGCGCGCGGCGTCCTCGATGGCGACGCCGCGCGTCCACGCCTTGATCGGCACGCCGTCGGTCTCGATGACATCGTAGCTCGTCATGATGGGAAGCCTGACACTGTTCCTGTGAGCTCGCGAACGAACCCGACGCCGAGGTCGCGAGCGTAACCCAGATGGGTTACACTCGTCATCCTATGAGCCAGCAGGATTCGATACGTCTCCCCGGTCCGATGCTCGCCGAGCTCGATCGCCGAGCGAAGCGCCGTCGGCTGCCACGTGCAGACGTCATTCGCGACGCACTGAGCACATATCTCGAGCTTCCCGAAGGCGCGTTGCAACGGCGGCCGGTCGACCGGATCCGACATCTGCTGGGCGCGATCGACGGGCTTCCCGACAACCTGGCCAGCCGCGCCGATGACTACCTCGAAGACCTCGGCCGCCGGCGATAACTGGCTTCTCGACACCGGGCCGCTGGTGGCGCTGTTGTCGAAGAACGATTCGGCCCACGACGCGTGCGTGGGAGCGCTCGATAGCTTCCGTGGACACCTGATCACGGCCGAACCCGTGCTCACCGAGGCAATGCACCTCGTGCGCCGTCAGCTCGCGATGACCGCCGAGCGGCTGGCCTCGTGCAAGACGCTCATCGCGCGGCATCGCGATGTTCCCATGGACTTCGCCGACGCGACGCTGGTCGCGGTGGCCGAGGAGCTCGGTATCGCCACGGTGTTCACCCTCGATCGCCGGGGCTTCGCAACCTATCGCTGGCGCAAGACGCGCCGCTTCGAGATCGTGCCGTGACACCGCCGAAGCTCAGCGGTAGCCCTGGGCCTGGAGGTTGAACAGCGTGGCGTAGCGCCCGCCCTGCGCGACCAGCTCGTCGTGCGAGCCGCGCTCGATGACGCAGCCGCGGTCGAGCACGATGATCTGGTCGGCCATCCGCACGGTCGAGAACCGGTGCGAGATCACGATCGCGATCTTGTCGTCGGTCAGCTCGCGGAACCGCTCGAAGATCGCGACCTCGGCGGCGGCGTCCATCGATGCGGTCGGCTCGTCGAGCACGAGGACGTCGGCGTCGCGCCGCATGAACGAGCGCGAGAGCGCGACCTTCTGCCACTGACCGAGCGACAGCTCGCGGCCGTTCTTGAACCACTTGCCGAGCTGGGTGTCGTAGTGCTCGGGCAGGGTCTCGATGATCGGAGCGGCCAGGCCGCGCTCGGCGGCGTCGGCCCAGCGCTGGCGGTCCTCGTAGGCGCGGTCGTCGCCGGCGCCGATGTTCTCGCCGACCTTGAGCTGGTAGCGCACGAAGTCCTGGAAGATGACGCCGATCCGCCGGTGCAGCGCCGACGGCGACCACTCGCGCAGGTCGCGGCCGTCGAGCGTGATCCGGCCCTCGCTGGGCTCGTACAGCCGGGTCAGGAGCTTGATCAGCGTGGTCTTGCCGCTGCCGTTCTCGCCGACGATCGCGAGCTTGGAGCCGGGCGGGATGTGCAGATCGATCCCCGACAGCGCGGGTTGGCGCGAGCCGGGATAGGTGAACGACACGCCCTCGAAGCGGACGCCGTCGCCGGGCCTGGGCCCCGCGCTGGCGGTGCCGCCGGGGGCCATGGTCGGCGTGTCGAGGAACTCGTAGAGGTTGGACAGGTACAGGTTGTCCTCGTACATGCCGCCGATGTCGCCGAGCGCGCTCGCCATCGCCGACTGTGCGGCCTTGAACACGCCCGCGTACATGATGAACTCGCCGGCGGTCAGCGCATCGTCGATCGTCGCGATCGCGATCCACAGGTACATGCCGTAGAACGCCAGCGTGCCGATCGTGCCCAGGATCAGCGCCCAGATCGCGCGGCGGATCGTGATCTGGCGATCGCCCGCGTAGAGCTTCTCGAAGATCGCCTTGTAGCGGGCCAGGAACCGGGCGCCGAGGCCGAACAGCTTGACCTCCTTGGCGTGGTCCTCGCGGGCGAGCACGGTCTCGACGTAGAGCTGCTCGCGGGTCTCCGGGGTCCGCCAGCGCGACAGCCGGAACGCGTCGCCGGAGAACTTGAGCTCGGCGACGAACGGCGGGATCGCGGCGGCGATCAGCACGGCGAGCGCGATCGGCGAGAACCCGGCGAGCAGACCGCCGAGCGTGACCAGCGTGATCAGGCTCTGGCCGAGCTCGAAGGTCTGCGATACCAGCGACAGCGGCCGCGACGACGCCTCGCGGCGCGCCCGGGTCAGGCTGTCGTAGAGCTCGGAGTCCTCGAACTGGGTGAGCTCGAGGGTCAGCGCCTTCTCGAGGATGTCGACGTTGATNAGGCCGAGCTCGGTGGCGAGCCAGCCGATCGCGGCGTTGCGGTCGACCGCGGCGTGGCTCCTGGCCGCCGCGAGGATCGCGTTCAGCAGGTGCTTGCCGACCACCGCGATGGCGCTCGGCAGGACGCCGGCGATGACGCTGCCGATCGCCAGGCCGATCGCGAGCGCGGGGTTGGTCGCCCAGACCAGCCGCATCGCGCGCCGGCTGTAGCGAAGCACGCCGAGGTAGCTCCGCCAGCTGACCTGATCCGACGGCGGCTTGGTCTGCAGGCCCTTGTCGTGCGGACTGACGACGATCGCCTTCTCGTTCGCGCCGCCACCGCCACCGCCGCCTGCGCCACCTCCGCCGCCACCTCCTCCGCCTCCGCCGCCGCCACCACCGCCGCCGTACGCCGCCGGTGCCTGGATCGCAGTCACTGCCATGGCCCGACTGTAGTGCGCATTTTGCCGTGCCGCATACCCGCCGGACGGGCAGTCCTGGCTGGGCAGCCGAGCGAGGGGTGGGCTACCATCGAGCGCGATGGCGCAAGAACGCGAGGAGAGCCAGGGCTTCAGCCAGCGCTACTGCGCCAACTGCGGCGCGCCGCAGAACCCCGACAAGCGCTACTTCCCCCAGGAGGGTGAGCAGCGCCGCATCGACGGCCACGTCTACGAGGGCGCCGACCGGACCTGCCCGGCGTGCAGCTCACCACAGTCGGCGCGGGCCCACAACTGCACGCACTGCGGTTCGGTGCTCGACGGTGCCGCCGAGGTCCGGGGCGTTGCCGAGGCGCCGACCGCCGGCGCGCCTCGCACGGCGCCCGCCAGGCCACGCCGCCGCCGGCGGATCTGGCCATTCCTCCTGCTCGGGCTCGTGGTCATCGGCTTCCTCGTCTGGCTACGCTGCATCCGGACCCAGGAGGCCACCGTCGAGGTCGCCGCGCACAGCTGGAAGCGCGCGATCGCGATCGAGGAGTTCAACGATCGCCATGAAGAGGCGTGGCGCAACGAGGTGCCGTTCGAGGCCAGCTTCCCGATCTGCAGCGATCGCCAGCGATCGACCCACCAGGTCCCCGACGGCGAGGACTGCCACATGGAGCGCCGCGACAAGAAGGACGGCACCTTCGAGCAGGTCAAGAAGTGCAAGCCGAAGACGCGCTCCGAGCCGGTGATGGACAGCTGGTGCCGGTTCACGGTGCGGCGCTGGAAGGCCGTCGACGAGCTCAAGGAGACCGGCCGCGGCCTGTCCCCGGTATGGCCGGGCAACGTACCCCCCGGCGATACGCCGGCGACGCTGGGCGCGAAGCGCCAGGGCAAGCGCACCGAGACCAACACGCTGGAGTTCCGCGACCACGGCACCTGCGACGTCAGCGACGCGACCTGGCGCAAGTACCAGGACGGCCAGAAG
>VBLP01000086.1:10766-14650 GCA_005887925.1 Deltaproteobacteria bacterium | reverse complement strand
GTCGGACTGCATGTCCCAGGCGCCGCGCTGATCGGTGAGCTGGGTGTCGAGGATGTGGCGCAGCTCGGCCTGCAGCCGCTGATCCTCGATCGGCACCAGGACCTCGACGCGCTTCTCGAGGTTGCGCTGCATGGCGTCGGCCGAGCCGATGTAGTACTCGGGGCGGCCGCCGTTGTGGAAGGAGTAGATCCGCTCGTGCTCGAGGAACCGGCCGATGATGCTGACGACCTTGATCGTGCTCGACACGCCGTCGAGCCCGGGCCTGAGGCGGCAGGTGTCGCGCACGATGAGGTCGATCGTGACGCCGCGCTGCGACGCGCGGTACAGCGCGCGGACGATGTCGATGTCCTCGAGCGCGTTGAGCTTCCACTGGATGTGGCCGCGGCCGCCGGCGCCCTGCAGCGCGATCTCGCGCTCGATCTTCTCGAGCAGCGCGGGCTTGAGCTGCTTGGGCGCGACCAGGAGCTTCTGGTACTTGCGGCGCGGCTTGTAGCCGGTGGTGAGGTAGTTGAACAGCTCCGTGAGGTCGCGGCCGATCGCGTCGTCGCAGGTGAACATCGCGAGGTCGGTGTAGAGCCGCGCGGTGCCGGCGTGGTAGTTGCCGGTCGCGAGGTGGGCGTAGCGCCGGAGGCCGTCGTAGTCGTTGCGCACGACCAGGGTGATCTTGGTGTGGGTCTTGAGCCCGACGACGCCGTAGGTCACGTGGATGCCGGCGCGCTCCATCCGGCTCGCCCACTTGATGTTGGCCTCCTCGTCGAACCGCGCCTTGAGCTCGAGCACCACCGCGACCTGCTTGCCGTTGCGGGCGGCGCGCACCAGGTGCTTGATGACGTCGCTGTCCTTGGACGTCCGGTACAGCGTCATCTTGATCGCGCGGACCTTGGGGTCCTCGGAGGCCTCGCGGAGGAAGCGCTCGACGCTGTGCTGGAACGACTCGAACGGGTGGTGCACCATCAGGTGCCCGAGGTCGCGGATCGCGTGGAAGATGCTCGCGTCGGACAGCAGGTCGATCGGCGGCACCGGGGCGTGCGGCGGGTCGCGCAGCTCGGGGATGTCGAGCGTGGCGATCTCCATCAGGTCGCGCTGGCCGAGCATGCCCACGGCCTCGAACACGTCGGCCTGCTCGTCGAGACCGAGCTCGGCGGCGAGCCGGCCGCGCAGCGTCGGCTGCATCGTCTTGTCGACCTGGAGACGGACCACCGGGGCGAACTTGCGCTCGCGCAGCTCGATCTCGATCAGCTCGAGCAGGTCCTCGGCCTCCTCCTCGTCGCGCTCGGTGATCGCGTTGCGGGTCACCCGGAACATCGAGCACGCCTCGATCTCCATGCCGGGGAACAGCAGGTCGAGGTTGTTCGCCATCACGTCGGCGAGGTCGACGAACGTGCGCGACGTACCGATCCGGACGTAGCGCGGCGTGCCGCCCGACGACGGCACCTTGACGCGCGCGAGCAGCGGCTCGCTGTCGTTCTCGTAGCGCAGCGAGACCAAGAGGTTCAGCGACAGGTTCGAGACGAACGGGAACGGGTGCGCCGGGTCCATCGCCTGCGGCGTGACCAGCGGGAAGATGTTGCGCAGGTAGTGCTCGCGCACCCACGCCTGCTCCTTGGTCGCCGCGCAGCTTCTCGAGGATCTGGGTCTGGAGCGCCTCGAGCCGGGTGATCAGCTCGAGACAGTCGCTGATCTGCTGCTGCGGCGTCCGGCCGTCGGGGGTGACCCGGTGGAGCTGGGCGCCGACCTGCTGCTTGAGGCCGCCGATCCGCTTCTGGAAGAACTCGTCGATGTTCGAGCTGACGATCGCGAGGAACTTGACCCGCTCGAGCAGCGGTAGCCGATCGTCCTCGGCCTCGTGCAGCACCCGCCAGCAGAAGTTGAGGTAGGTCAGCTCGCGGTTGAGGTACAGCTCGGGAGCGCCGAGATCGGTCGGCACGATGTCGCCCAGCGCCGGCGCCGGGGGTGTGCGCCCGGCGGCATCGATGGCCCGCAGGATGACGCGGTCGCGAACCTCGCGGACCTCCGCAGGTTCGGGGACGATCTCCAGGCGGAGTGCGCCCGACATGTCGCTTGCAAAGGCCGGTCTATCGGGGGACATCCAGCCGAAAGTATACCCCCTTTGTGACGGGACTGTCACACGACTCCACTCCGGAAACCCCTTTCAATACAAATGATTAGGCTTGCGAGGGAATGCATGATCCGAAGCGGGGCGGTCCTCCCCTGTGATCTCGTCGAAACCGTGAGGTCCGGCTCCCTGGTCGATCCACACGCGGCCGCCGCCGAGGCCGCCGCCCCGCACGGGCGCCGGACCGAGCTCGCGCGCCCACAGCGCACGCCCCGAGACGAGATCGATCGCCACCAGCTGGTGCCAGTCCGGTTCCGACACGACCTCGTAGGACCGGACGTGGTCGGTCAGCGTGATCGGCGCGGCCGGATCATCGACGATCGGGCCGTGGCTCGGGGCGAGCTGCATGCCGCCGAGCTTCGAGCCATCGCGAATCGCGAGCGCGAACAGCTCGGCGCGGCCGTCGCGCACGACCCGCACCGACACCGCGGTCCGGCTCCACGCGATCCCCGGCGCGCCGGGCCGTCCGCTGTAGTGCGGCACCAGCGCCCGCCAGGCCAGCGCATCCCCGTCGCGTAGCTCGACGAACGCGCGATCGCCGCCCGCCTCGCCGCGCACCACCAGCGCGCGGCGGCCATCGACCGCGATCGTGTCGATCACGGCCCCCGCCACCGGCCGGGCGTGGACCATGTACCAGACCCCGACGGCCGCCACCGCCGCCCCGACCAGCACGATCCCGGGGCCCAGCCAGCCGAGGTTCCGTCGGTGCATGCGATCAGCGTACCGCGAAGTCGGCGCGGATCACCCGGCGACCCTCTGCCAGGCAGCGGCGAACAGCTCGTGCAGCGGCCGCAGCGGCAGGACCCGGCCCAGCGGTGCGGCGAGGACGCCGTTCTCCATGCGCGCATCGTAGAGCCAGAGCTTCTGCTGCTCGACGGCAGGGTGGGGCGGGAACAGCTGCTCCCAGGGGCCGTCGAGCACGTACTTGCGGTTGGCGCGCGGGTGCTTGTGCTCGAGCACGAGCCCGGCGGCGACCAGCGCCGTGGCGGCCTTCTTGTGCTTGGTCTGGGTCCAGCCGTTGAGCTCGCGGGTCGGCGCGTCGCCGCAGTCGACCAGCGTGAGCAGCTGGAGGTAGAGCGCGGCGGCGTCGCGATCGAGCTTGTGGCGGGTGGCGACCGCATCGACGACCTCCGGTGCCGACAGCCGCGGATCGAGCTCGGAGCCGCCGGCGGCGATATAGAGCCCCGACCACGGGAAGGTCTGCTGGGGGTAGTGCAGCTCGGCGGCGTCGCGGGCGCGCGCGAGGTTGTCGGCGTCGCCGGCCGCGATCCGAGCCGGGCGGAAGTACACGTAGCCGTGCGCGACGACGATCGCGCCGTTGTCGACGCCGTGGTGCGACGGGTTGGACTGGTACCCGGGCGCGACGTACGGCTTGCCGTCGATCTTGAGCTCGCGCGAGCCGCCGAACAGCAGGAGCTCGGGGTTGGCCAGCCGGGCGAGGATCTTGGCGTGCAGCTTCGGAACGCCGAGCCGGCGCGGGTCGCCTGCCGGCAGGTAGCTCCCGAGCAGGCAGATGGCCTGCATCCCGGCGAGCAGGGCGGTGCCGTGGAACGGCGAGCGGTCCGACGTGGTCCTGGGCGGGCCCTCGTGGTTCGAGTACCAGCGGGCATCGACGTCGAACGTCGATGGGCGGTCGGCCAGCGCATGGTCGATCTGCGCCGGATCGAACGGCGCGATGATCCGTGTGAGCTCTTCGAAGACGTCCATCGCAGTGCTCGGATCAGGTCTCGTTCACCGGCTTGCCACCGGCGGGGGGATGCTCGTGGTC
>VBLP01000086.1:0-10723 GCA_005887925.1 Deltaproteobacteria bacterium | reverse complement strand
AAAAACACGGTGATCTTGCCCGGTTCGGAGATCTCGACGACACCTTGTCCGAAGCTTGGATGCTCGATCCGCTCGCTGGTCTCGAACTGCTCGCTCGCGCGGTACGGCCGGGTCGGCCGGGACAGATCAGCCGCGATCGCGGGCCGCTCGAAGCGCTCGACGGGCGCCTTGGGCTCGCGCGGCGGGCGGATGGCGGCCGGCAGCTTCTTCTCGACCGGCGCGCCGTGCGGCGACTTGTAGCGGTGATAGCCGCTGCACTGCTTGCACTGGACCTTGACGATCTGGTCGCCGACCTTGGCGACCACGACATGCCAGACGTCGCCGCACTTGGAACACAGCGCTTCGACATCGGCCCCGACTCCGGCAGACATGGACTCGCGAGCATATCAGCTACATCCATTGGTTTCCGCTCCAGCCGGCGTAGGTTAATCATCATAGAGATGAGCCAGGCCTCGGCCGACGCACTCGTGGCTTCCGGGAACGAGCTGCTTCGTGTCGAGAACTATCCGGACGCCGCGGCCAAGTTCGAGCGCGCCGCCCAGATCTACCCGCCGCATGCGCTGGCCTGGAAGGGGCTTGGCCACGCCCTGCTGTGCATGGGGCGGGCCCAGGAGGCGGCGCGCGCATTCGACCGGGCGATCGGCCTGCGCCCGGACAGCGCGACGGCGCTGTGGGGCGGTGCGGTCGCGCATGCCGAGCTCGGCAACAAGGTGGTCGCCCAGAACTACCTGCGCCGCACGCTCGCGCTGCAGCCGACCTGGATCGAGATGGCGCGCTCGGTCTCGCACTTCGCGCCGCTGCTGCAGGTGTCGACCCGCGCCGCCGATGCGCTGCGCGCGGTGCTCGGCACGTACTCGACCCGCACGTACCGCCACATCAACGACGAGGCGAGGTCGATCGAGGTCGCACGGTTCCCCGATCAGCCGAGCTTCGGGCGCTGGACCTACACCACCATCGGGCTCGCCAACACGCCGTGGAAGGAGCTCGGCCGGCCGCGGGTCGAGCTGGTGTTCGCCACCAGCGTCGACACCGAGGTCTGCGGCCAGGTGCTCGCGACCCTCGCGTTTCACCTGACGAGCAACGGGTTCTTTCCGGAGCCCGGTGTGATGGTGCGCGACGTGATCGGGACACTCGACGCCGGGGACCTGTCGCGGCGCCTGCCGCACGTCTACATCATGGTGCCGCGGCTGTGGAAGCGCCTGCCGCTGCCGATCGACTTCGGACCGCCGCCGATCACGCTCGCGCATGTCGTCGCTGTCAGCGAGACCGAGTACTCGACCTGGCGGCTCGACGTCGCGGGCTTCGAGGCCACCCTGGTGCGGCGCAACGTCGATCTGACCGACCTCCGGCGACCTGGCTGACCAGCGTGAGGAAGGCCTCGTGCCGCCGGGCCGCGAGGCGTTCCGCCTCGGGGGATGTACCGGTCGATCCGGCGGCAAACGCTGCCGGCAGGGCACGGCGCATCTCGGTAGGGCGCCGCGCTGGCTTGTCAGGCCGGGAGGTCACGTGCCACAACGACGGCATGAAGCGTCTCGGATCGATCGCATTGCTCTCCGCGCCTATGGTTGCCCTGGGTGCCCTGATCGCGGCCCCGGCTCTGGTGGGCTGCGAGAATGCCTCCCGGCTCGACAAGGCCCCGGCCTCGGCGGAGCGCGGCGCCGCGGCCGCGCCGATGCCGATCAAGGCGGACCACAGCGGCTCGGTCGAGGACCGGCTGACCCGGCTCGAGAACAACCTCGCCAGGTACGGCGACACGCTCGAGTGGGTCAACGGCATCCACGAGCAGCAGAAGCAGCAGGCCAAGGCCCAGGCCGAGCAGCAGCGGCGCGAGGAGCCCGATCCGGACGCGGTGTTCGCGGTCGACATCGCCCCCGACCTCAAGCTCGGTCAGATCGAGGGCCCGGCGGGAGCGCCGGTCACGATCGTCGAGGCCTGGGATTTTGCTTGACCCTTCTGCAAGAGGGTCAGTTCGACCCTCGAGGATCTGGTCAAGGAGTACAACGGGAAGGTCCGGGTCGTGTTCAAGAACCTGGTGATCCATCCGCCGGTGATGGATGCGCACAAGGCGGGGTGCGCCGCGGCCAGGCAGGGCAAGTTCGTCGAGTTCAAGAACGCGTTCTGGGAGAAGGCCTACGAGCCGTACTCGCAGTCGCACGATCCGTCCAAGCTCGGCGTCGACAACATCATGGCGATCGCCAAGGACCTCGGCCTGGATACCGGCAAGCTCAAGGCCGACATGGAGGGTCCCGACTGCAAGGCGCAGGTCGACGGCGACATGGCCGAGCTGCGCAAGTTCCACGTCGGCGGGACGCCGTTCTTCTTCATCAACGGCAAGACCCTCAACGGCGCGCTGCCCAAGGAGGCGTTCAAGCAGATCATCGAGGACCGGCTCAAGGTCGCCGAGGCCTCGGGCGTGCCGGCCGCGAGCTACTACGACACCGAGGTGATGGGCAAGGGCGAGAAGCAGTTCCGCTCCCGCGGGGACAAGCAGAACTGACTTGCCGATCGCCGGCGGGGTTGGCAGTCTCCCCGCCCATGAGGATCTTCTCGTCATCGCTCGCCGTCACTTGCATCGGGCGCGTCGGGCTCGTCGCGTCGGTGGCGGTCCTGGCCGCGTGCGAGCAGCGCGCGAGCCGTCTCGACAAGGCCAGCACGCAGCCCGCCGCGGCGGCTGCGGCTGCGGCTCCGTCGTCGTCGGTCCCCGGCGGGCTCAAGATCGATCGCAGCGGCTCGGTCGAGCAGCAGCTCGCGCGGTTGCAGGACGCCTACGATCGCAACGCCGAGGTGCTCGACCTGCTCAACAAGGAGCTCGCGCGGTCCAAGGAGCAGCAGGCCCAGCAGGAGCGCGACATGCCGGCGCCCGACGCGATGTTCGCGGTCGACGTCGCCGACGACATCAAGGCCGGTCAGGTCGATGGCCCGGCGACCGCGCCGGTCACGATCATCAAGGCGTTCGACTTCGCGTGCCCGTACTGCCAGAAGGTCTCCGGGACGATGGAGGAGCTGGTCAAGGAGTACGCCGGCAAGGTCCGCGTGGTGTACGCGAACATGCTGGTGCACGACGTCGCGCGGCCGGCCCACCTCGCGAGCTGCGCGGCGGCCAGGCAGGGCAAGTACATGCAGTTCAAGGACGCGTTCTGGGACAAGGGCTTCGGCCCCTACGCGTCGTCCGGCGGTCAGAACGCGTCGTCGCTCGGCGAGGACAACCTCCTCGCGATCGCCAAGGGCATCGGCCTGGACGCCGACAAGCTCAAGGCCGACATGGCGAGCGCCGAGTGCAAGCAGCGCATCGAGCACGACATCCAGGAGCTGAACAAGTTCCACGTCAGCGCCACGCCGACGTTCTTCATCAACGGCAAGTTCGTCGACGGCGCGCTCCCCAAGGCGCAGTTCAAGGCGCTGATCGACGAGCAGCTCAAGCAGGTCGAGAAGTCGGGCGTGTCCGGCGCCGACTATTACAACAAGGTCGTGCTCGCCAAGGGCGAGAAGCAGTTCCGCTCGAAGACGGATCCGAAGACGAACTGATCGGTGGCCAGCATCACTCCGCTGCGATCCGCGCTTGCGCATCGCAGCCGGGATTGTCACGCTGCGCGGACATGAAGATCGTCACCCTGGTGGGGCTCGTGGCGCTGGTCGGGTGCGCCCACGAGCAGGCCCGTGTCGCCGACCCTGCGAGCCATTCTGCCGGCGGGGCCGCCCGGCCTGCCGCAGCCGGCAAGCCGTCTCGCGCCGCGGCCCGGCCGGCGGCGCCGCCCGAGGCCGGCTCGCTCAAGATCGACCGCAGCGGCAGCTGCGAGGATCAGGTCGCGCGGCTGCAGGACGCCTACGACCGCAACGCCGAGGCGATCGACTTCCTCAACAAGGTCTACGAGCAGCAGAAGGCGCAGGCGGCGGCGCAGACCGAGGAGCGCGAGCAAAACGAGCCGGACCCCGACGCGATGTTCGCGGTCAACATCGCCGATGACCTCAAGGCCGGACAGGTCGACGGGCCGGCGACCGCGCCGGTCACGATCATCAAGGCGTTCGACTTCGCGTGTCCGTACTGCAGCCGCGTCGCACCGCTGATGACGGAGCTGGTGGCCGAGTACCACGGCAAGGTGCGCGTGGTGTACGTCAACCTGGTGATCCACCCGTTCGCCCGGCCGGCGCACCTCGCGAGCTGCGCGGCGGCCAAGCAGGGCAAGTACAAGCAGTTCAAGGACGCGTTCTGGGACAAGGGCTTCGCCGCCTACGCCAGCTCCGGCGACCAGAGCAAGTTCGGGGACGACAACCTCGTCGCGATCGCCGTGGACACCGGCCTCGATCCGGCCCGGCTCAAGGTCGACATGGCGAGCCCGGAGTGCGACGCCCGGATCGAGAACGACATGAAGGAGCTGGCCAAGTTCCACGTCAACGCGACGCCGACGTTCTTCATCAACGGCCACGTCCTCAGCGGTGCGATGCCCAAGGAGGCGTTCAAGACGATGATCGACGAGCAGCTCAAGATCGCGGAGGCCTCGGGCGTCCGCGGCGCCGACTATTACAGCAAGATCGTGCTCGGCAAGGGCGAGAAGCAGTTCCGCTCGAGGAAAGCTTCCAAACCGTAGGTCCATCGGCTTGGCGCAGGCCAGCAAGCGAGCGCAAGGCTGCAGGTACAGGGGCCGCGCGACACGACGCGCGGTGGGGTGAATTTCCCGGCTTTGCCGGGAAAGAGGGGACGGGAACGTCCCCTATCGATCGACGAGAAGCAGTTCCGCTCGAGGAAAGCCTCCAAGCCGTAGGTCCGTCGGACTGCCGCAGGGTAGCAAGCGAGCGCAAGGCTGCAGGTACCCTAGGGCCGCAGCCGCTGGCCGTTACCGGGCTGGTAATCGGTGATCTGCATCTTGAGATCGCCGTAGTCGGTGACTGCCTTGATCTCGAGCGGGACCCGGCCGTCGTCGTCGCTGATCCAGATCGAGGACGCGCGCTCGGAGTCGTCGGGGGCGCGCGCGCCGTCGCGCCGCAGCTTGTAGGTGCGGCCGTCGATCCGCAGCGCGGGCAGATCGCCGAGATCGGTCGTCCGCCTGTCCTTGCCGTGGATCGTCAGCTCGGCGTGCCACAGGAAGCGGCTGCGAAACACCTCGGCGGTGATGTGCGAGCCGGGTGGACCCTCCCAGCCACGCAGGGCGAGCAGGAACGCGTTGTAGTCCCAGGCCACCGGCTGCGACGCCTTCTGGGGCTCGGGGCGCGGCGGCGCGTCGTTGACGTGGTACTGCACCGGGATGGTGTCGCCGCTGCGCGCGGCGAGATCGATCACGGCGTGCTCGATGTCGGTCTTGCTGCCCGAGGCGTACTCGTCGGTCTGAAACCGCAGCGACCGGCCGCTCGCGACGTCGACCCACGACGTGAAGTGGTCATCGATGGTGGCGAAGAACGCGGCGAACCCGCGGGTCCGGGCGTGGCCCTGCACGACGACCGCGCGCTTGCCGTCGACCTCGGTGACCTCGCCGATGCCGAGCTCGTAGGTCGCCAGGTCGATGCCCTGCAGCGACAGCCGGTACTGCATGTGCTCTCCCGGAGTCGCGATCGGAGGACCGTCGCGCAGCCGGGTGTCGGCCGCGACCGCCGCCGCGGGGCTGGCGGGCGGTTTTCCAGGGCCGCTGGGAGCGGGGCTTGCGCACGCCATGAGCAGCGACACGAGGACGACTCTCCGCACCCGGCAAGCCTAGCGCAGCCGGTGCGATTCGGTGGCTATGGTCTCGCAATTGCTGTGTGACTTGACCGACGCGGCGGGGCGCGCCGGGCGCTGCGCCTGCGCGGAGGGGGTGTGAGAGTCTTGCCCGAACGCCGGGCGTAACCCCGTGTGAAGCGCGGCTACAGTGGACTTGGGTTCCGCGGCCATGGCTGGTAAGGTCCGCGCGACCTCTCTGGATAGCGAGGGCAAGAGGCATCGATGGATACGAAGCACCTGGACCGGGTCGTGATCCGGTTCGCCGGCGACTCTGGCGATGGCATGCAGCTGACCGGGACCGAGTTCGCGAAGGCCGCAGCGGAGGCAGGCAACGATATCTCGACATTCCCCGACTTCCCCGCCGAGATCCGCGCCCCCGCGGGCAGCCTGTTCGGCGTCTCGGGGTTTCAGCTCCACTTCTCGGCGTCCGAGATCCACACGCCGGGCGACGCGCCCGACGTGCTGGTCGCGATGAACCCGGCCGCGCTCAAGACCAACCTCAAGGACCTCGTCGATACCGGCACGCTGATCGTCAACACCGGCGCATTCCTCGAGGCCAACCTCAAGAAGGCCGGCTACGCGTCGAACCCGCTCGAGGACGGCAGCCTCGGCAAGTACAAGGTCCACGCGATCGACATCAACCAGCTGACGATGTCCGCGCTCGACGGCAGCGAGCTGTCCAACAAGGAGAAGGGCCGGGCCAAGAACTTCTTCGCGCTCGGCCTGGTGTTCTGGATGTACGGCCGCGAGCCCGAGAGCGAGATCCGGCGGATCTACCAGCAGTTCGCCAAGAAGCCCGAGTTCGGCGAGGCCAACGTCAAGGTGTTCAAGGCCGGCTACCACTACGGCGAGACCGCCGAGGTGTTCCAGACCGTCTACAAGGTGCCGCCGGCGGTGTTCCAGCCCGGCATGTACCGCAACATCACGGGCAACGAGGCGATCGCGCTCGGGCTCGTCGTCGGCGCCGAGCTCGCCGGCAAGAAGCTGTTCTACGCCGGCTATCCGATCACGCCGGCGTCGTCGATCCTGCACTCGCTCGCCAAGTACAAGAACTGCGGCACGCTGACGTTCCAGGCCGAGGACGAGATCGCGGCGATCGGCGCGGCGCTCGGCGCGGCCTACGGCGGCTCGGTCGCGGTGACCGCATCGTCGGGGCCGGGCGTCGCGCTCAAGGGCGAGGCGATCGGCCTGGGCGTGATGACCGAGCTGCCGGTCGTGATCTTGAACATCCAGCGCGGCGGTCCGTCGACCGGCCTGCCGACCAAGACCGAGCAGTCCGACCTCCTGCAGTCGCTGTACGGCCGCAACGGCGAATCGCCGATCCCGGTGCTCGCGGCCAAGTCGCCCGGCGACACGTTCTACTGCGCGATCGAGGCGGTGAAGGTCGCGACCCGCTACATGGTGCCGGTGATGCTGCTGAGCGACGGCTACATCGCCAACGGCAGCGAGCCGTGGCTGTTGCCCAACCTCAACACGCTGCCGCGGTTCGATGTCATCCACCGCACCGACCCGAGCGGCTACTTCGTCTACGAGCGCGATCCGCGCACGCTCGCGCGCGCCTGGGTGATCCCCGGGACGCCCGGCCTCGAGCACCGGATCGGCGGCATCGAGAAGGATGCGCTGACCGGCAACATCTCGTACGCCCCGGACAACCACGAGAAGCAGACCCGGGTCCGCGCCGCCAAGATCGAGCGCATCGCCCAGGACATCGGCGAGCTCGATCTGTCCGGCGGCGCGTCGGGTGACGTCCTGATTGTCGGCTGGGGCGGCACGTTCGGCGCGCTGCGCCAGGCCCAGCAGCAGCTCGCCGCGCAGGGCAAGCAGGTCAGCCACGCGCACCTGCGCTGGCTGTCGCCGCTCGAGCCCGGCCTCGGCAAGATCATCCGCAACTTCAAGCGCGTCATCGTCGCCGAGCTCAACATGGGCCAGCTGCGCCAGATCCTCCGCGCGACCTTCCTGATCGACGTGATCGGCCTCAACAAGATCCAGGGTCAGCCGTTCAAGGTCCGCGAGGTGCTCGACGCGGTCGAGAACCAGCTGGACGCCAAGCACACCGATCACGGCGAGCCGGCCGCGGTGGTCAGCCAGCCGCAGGCGAGCGCGTAGAGGGAATTCCATGACCGAAGCATTGAAGAAGCTCACCAAGAAGGACCTCGAGTCCGACCAGGACGTGCGGTGGTGCCCGGGGTGCGGCGACTACGCGATCCTCGCGACCGTGCAGCGCACGCTCGCCCAGCTCGGCATCAAGCGCGAGACCACCGTGTTCATCAGCGGCATCGGCTGCTCGAGCCGGTTCCCGTACTACATGAACACCTACGGCTTCCACACGATCCACGGCCGCGCGCCGGCGATCGCGTCGGGGCTCAAGATCACGCGGCCCGAGCTCGACGTGTGGGTAATCACCGGCGACGGCGACGGACTGTCGATCGGCGGCAACCACATGATCCACGCGCTGCGCCGCAACATGGACCTCAAGATCCTGCTGTTCAACAACCAGATCTACGGCCTGACCAAGGGCCAGTACTCGCCGACCTCGGCGATGGGCACCCGGGCGCCGTCGACGCCGACCGGCTCGATCGACCACCCGCTCAACCCGATCTCGCTCGCGCTCGGCTCGGGCGCGACGTTCGTGGCGCGCGCGGCCGACACCGACGCCAAGCTGCTCGGCGGCATTCTGCAGGAGGCCTACAAGCACAAGGGCGCGGTGTTCATCGAGCTGCTCCAGAACTGCCCGGTGTTCAACGACGGGGTGTGGGAAGGCGTCAAGGAGGATCCGGCGGGCAAGCAGATCGCGCTCGTCGAGGGCAAGCCGCTGGTGTTCGCCGGCGGCGCCAAGGGCATCGCGATCGGCCCCGGCCTGGTGCCGCAGATCGTCGACGTCGGCGACGGGCCGGGCAAGACGCCGCTGTCCGAGATCCTCGTCCACACCGAGCGCGGCTCGGCGCTGTACGCCAACCTCCTGGCGCAGCTCGTGCAGCCGGACTTCCCGATCCCGATGGGCATCCTGTATCGCCACGACAAGCCGACCTACGGCGATCTCGCCGCGCACCAGGTCGAGGACGCGGTCACGCGGGCGGGCAGGGGCGATCTCAACAAGCTGATGTACTCGGGGATGGTGTGGGAGGTCGGCGCGGACGGCACGCGGCACTGACCGTCGACGCGCCTGCGCGAGGCCGGTCGATCGGGCGTGGCAAGAACCGGCACGCTCGACAGGGAGGGAATCACGAGCGAGCGCGGAGCCGGCAGGTACGGCGACGCGACGCGCGGTGGGGTGGATTTCCCGGTTTTGCCGGGAAAGGGGGGACGGGAAGGTCCCCGCTGGATCGACCTTGCGCTCGGCG
Organism: Deltaproteobacteria bacterium; assembly: GCA_005887925.1. Classification (GTDB taxonomy): domain Bacteria; phylum Myxococcota_A; class Polyangia; order Haliangiales; family Haliangiaceae; genus JABFXX01. The sequence continues at coordinate 1,693 of VBLP01000086.1, read as the reverse complement.
CCGCGCTCGTGTCAGCTCGTGGTGCTGCGAGCGGCGAGCCGCTCGAAGGAGGCGCAATGCAGCACAGAGCGAGCGTGTTCGCGTGGCTCTTCGCGGCGGGCTGTTCGGTCGGCGCGCCGCCGGGGTTCTCCGGTGGAGATCGCTGGACGCTCCCGCTGGTCGGGCCGCTCGAGGACGGCATCCTGGTCACGCCGGTCTCGGTGCATGGCCACGGGCCGTACCTGTTCGCGATCGATCCCGATGCCAACGTCTCGGCGATCGACAAGGACCTCGCCCAGGAGGCCGGGCTCAGGATCGGCAACGGGCCGCACGTGATCGACGAGACCGACACCGGCCAGACCCGGCTCTACGCCGAGATGCTCGACCTCCGCGTCGCCGGCCTGGCGATCGATCGGCGCGACGTGCTCGTGTTTCCGGTCGGGTTCTACGACACCGAGATCCGCCACCTGCGCGGCGTGCTCGGGCACGACGTGATCGCCGACTCGCTGGTGTTCGGCTTCGACCGCGATCAGGGGATTGCGACCCTGTCGACGGTGAAGGCGTTCAAGGCGCCGCCCGACGCCATCGCGATCCGGTACCAGACGGTCTCGAGCCAGGGCGTCGGCGCGCCTCCCGTGATCCAGCCGGGCTACGACCATAACCACGGCCTGGGGCTGGTCTCGGAGCCGGGCGGTGGACCGACGCCGGCGGACCTGACCCCGATCCCGCGGCGGCTGGCGANNNNGCAGCTCCGGCTCGTCGATGAGGCGGTGACCGCGCGCCAGGTGACCCGCGCCGCGATGGCGCCCGAGGTGATGGTCTCCGGCGCCCGGGCGTCGCAGGTCACGTTCGCGCCGTACATCGAGAAGCGGTTCGGCCTCGCGGAGATCGACGGCGCGCTCGGCCTGGACTTCTTCCGGCCGTACGCGGTGTATGCGAGCTGGGACAGCAAGACCGTGTTCCTGAAGCCGCGCGGCGACGCCGCCGCGACCATCGCTGCGCGGATCGGGCGCTGGGGCGCCGCGATCCCGACCTGTCCGCACCCGGGCTGCGTCACCGCCTCGCCCGGCGCGGACGGGGCGACGCTCGAGGTCGTGCGCGACGCCGAGGCGGCGGGCCGCGCGCTCGAGGTGTTCGTCGCCGCCACGCCGGCCGGCGGTGCGTCGGCGCCGCCGCTGGTCGTCGAGCTGCCGGCAAGCGCGACCAAGGTCACCGGCGCGCTGCCGCCGGCATACGCCGGTGCGGCGTTCGCGGTGCTCGATGTCGCGCCGTTCTCGCGGGGCTGCCCCGGGCCGCCCGGCGCCGGCCGACCCGCGGTACCCGGCGAGCCGGCGTCGCGCAACGTGCCGTTCGACAAGCTGCGCCGCGTGTCCGGCGAATCGACGGTCCCGCCGAGCGACGACGTCAAGCGGGCGGCCGGCAAACCGATCGCGGTGGCGATCGTCAAGCTCTGCCTCGACGCCGACGGCAAGGTCGTGTCGATCAAGATCGTCAAGACCAGCGGCGTTGCCGCCTACGACGATCAGCTGCGCGCGGCGATCACGGCGACCTGGACGTTCGCGCCTGTCGAGGTCGATGGCAAGCCGGCGCCGGTGTGTACCACGGTCACGTTCGCGCAGCATTAGCCGGGCCGCGGCTTGACGAAGCGGCCGGCCCGGGGAAGATCCCGCCATGTCCGTGCACGTGGTCACCGCCGAGGACGTCGAACGAACCA
>VBLP01000085.1:29130-29687 GCA_005887925.1 Deltaproteobacteria bacterium | reverse complement strand
GTCACGTACGCCGGCAACTTCCACGACGCCGACGGGCTCACCGGGCTCGACGACCTCGCCGTCTACAACACCACCACACACGAGATCATGGTGTTCGAGAGCCGCCGGCCCGGCCTCGACTACGCCCGGTTCTGGGGCTGGTACGGCCCCGCGTCCCTCGGCATCACCGGCAACGAGGAGCTGACCGTCGCGCGCTACTCGACCAGCGGCTACGACGCCCTCGTCACCAACACCTTCACCGGCTCCGGAAACCGCGGCCTCTTGCGCGCGTTCTCGCTCGCCTATCCGCCGACCGACATCAGCGCGAGCAGCGCCATGGCCAACATGCAGACCTCGTTCTCCACCGGGTTCACCGGCAACGTGCACCTGGTCTGGGGCGACATCAACAGCTGGGACGGCAACGCCCGCGACGACACCTTCCAGTTCTTCGACAGCGCCGCGCAGTACACCGCCTACGACGCCCACCCCGGCTCGCCGCCGCCGTGGTGGGCCTGGTTCACGCAGAACACCAACTATCTCAAGTACGAGCTCAACCTGCTCTGAGCGAATCGTGCGGC
>VBLP01000085.1:18852-29048 GCA_005887925.1 Deltaproteobacteria bacterium | reverse complement strand
TGGCGGGCGTCCCCGTCGCCGCATGGTGCGGCGTGACCCTCGCCTTCGCCGGCCGGCCGTCCGGACCCAGGCTCGGCGTCGCGACCCTCGGGCTCGCCGCGATCTACGGCCTCGCCGCGCTCGCCAGCTTCGCCGGCACCGATCCCGAGGACGTCGCGCCGTCGCTGAACCTCCGCCTCGCCGCCGTCGCCCTCGGCGGCGCCGTCGTCGGCATCACCAGCGCGGTCTCGTGGCTCGCCCCTCGCCGGCGCCTCGACATCGACCTATCCGAGTGAACATCCGCGCGGCAATCCCCGCTGCAAGTTCGGTCGAGCTACCACCCGAGGTGCAACCGCTGCAGACCGGTCCACCACCGCGACGTGCTCCGCTACAACAGTCCTGCCCGGCGTAGCGCCCGGCGGATGCGGCGCTCGACCTCGTCAAAGTGCGGGACTTCGCCGAGGTGCTCGCGGAGCTCTCGATCCCAGCGCGCCTCGTACAGCCTGACGCCAGATGCGGAAGGATACACTCCGTCGCAGCGGATGCCGAAGCTGTCAGCCCCGAGGCCAGCATGCCGCGACGGCGTCGTGAAAGGTGGTCTCGGCCATCCCATATCGCGTCTGCCTCACGCAGCATCGCTTGCACCCTCCCGTCCCCGATGACAACTCATGGAACGATCCATGCGATCGCAGCTTAGAGTCGGGGGACTCCGCGCCGTGCTGGTGATGGCGATCACCGCCATGCTCGCTTCGCACCGGGCGTCGGCCGACGTGATCACGATCGACGACGGCGGCAGGGAAGCCACGGCTTCCATCCCGTTCACCTGCTCGACTGGCCCCGAGGACAACCTGTGGAAGCCGGCGATGGGGTTCGTCTACCGCAACGTCGAGCCATTCGAGCTGGTTCCGGGCGACACCATCGCGTTCGACATCCAGATGCGCGCCACGGACCCGGATGACATCGGCTTCCGACCGGAGGTCGACATCGCGCTCGCACACGCGTCCGATCCACAGGATCCGTTCAAACCCGATGATCTGCCGGGACCGACCGACTTCACCACCGTCGCGCGCAACGCCACCGCGTCGGGCGCCGGGAACCGGATCGTTCACGACTACGACCTGGTGTTCACGGTCGACGCCCCGTTCCACTTCCCCGGCGGCGGCCTGATCATCCGCATCACCAACCCGCAGGGCGCGCTGGCCACCAGGAGCAGCGCCGACTGCCTGCCCGTGATCACCGCCGACGCCCAGCCGACCGGCACCAATCGCCTGGTCGGGACATTCAAGCTGGAGGCCGGCGAGTGGCCGTGGACGATCGAGAACACGACGATCGTGCCCGACGTGCCGTACGTACGGATCAGCTGGACCCGCTGCGGCGACGGCCGGGTGTCGGGCGCCGAGATCTGCGACGACGGCAACACGGACAACACCGACGACTGCACCAACGCGTGCCTGGCGCCGGCGTGCGGCGACGGCGTGGTGCAGCAGAGCGAGGCGTGTGACAACTCCGCCGATCCCGACCATCCCGACCCGTTCTGCGATGATCACTGTCACCTCGCCGCGTTCGCCAAGGGCTCGGGCTGCAGCTCGGGGGCCGGGGTCGGGATGGCGGTGGTGCTGGTGATCGTCGGGCTCGGGCTCGCGCGGCGCCGGCGGACCCCCATGCTGGCGGTCCTGATCGCCGCCTCGTGGGCGGGATCGGCGCACGCACAGGCCCGGACAGAGGGCTTCCGCGTCGACCGCTTCGCGATGGCGCCGTCGGTGGACGACGGCCTCATCGTCCAGGATCCGGGCGTGCTGCGCGACATGGCGTGGAGCCTCGATGCCACGCTCGGCTTCACCACCACCGTCCTCCGCGTCGTGCCCCGGCTGAGCTCCGACACCGGCGTCGACGTCGTCGGCTCGCGGCTGTCGGCGTACCTCGACTTCGCGCTGGGCTGGGGTGATCGCTTCGAGTTCAACCTGGCCGTGCCGTTCGCGCTGGCGCAGTCGACCGAATCCGGCGTCGCGGCCGGCTTCATGCTGAAGCGCGCCGGCACCACCGCGCTCGGCGACGCGCGGCTGGGTGGCTCGATGCTGCTCTACAGCCGGTCCGGCGGCCCGCAGCTCGGCCTGGCGCTGGCGCTGGCCCTGCCGGTCGGCTCGCAGACCAGCTTCACCGGCGACGGCGGCGTCGGCGTCGAGCTACTGGGGACGGCCGGCTTCGCCGGGCGCGGCTATCGCGTGCTCGTCAACGGCGGCGTTCGGTTCCGCCCCGAGGCCGACTACGTGACCACCGATCAGGGCACCGAGCTCCTCGGTCGTGCCGGCATCCTCGTGCCGCTGGCAAGGGACCGCCTGATGACCTCGCTCGAGCTCGACGTCATGGCGCGCGCGAGCGGAAGCGATGCCTTCCGGCGGATCGGCTCGCCGATCCTGGCGCTGCTCGGCGCTCGCTATCATTTCGACGGTGGCATGTACGCAGGGGCCGGGATCGGCGCGGGTCTGACCGAGGCGCCGGGCAGTCCATCGCTGCGCACGCTGATCACCGTCGGGTACTCGCCCGAGCCCAGGCCACCCAGGCGCGGCCTCGTCCCCCGGCCCGACGACTCCGACGGCGACGGCATCATCGACAAGCTCGACAAGTGCCCGTCTCAGCCGGAGGACTTCAACGGCTTCGAAGACGAGGACGGCTGCCCGGACGCCCCCGACAAGACCAAGCCGCCCGAGCCGGACGCGCCGCTCACGCTCGAGCAGGTGACGACCTTGCCCGCGCCGATCGAGTTCAAGTTCGACACCGCGATCATGCTGCCGGGCGCCGAGGTCTACCTCAACCAGGTGCTCCGCGTGCTGCAGAACCACCCCGAGGTCACCAAGCTCGAGATCCAGGGCCACACCAGCTCCGAGGGCGGCGCCGAGTACAACCTGCGGCTCTCCAACGATCGCGCAACGGCCGTGTTCACCTGGCTCGTCGATCACGGGATCGATCCGAACCGGCTCGTGCCGCGCGGCTACGGCCTGACCCAGCCACTGATGCCCAACGACACCGAGCCGCACCGGCAACACAACCGGCGCGTGCAGTTCCGCTTGCTCGAGCAAGCGTCCGGGACGACTCCGGTCAACTCGCAGCTCCGCACGGCACCGCCCACGGATGCGCCCCCGCCCGCCTCGACCGTGCCCTCGCAGGCCGCGCCCGCCGCGCCATCACCATCGCCGGCGCCGCCGCGACCGGTGGCCCGGCCACCCTCGTGACGGTCGCGGCGCACGGACGCTGGGACCGGCGGGTGGCGCGAGCCAGCGGGCGGGTACGCAGGACCGCCCTGGCGTATCATGGCGAGTGCCGCTGCGACGTCACGCAGGAGGGGCGATGCCGATCAAGGTCTTCATCTCGTATTCCTCGGCCGACCGCGCCGATGCGCTGGAGGTCCGCCGGCTATTGACCAGCCGCGGCTGCACGGTATGGCTGGACGTCTTCGATATCCGGGTCGCCGCGGACCTCAAGCGCGAGCTGGGCGAAGGGATCGGCAACGCCGACGTGCTCTGCCTGCTGCTGTCGCCGACGGCGGTTGCCTCGCCGTGGGTCGCCGAGGAGATCGCGCGAGGTCAGGATCACGCAGCCCGGCGTGGCTTGCGGCTGATCACCGTGCTGCTGCGACCGTGTCGACCGCCGGATAGCCTGCTCGGCCGCGTGATGCTGGATGCGACGGCCGGGGCGGCGGCGCCGGATGTGAGCGCGCGACTCGCGCGGGCCGTGCTCGGGGCCGAGATCGTCGGCGACATGGAGATCGATGCGGCGATGCAGGAGGCGCTGCAGGCCCGACAGAACGAGCTGGAGGCGGCGCTCGTCCTGCCGGAGCTCGCGACCCAGCTCGACGCCGTGCGCGACGTGCCGCTGCGCAAGCTGCAGATCTCGTTCCGCGAGGAGGCGCTGCCGGCCGGCAAGGTGCTGGCCATCGGGTTCAGCTTCGACGAGCTGTTCTCACAACCCATGTGGTTTCTGTTCGCTCACTATCGCGAGGGACACACCTGGCCGCGCTGGATGGACCTCGGCGAGCGCGATCATCGAGCGATCCGCAGCGATGGCAAGCGCGTCGACGGCCGCTTCCGGTGGTTCGATCATCTCCGCGAGCTCGCGCCACAGCTCGACGGCACCGACCTGCGCGATCTGCCGGCGACGTTCGATCTGGAGCTCAGCGGCGAGAACTGGCGCCCCGGTGGATCGATCGCGAGCTACGCGGGTGGCCCGACCGTGTCGCATCTCGAACAGACGATGGAAGTGCCGCCGCTCGCCAAGCTCGTCGAGAAGCGGGCTCGGTTCTCGGTCGCGCTGCTCGGGGCCGAGCGAGGCGGCCAGGACGACGTGGCGCTCGAGGAGAACGATCTCGACGTGCGGATCGTCGGCAGGGCCGGCGATCGCGCGATCACGCTGTTCCGCAGCGCGCACACACCCGTGGAGCGGGCGGTGCTGCGCGGCGCATTCCTGCAGAATCGCGCCTCGCTGATCGAGCGCGAGGCGATCCTGGGCCTGTATGCGCGCCCGCGCGAGCTGGCGGCCGACGACCGCGGGCGCAAGCGGCAGGCGGCGTTCGCGCTGCTCGACAAGCTCGAGGAGGAGCTGTCCCCCGAGGAGCGCCGCGTGGTCGGATGCCTGCGCTACGGACAGGCGAAGCTCGCGATGTTCCGCGTGTTCCACTCGGCGCCGCCGCCCGGTCCTGCGCGAGACCAGCTGCACCGCTCGGCGCTCGAGGACTGCCGCGCGGTGGCCCGCGTCCTCGGGCCGCTGGCCGCGGAGGACCCACGCATCGACGACGTGGGACGGACGTTCTGGGCGGCGTCCAGCCTGGCGAACTACTACCTGAAGGGCGGAGCGCCCGATCGCGCGATCGCCTATGTCCAGGCTGCCCTCGATCTCGTTCAGAACGCCGCCGTCCGAGATCCGGACGAGCCCGACTACCGGCGCTGGTGTGCGAGCGCGCTGGCGCAGCTCGCCGAGGCGCAGGGCGCCACCGGCGACCACGCCGCTGCGATGGCGAACCTCGACCGCTCGATCGAGGTTCTCCAGGCGTTGCACGATGCGCTTCCCGGTGCCGGACGGCGCCGCGATCTCCAGGACGCGGCCGGATCGGCACTGAAGCTCACCGAGCAATGGCCGGCGTCGCCCACCGAGCGCCAGCGCTGGATGGAGCTATCGAAGATGCCCGCGTGACGCGAGGGCACGACGCGGCGCTACAGCCCATGCTCGAGGAACGTTACCTCGGCGGGATCTTCCAGTGCTGGGCCGCCGGTAACCGGAATTCTCGGCCCGGTCGTTGCACCGCCCGAGGCGCGCTCGCGGGAGCTCGAGGTCGTCTCTCGCGTCACCGCTCGCTGTCGAGCTGTGCCATCATCGGTGCCGGGTACCGGGTGCCGGCTACCTGGCTCGCGGGGACCGCTGCTTCCAGCTCGGCGACGTCGGAGTCCGTCAGCGCGACGTCGAGGCTCGACAGCGCATCCGCCAGCTGCGCCGGGGTGCGTGCACCGATGGTCGGGACGATCGCCACGCGCTGCGCAGCGCCCTTGGTGCGCACCCACGCGATCGCCAGCTGCGCCGGCGTGACGCCTTTGCTTGCGGCCACGTGTGCCAGCGCCGCGACGAGCGCCTGGTTCTTTTCGCCACTGGCGCCTGCGAACCGCGGCATGTGCGCGCGATGGTCGTTGGCGGCGGTCGGCTTGCTGCCGGTGAGCAGGCCGCGAGACAGGACGCCGTAGGCCGTCATCGCGATGCCGAGCTCGGCGAGCGCCGGGAGGATCGACGCCTCGGGGCCGCGGCTGATCAGCGAGTACTCGAGCTGGAGGTCGCAGATCGGATGCACCTTGGCAGCGCGGCGGACGGTCTCGGCGCTGACCTCGGACAGGCCGATGTAGCGGACGTGGCCGGCCTTGATCATATCGGCGATCGCGCCGACGGTGTCCTCGATCGGGACCCTGGGGTCGAGCCGTGCGGGCCGGTAGATGTCGACATGGTCGACGCCGAGCCGAGACAGGCTGTACGCGAGCGCGCTCTTGGTGGCGGCCGGGCTCGCATCGAAGCCGAGGACGGCGCCATCGGGGCCGCGCAGCAGGCCGTACTTGACGCTGAGCAGGACCTTGTCGCGCCGGCCGTGAATCGCCTTGCCGACGAGCAGCTCGTTCCTGCCCATGCCATAGAAGTCGCCTGTGTCGACGAGGTTCACGCCGCGGTCGATCGCGGCCTGGATCGTGGCGATGCCGTCGGCATCGTCGGCCGTGCCGTACCAGCTGCCGGCGCCCATGCCCATGCAGCCGAGCGCGATCGGAAACACATCGGGGCCGTTCGCGCCGAGCTCGAGCTGTCGGTTCGTCATGGGTGCACCATAGGTCTGGCCCGGATCTTATCTCTCCTACACGAGCCCCGCCTCCTCCTTCGTGATCACGTGCCGCGGATTGCAGAAGTTCCAGAAGCGAAAGATCTTCACGGCGTCCGGATGCTTGCCCTTGATCTGGGTGAGCGCGTACTGGCGACTATCGATGCCTTGGTCGTTCAACCAGCGCTTCGCCTGCTGTCGTTCGGACAGCGACAGCGTCACGTCCTCCGGCCGCGCCTGCGGTTGAGACGAGCCCAGCGAGCCGAACAGGCCGCCACCCTGGTCATTGTTGGTGGGACCGAAATTGTTGTTGCTCTGACCGAAGGTGTTGCTCGGGACGGTGCTGAACGATCCCAGCGGCGTCTGGCCGAATGGCATCTGGCTGAACGGCATGGGGCCAAGCGGCATCTGGTGAGAGCTACCACCGCCGCCTTGCGGCAGCCAGTGTTCCCGGTTGTAGCCCGACAGCGTGACCAGCTGGCTCACGACGTCGCCATGGCCGTTCATCTTCGCGCCTTGGTCATTGAGGTTGTAGTAGCTCGCGATCAGGCCGCTGTTCTCCTGGACCAGCATGACCCCTGTCTGCGACGGGCGATCGAACGTCACGAAGATCTGGACCTTGCCCTTCTTGTGTTGCGCGAACGACTCCTGCGCGGTCCTGATGAACCCATGCGCCGCAACTACATATTCATCGACGGTGTTGTAGGTCTGCCCTCCGACGGTCCCGTGCCTGGTGAAGTGGCTCAGCGCATTGCGATAGGCATCTCCCGGCTCGCCCGGCGTCCAGACCTGCGCAAAGCTCTTGTTCATCCCTTGCACGATCGACTGGCTGCTGCGGTCGCCACCGTGGACGTGGTGCTGTTGCTGCTGGTGGTTCATCGGCAGCGGCAACTGCTGATGTCCGCCCTGGTCATGATGGTCTTGCTGAGGACCGAGGTTGTCTTGTTGGTTGTCCTGGTGTGGCAGCTGCAGTTGATAGTCGCCAGCCTCGAGCGCCGCCTGGACGTGAAGAATCAACCAGGTGAGTCGATTCTGATATTCCTCGCGCTCCTTCACGGTCGGCGGCAACAGACCTTCGATTTCCCGCCTGCGGTCGAGCTTTTCGTAGAGCCGCTCGAGCATCACCCTGGGAAACAGCTGCGTGTCGAGCACCTGGGGCAACCACGTGATGTACTGCAGCAACAGATCCGGCACGCGAATGCGGCGAAGCTGAATGCCGCCGTCCCCGCCGCCGCCTCCTCCGCCTCCTGCGGAGTAGCGATCGAGCAGCGGCTCCGCGTCGCGTCCGCCCACCACCGCGTCCGCCACCGCGTCGGCGTGGCGCTCGTGCTCGTCGCCCTCCGCGCCGACTCCGCCCTTGAGCTGCACGCCCGCGCGCTGCTGCACCACATGCGCAGCCTCGTGCGCGACGGTGTGCAGATCGACGCCGGCGCCGAGCACGACGTGGCCGCCCGTCGCGTACGCTTGTGCGCCCATCGCGCGGGCGCTCGCCGTGGCGTCCGACCCGACGTGCGCCTGGATCCCCGAGATGTCGTGCCGACCGAAAGCGCGCTGGATCTGATCGGCGTACGGCAGCCTCGTCGCCGGCGTGGCCGTGCCGCGCGCCGCTGCGGCGTGCACCTGCGCCGCACCCCCTGCCGGCGCCGGGGGGACGCCGAACAGCATCTGCAGCGTCGGCCGCAGGCGGCTGCTCGCCGTGGCCAGGAGCGGATCTGGCGTCGCTGACACCTTACCGGGCGCGGCGCGGCGCGGCGTGGCGCCCTCGCGACGCTGCACCGGCAGCTGCTCGGCCAGGGTGTGCTTGCCGGGCGCCGGCACGCTGTCCACGGCTGCCGTATCGTTCGTCCGAGCAAGCCTCGTGCGGTGACCGAGCTCCATCGCCAATCCTCCTGTCACGGTGAACGACCAGGCGACACGCCTCGTCGGCTCACCCGGCGCGGTCGGGCGCGTCGATGCGCGACCAGGTCGTCGAGCGTAGACGCTAGACACCCGCCCGCCCGCGGTCAATTACAGCCGATTACCGACGTCCATCGAGGCCGTCGCGCTCGACATGTGCAGTGCCGTCTCCAAGCCGCCGCCGCGACCCGCTACAATGCCGCGATGGAGAGCCAGAGCCACACCACCGCTGCCGCGCAAGAGCGCTCGCTGCGGCTCAACCAGGTCACCGTGCCGATCACCGACCTGGCACGGAGCATCGAGTTCTATCGCGGCCTGGGACTGCTCTTGATCGTGCGCGACGAGTCGTCTGGCTACGCCCGCTTCCACCTCCCCGATGGCGGCTCGACGTTCTCGGTTCACCTCGCCGACCGGCCGATCGTGCCAAGTCAGGTCGTGATCTACTTCGAGTGCGACGACCTCGACGCCCGCTACACGCGGCTGAGCACCGCCGGCTATCACTTCACGTCGCCGCCGACCGACCAGAGTTGGCTATGGCGCGAGGCCATGCTGGTCGATCCCGATGGCCAGCAGATCTGTCTGTTCCACGCCGGAGCGAACCGCACAGATCCGCCGTGGCGCCTGGTCGAATCTCCGTGAGCCAGGCGCTTCGTGCCCAGGCGCCTCGTGCAACGTGCAGGTCTCCACGGGTCACCGTGGAGCGCCCTCGAGAGCAGCGCTCGCGTGTCAGCGGTTGGCACGCACCGGGATCCTGGTCGTGGCAGGCCTCGCGGGTGCTGCCGACGGGGTGAGGATCTCGAACTGCTCCGCCACCATCCAGAATCAGGTGTGCGATTCCGTCGAGCTCAGGGCCGCGAGCCCGAGATCCGGCGCCTGCCGCTTCAAACAGGTTGGCACGTCTACTACAGCGTCGATGCCAGCCCGTCCCACATCGGTCAGCTGAGCGGGACCCGAGTTCGCGCGCGCCCGCGGCAGTACCGCTCCATCGCAGGCGACGGGTCAGCCTTGTATGTTCGTGAGGGCAGAAGGACTCGAACCTTCAGCCTGCGGATTAAGAGTCCGATGCTCTACCATTGAGCTATGCCCCCAGGTTACAGCGACGATTCGATTTTCAGGTGAGTCCGGGGCGACTCGAACGCCCGACCTACGGGTTCGAAGCCCGGCGCTCTATCCATCTGAGCTACGGACCCAAGTGCGCGCCGGTAGATAGCGGGTGGGGTCGGTGGGTGTCAAGGCCATGCCGGCTCGAGAACGGGTCTGACCAGAAAAGTGCAGGGCTATTCATTAGCTACGCGATGGATTTCGCCGTACGCTGCCGGTGAATTTGCATCTCCGCTCGCGCGTTTCCGCTCTGCCCATGCTGTCCGCCGCGCGTGTGTCGCGCCTTGCGATCCTGTTCACCGCGTGCGCTGTGCTGGCCTGCGTCGCCGGGGCGGCCTGTCGCGCACCGGAAGCGCCGGGCGGGCAGCTGGCGTCGCCCGGTGCGACGGTCGCTGCCGGGTCGGCCGCGGCCGCCCGCGCGGACGGTGGGCCGAGCGACGCTGCGGCGGTGGCCGAGATCGAGGACGCCGGCGCGGCGGATGCGGCGGTGCTCGGGGGCTGCCCGTGCCTGGCGGACGGCGCGCAGATCGAAGGCACCAGCGCGCCGCGCGACACGCTGACCCTGACGGAGGTGGCGTTTCGCGACCTGCCGGGCTGGGCCGACGACCATGTGGCCGAGGCGGTGCCGTCGTTCCTCAGGTCGTGCGAGAAGCTGGCGCAGCTGGCCGATGGCGCGCCGGTCGGTAGCGACGGGCACGGCGGCGCGGCGCGGCAGTGGCGCAAGGCGTGCCGCGCGGCGGCCCGGGTCGCGGCGGACAGCGATGCGGCGGCGCGCGCGATGTTCGAGACGGAGTTCGTCGCGTACGCGGCGTCGGGCACGGCCGGCCCGACCGGCAAGCTCACCGGCTACTACGTTGCCGAGATCCATGCGTCGAAGAAG
>VBLP01000085.1:0-18741 GCA_005887925.1 Deltaproteobacteria bacterium | reverse complement strand
AGCTGGTGCCGTATTACACGCGGGCCGAGATCCGCAAGGGCATGCTGGCGCGCCGCGGTCTCGAGCTGATGTACGCCGACGATCCGGTCGACCTCCTGTTCGCGCAGATCGAGGGCTCGGCCAAGGCGATCCTCGACGACGGCACCGCGGTGTGGCTCGAGTTCGAGGGCAAGAACGGCCGCGCGTACCGCGGCGTCGGCGGCATCCTGCGCGGCGGCGGCTACTTGAAGCGCGGCGAGGGGACGATGCAGGGCATCCGGCAGTGGTTTCACGACCACGTGGACCGCTTCGACGAGATCGCCGATCAGGACGCGTCGTACGTGTTCTTCGCGGTGTCGAAGCAGCCGGGGGCGGTCGGCTCGCAGAAGACGATCCTGACGGCGCGGCGCTCGATGGCGGTCGACCGCGCGTTCATCGCGATGTCGACGCCGATCTGGGTCGAGGCCAACGCGCCGGTGCCGGGCAAGAAGGGCGTGACCGCGGTGTGGCACCACCTGCTGATCGCGCAGGATACCGGCGCCGGTATCGTCGGCGCGGTGCGCGGCGATATCTACTGGGGCGACGACGTGGAGGCCGCCGAGCTCGGCGGGAGGATGGGCGGCCCGGGCAAGTACTGGCTGCTGTTGCCGCGCGGCGTGGCGAAGTGACGGTCGCGGCGGTCACGGCAGCGCGAGGTCGGCGTCGCCGCGCTTCCAGCGGTGATCGCCGTCGGCGTCGATCAGGATCGGCGAGGCGATCGCGAACGGCGTGACGCCGGGGCGCTGCCAGCGGTCGCGCTGGTAGCTGCCGGTCTGCTCGAGCGGCAGCGCCGTGTCGCCGTCGGCGGTCACGCCGATCCAGGTGTCGGCGGCGCCGACGTCGATCGCGCCGGCCCAGCGGAAGCGCGCGCCGGCCGGCACGTCGATCGTGTTTGCGAGGTGAGGGCCGGACGCGGCGCCGACGGTGATCCGGATCCGGTCGACGCGGACGAAGCCGGCCTGCGCGACGCTGATGTCGAGCCAGGCGGTCGGGCCGGCGTGCAGTGCCTGGCCGGGGCCGACGGTGGGCGTGGCGCCCTGCGCCGCGGCGGCCTCGACGTCGAGCCACGGCCCGCTGGTCGCGACCACGCGGCGGCCGCGGATCGCGGCGATGAAGCCGGCCTGGTCGAACGGCGCGACGCGCGGGTCGTCGACGTAGACGTAGGTCCGGGTCGTGCCGTCGAGCACCCAGTTGAGGTCGTGGGTATCGCTGTTGCCGAGCGGGGCGATCAGGTGGCCGTGGTCGATCAGCGTGTAGAAGTCGCGCGCGCTGTCGTCGAACCGGCGGTCGCCGGCGGCGTTGAACGCCGAGTAGCCGGCGAGCACCTCGACGGCGTCGAAGCCGAGCGGGAACGGCGGCGGCCACGCCACGCCGTCCCAGTGCGCGCCGTCGTAGAGCGCGGTGACGCGGAACCGCGGGTGGTTGAGCTGCACGACGGTGTGATCGGCGGTGTAGCCCGAGGTCGCCCGCGCGAGGTCGAACAGCTGCTGCGCGCCGGCGTGCGCGACCGCGTCGTCCGCGGGGCCACCGCCGTGGGGCGCGCCGCGCACGACGCGGACGGGATAGACCCCGACGTGGAGCTCGTCCGCGCTCAGCTCGTCCGACGCGATCGACGCGATCACCCCGCCGAGGTCGAGCGCGGCGATGTCGGCGTCGAGGTCGCCGTGCACGTTGTGATCCGACAGCCCGACGACCTGGATCCCGGCGGCGACCTGCGCGATCACGCGCTGCGGGTTGGGCAGCCGCGAGTCGCCCGACGCGAACGCGTGGACGTGGAGATCGGCGGCGAGCATGCCGTGCGGGATCCACGCGCGCTGAAGCGGGATCGCCAGCTCGACGCGGCCGCGGCCCTCCGACAGGTCGACCTCGGCCTCGAAGCGCTCGTACTCGATGCCGCGCCACGCGACGACGCGGTAGCGGCCGTACGGGATCGCCGGCGACGGCACGCAGCGATCGACGCCGACCGGCACCTCGGCGATGCCGTGGCCGACGATCAGGCCGTCCCACGAGCCGACGACATCGGGCGCGATCGCGCACGCCGCGCCGCCCTGGCGCTGGCCGTAGAGGTCGAGGTTCCCCATGTGGAGCGGCCCGTGCGCGTCGATCAGGAGCACGCGCGCGGCCACCGGCGTGCCGCGATCGGTGATCCGCAGGGCGAGCGTCACGGTCGAGCGCGGCGCCGGCGGCGAACAGCGGCACGCGACCAGCCCGGCGAGCGCCGCGGCCGCCGCTGCGCCGGCGAGCGCGAACCCGGCCGGGAGACCGTGTTTCATCCGGTCTCCAGGTACATCATGTTCCACGGATCGCCCGCCACGCTGATCCGGGGTCTCGGGCGGGAGCCCCATTCCCCGGGCTGCGCTCGGTGTCCGCTGGGTGGACGCGCGGTCATCGCAGCCGGAACTCGGCGCCCGCGGTGATCGCGAGGCCGAACTGCAGCTGGCTGCCCATGCCGCGGCTGAAGCTGCCGAAGCCGAGCGCGAGATCGGCGTCGGCGACGACCGCGATCGCCGGCGCGACCGCGACGCGCACGCCGCCGCCCACGTGCGCCGGGATGGTGAACCCGGACACGTCGTCGTCGCCGAACCGCACCAGGCCCAGGCCCACGCCGACCCGCGCGAACGGCCGGAACGCTCCCCTGGGCGTGAACAGCCGGCGCACGCTCGCCGTGAGCTCGATGCCGGTGCCCTCGGCGAGGCCGTGATCGCAGACCACCGCGTTCTGGCGGTTGCGGAAGCACGCCGCGCGGCCCGAGCCGAACGTGAAGCCGGCGGCGCCCTCGAACCAGTCCTCGTCCGACAGCTGATAGACGTAGCGGCCGGCGATCCGCAGCCCGCCCGGCGTCACGTGGCTGCCGGCGGCCACCCCGAGCTCGGCGGCGATCGCCTGGTCGCCGGCCTCGTCGTCGGAGCTGGTCGCTCCGGCATCCGGCGGTGCGGCCGTCGCGGCCGGTGCAGGCGTCGCGCTCGGTGCAGGGGCGGCCGCGCCCGGATCTGACGCCGCGGGCGTGGTCGGCGCCGGCTGATCGGCCCCGCCCGGATCGGGCGCCGGTTGCGCATGCGCCGCGCCTCCGGCCGCGATCAGCGCGCATGCGATCAGCCGCCGGCGCACACCATCACCTTGATGCCGCCGCCGCGCAGGTCGACGGACTTGCAGCCCCAGCCGGTGCCGAGGAATGCGCAGCTGGCATCGCTGGCGCACTCGAACAGGCAGACGCCGCCCTCGCGGTCCGCGCACGTCGTGCCGCTCGGGCAGTCGGTGCGGCCGGTGCAGCCGATCGTGCAGAACCCGCCGGGGTAATCTGCCCCGGGGAACAGGCAGCGCTCCGCGCACTCGGACGAGCGGTCGCAGCGCGCGCCGACCTGGCGCGACACGTCGCTGCTCTGGCACGCGAGCGCTCCGCAGGCGATGACGGCGCCGATGGCGCGGATCGCGATCGCGCTTCGCACCTCGCGAACCTACCGCGCGCTCGGCCGGCGCGCCACTTCAGGCGCGGCGCTGGTGGCGGCCGGGATCGGCGGCGCGCGCGAGCGCCGCGAGCAGCGCATGGGCCACGCGCGGCGACTGGCGAGCCGCGGCGGCCAGCGGGTGCAGCACGGCATCGAGATCGCCGACGCCGCGCAGCGGGCCGCGCGCGGCCTCCACCAGCTCGAGCGCGCGCTCCGCCGCGACCTCGCCGAGCGTGGCCGCGAACTGCCAGCTCGCGATCGCCGCGATCCGGGCGAGGTCGGCGATCGAGTAGCCGGTGAGCCGGCCGCCGCCCATCACCCAGTCGGTGAGCGCGTCCCAGGTCGCGCCGTCGATGATCGCCGCGTCGTCGGGCGCTTCCGGCAAGCGGACCACGTTGGGCGCGACCGCGCCGAGCTCGGGCGGCGTGATGATCACGTGGCGCTCGTCGCCGCGCTCGAGGATCAACATGCGGACGAACCGGCGCTCCGGCCGCGCGACGCTCCGCGGAGCACCGCGCGCCGCGAAGCAGCCATCGGCCAGCGTGGCCGCGCAGCCATCGAGCGGCAGGCGGCGCTGCTTGCCATCGGGCATCGCGAGCTGGACGACCGAGCCATCGAGCTGGATCTCGGCCCGCGCAGGACGAAACGGAGCTGGATCGCGGTACAGGGCAGTGCGCCCCATCCTTCGATCATAGCGTAGGCCCTCGGCCATCGCCTCGACGTAGATCACGCCGGGCGGCGCTCGCTCCTCGGCGCAGGCTTGGCCGGCTTGTCTCCCGCGAGCGGCTTGGCCGGTTCGGGCTTGGCCGGTTCGGGCTTGGCCGGTTTGGGCTTGGCCGGTTCGGGCTTGGCCGATGCGGGCGTGGCGGGCTTGTCTGCCGCGAGGGGCTTGGCGGGCTTGTCTCCTGCGAGGGGCTTGGCGGGCCTGTCTCCCGCGAGGGGCTTGGCGGGCTTGTCTCCCGCGAGGGGCTTGGCGGGCTTGTCTCCCGCGAGGGGCTTGGCAGGCTTGTCTCCCGCGAGGGGCTTGGCGGGCTTGTCTTCCGCGAGGGGCTTGGCGGGCTTGTCTCCTGCGAGCGGCTTGGCGGGCGCGGGCTTCGCGGGAGCGGGCTTGTCTCCCGCGAGCGGCTTGGCGGATGCGGGCTTGGCGGATGCGGGCTTGGCGGATGCGGGCTTGGCGGATGCGGGCTTGGCGGATGCGGGCTTGGCGGATGCGCGCGCCGGCTTGGCGGCGGGCTCGGCCCTCGGCGACCTCGTAGCGCGCCCGGCCGGTTCGCCCTTCGCGGCGTCGCGGCGCGCGGCGGAGCTGATCTCGGCCTGCTTCTGAGACTGTAGCCGCCGGATCGCGCGCAGCCGCAGCGTCCGATCGAGCTTGGGCTTGAACGCCGCCGGGGCCTGGATCTCGGGAGCGTGGCCCAGGCGCACGGCCGCGTCCTCCTTGAGCAGCAGCGCTCGGATCTGGTCGGGCGAGCTCAGCGCGCGCAGCTTGGCGATCGTCGCCGGGTTGCGCAGCGCGCGGGCGAGACGCCCCAGGATCGGCAGGTGCAGCCTGTCGTACTTGAGGCCGAGCAGGAAGAACAGGTACGTCGGGCCGTTGTCGGGCCCCCCGAACATGATGCCCTCCCACGACCGGCCGACGACGATGAACGGCCGCGCGATCTTGCCCTTGTCCTTGGCGCGGGTATGGAGGAACGCGACACCGCCCTCCATCGCCGTCGAGGACAGCGACTCGCGCTCGACCACCGCGCCGACGAACCACGGCTTGTCGGACAGCCAGCCGTTGGTGTAGGCGCGCGCGGCGAGCTCCTCGATCACGCCGACCGGCGTGCGCGCCCGCAGGTTCGTGATGATCGCCTGATCCGGCAGGAGGTCGTCGAGCGAGAGCTTCATACCGTCCGGGACGTCGGCGAAGTTCTCGTCGTCGCCGACCAGCTGCTGCTCGATCCACTAGTCGATCGCCGTGCGCCGGAATCGCCACTGCCGGTCGACCTGCAGCGAGGGAATCTTGCCCTGCATCACGAGCTTGGAGACCGTCGCCTCGTCGAGGTGAAGGTAGGCCGCCAGCTCGTGCATGGTCAGCAACTGCGCGTCGGTGCCGCGATTTTTGGCCATAAACCCCGTCGGAACAGGTGGCGAGGATTCTAAGGGGTGGGCGAGCGCCCGCGCAAAGCTCGGGCAGCGTAGAATTTCGGCATGCAGATGCCGCCGCGCAGGTCGCTCCGCCGAGCCCGGGCGCAGGTCGGCTTCCTGCTGATCGCCGGCCTCGTCGGCTTCGTGCTGCTCGCCTGGCTCGTCGAGCTCGTCGTCGGCCTCCACCGGGCCGTGAGCCTGGGTCCGCTGCTGGCCGCCGGCATGGCGGCGATCCCTGCCGCGCTGTGGCTGGGCTTCTTCTACCTCATGGACCGCCACGAGCCCGAGCCCAAGCCGCTCGTGGCCGGCGTGTGCGTGCTCGGCGCGCTGATCGCTGCTCCGCTCGCCGACTTCGTGCAGTCGCAGTTCGTCGCACCCGCGCCGCTCGGCATCGCCGGCCTCGATCCGTTCTCCCTCGATCGCACCCTCCACGCGATCCTGATCATCGGCCTCTCGCAAGAGATGTGCAAGTACGCCGTCGTTCGCTACACCATCTACATGTCGCGGGAGTTCGACGAGCCGATGGACGGCATCGTCTACATGATGGCCTGCGGCACCGGCTTCGCCGTGTGGATCAACTACCACCGCCTGTCCGGCCAGCACCACGAGATCTACCTCTCGATCGGCGCGGCGCAGGCCGTCGTGACCACGCTCGCGCATGCCTCGTTCGCCGGCGTGCTCGGCTACGTGATGGGCCGCGCCAAGTTCTCGCGCCGCAGCGCCCCGGTGCGCGGCATCCTGCTGATGATCGGCCTGCTCCTGGCCGCTGCCTTCAACGGACAGTTCACGCTGGTCACCGGCTGGGTCGTGCAGAGCGGGATGGCCCAGCACCCGTGGTACGCCGTCGCGTACGCCGCCGTGAGCGCGGCGGGCGTGTTCGGCCTGATCTGGCGGTTCTCGCAGCACCTGCTGGCGCAGTCGCCGTTCCGGGGCACCGGCACATGACCGACGACAGGAAGCCCAAGCCCAAGCGCCAGCGCAGGACGCCAGTCGCCGGGAGCCCCGAGGCGCCTCCGTCGATCGCCGCCCAGACCCCGACCCCGTCCTCGGCCGCCCACGCTGCGACTCCAGCCACCGAGGCTCCGACTCTCGCTGCCGAGACCGCAACTGCGGCCGCCGAGGCTGTGACTCCGGCCGCCGAGGCTGTGACTCCGCCTGCCGAGGCTGTGACTCCGCCTGCCGAGGCTGTGACTCCGCCTGCCAAGGCTGTGACTCCGGCCGCCGAGGCTGTGACTCCGCCTGCCGAGGCTGTGACTCCAGCCGCAACCTCGGCCGCCGAAGCTGTGACTCCGCCTGCCGAGGGTGTGATTCCGGCCGCCGAAGCTGTGACTCCGGCCGCCGAGGCTGTGACTCCGCCTGCCGAGGCTGTGACTCCGGCCGCCGAGGCTGTGACTCCGGCCGCCGAAGCTGTGACTCCGGCCGCCGAGGCTGTCACTTCGCCTGCCGAGGCTGTCACTTCGCGTGCCGAGGCCGCAACCGTGGCCGCGAGCGGGTCGACCTCCTCGACCACGGCGATCACCGAGGCGATCGCAACGGCCGATCCGCCGAGGGCCGTAGCCGGGCCAGTGGCCGATCCGCCGAGGGGCGCCGCCGAGCTAGCGGTCGAAGCGGCGAGGTCATCGGCCGTCGAGCCCCCGACCGAAGCGCTGGCATCGCGGCGGCCGGGATCCGCAGCCGAGTCATCGATCTCGCTGCCGCAGGGTGCTTCGGTCGCAGCACCTGCCGCGACTGCATCCGAGGCGATCAGCCGCGCACGGTCGTCCGACGTCGATGAGGCATCCGCCGGCTCGTCGTGGCCCGAGCATGATCGCCGCGTCGCCGACCGCCGCGCCGGAGACCGCCGCGCCGGCTTCGAGGCGTCCGCCGTCGCGATCGACCACGACGGCTGGCCGCTCGACGCCTCCGAGTCGTTTCCGCCGTCGGGCGAGGCCGTGCCACCCCCGGCGCCGGTATCCCCGCCACCGCAGATGCCCAGCCCCGCCGCCGCGGCGTACGAGGCCGCGCGCATCGTGGGAGAGATGGTCGGCGACATCGAGTCCGCGCCGGGCGCCGCCCTGGTGGCCGCAGCCGCCGCCGGCGCCGCGATCGAGGTCACGCGCGCTCGCTTCGCCGCCGGCGAGCCCGAGCTTCCCCCGATCCCCACCGCCGCCGAGATCGCGAGCGCCGATCCCGTCACCACCGTGCGCATGCAGCGCGAGCGGATCCTGCGCGCGCTCGCCGACGACATCGCTGCCAACGCGGCCAGCACCGCCGCCGGCCAGCCCGGCGAACGGCCGTCGTCACAGTCGGGCCAGCCCGGTGAGGCCGGCCAGGCCGCGCGTGCCGAGATCAGCCGTATCCTTCCGCATCCCGGACGCGCCGCGACCCAGCCCGGACGCGCCGCGACCCAGCCCGGGCGCGCCGAGCTCGCCGACGACGCTGTCGACGACGACTTCGACCCCGTCGCGATCGCGTCCGCCGCGATCGCCCGGCTGCGCGAGCGTGCGCGCAGCGACCTCGCCGGGCTGCGCGTCCAGTACCGCCGCCACGACATCGTCGTGCTCGTGATCGCGTTCGTCATCATCGTGATCGCCGGCCGCATCCACGAGGGGCTGGTCACCCCGCCCGCCGTGCCGTTCGACCCCGGCACCGAGCACGGCCTGTCGTTCGATCATCCCCGGGGCTGGCTGGTCACCGCCGGCGAGCCCCTGCCGCCGCCGCGGATCGTGCACGACATCGCGCCGCAGACCAGGTCGAGCAACGCGCCGTACCGCGTCGAGCTGACCTCGACCGCCGAGCCCACCGCGCGCATCGAGGTGCTGATCGACAAGAAGCCCGCCTGGAGCAACATCGTCACCGGCCTCGATCTCGACCGCCGCACCCGATGGGGCGAGCTGTACTCGCTCGACGACAGCTCGGTGCGCTCGATAGAGGACCACCAGTGGCTGCGCACCGCGTACCGCTTCGCCCACGCGCCCGACAAGGGCGACGTGCCGCGCATCGACCGCGCGCTCGAGTACGCCACGATCGATCGCGAGCAGATCTACGTCATCACCTTCTTCGGCTCGCCCGCCGAGATCGATCAGCTCGAGGACATCGTCGCGCCGACCTTGCGGGTCGCGACCCAGACCGGCCTGCCGCTCGTGCCGCAGACCGGCCACCTGTCGGCCCGCAAGTACCCCAACCCCGTCGCCCGCGCCTTCGAAGCGACCGTCATGGTCGTCGTCGCCGACGTCGTCGACGGCCGGCTGCGCGCCCGCGGCGGCGGCTCCGGCGTCATCGTCGGCGCCGATGGCTCGATCCTCACCAACTACCACGTGATCCACGATCGCAACGGCCGGCTCCACGACGTCTTCGTCATCGGCCGGTTCAGCGAGCAGGACAAGGCGCCGCAGCTGCACTGCGCCGGCAAGCCGAGCCGCAGCAAGCTGCAGCGCGAGCTCGACCTCGCGCTCATCAAGTGCGACATGGACCTCGACGGCCGGACCTGGAACCCCGCCACCAGCGGCGCCACCTGGCCGACCCTCCCGCTCGCCCGCACCGCGGACGTCAAGATGGGCCAGCGCCTCTGGGTGCTCGGCTACCCCGACGTCGGCGGCGGTGGCCTGACCTTGAGCGAAGGCGAGGTCGAGGGCTGGAGCGGCGTCGACGGCGCCGACGGCAAGGACTTCCTCAAGACCGACGCCGCCATCCGCCACGGCAACTCCGGCGGCCCCGCCGTCGGCGATGACGGCCGCCTGATCGGGATCGCCTCCGCCGTCCGCACCAAGCAGAACGCCGCCGGCGACATCATCGAGATCGTCCAGGCCGGCGGCCGCGCCCGCCCGATCGCCGCCGCGAGCGACCTGCTCGCCATCGCCACCGCTGGCTGGACGCCGCGCGAGGGCCAGACCGCCGTCGAGCTCCAGCCGTCCGCCATCGAGGCCCCCGCCGAGGGTGTCCAGATCCAGAGCCGCGTCCTCGACGTCGCCAACGAAGCTCCCGTCCGCGACGCCCTCGTCATGGTGCTGCGCCCCGGCGTCAAGGCCGGCGCCGTCGACGTCAACCGCCTCGACGACCAGGTCCTGGCCTACGGCCGGTCCAACGCCCAGGGCGAGGTCGTCCTCAAGCAGCCGGTCCCCGTTCCCGGGACCTACACCCTCATGGTCGTCGCCCGCGGCTACGAGCCGCTGATCGGCGAGGGCGAGCTCACCCTCGAAGCCAACACCCCGGCCGTCTTCGACCCCTGGGGCAAGCTCCTGCTGCGGGCCCGGTAAGCTGCGCCGGTGCCATCGCGCGCCGGTGCTGTCGCGAGTGCCGCGCGCCGGTGCTGTTGCGGGGGCCGCGCGGCTGTCACGCTCGGGTTCCTCCTCGGACCCGCTCCGCCTCGGCGCGGTGCTCCTGCGATCGCGGTAGCGTCGTGGATCGGTGCTGTCGCGGGGGCCGCGCGGCTGTCACGCTCGGGTTCCCCCTCGGACCCGCTCCGCCTCGGCGTTGTGCTCCTGCGATCGCGGTAGCGTCGTGGATCGGTGCTGTCGCGGGGGCCGCGCGGCTGTCACGCTCGGGGTTCCTCCTCGGACCCGCTCCGCCTCGGCGCGCCCCCCGGGCGTTCTCTGCTTCGCAGCACCCTCCCGGACCGCGGCCACGGCGGCCGGTCTGCTCTCGCCACCGGTGAGCCCCGCGGGCTACGGCGCTGCGCGCCTGCCCGCTGGGGGTCCCCCGCGCCTCGGCTGCGCTCTCCGAGGAGGACCCGCTCGCGGCCGCGCCGCGCGGTGGCGAGACCGCCGACGCGCTGCCACACGCGCGATTTCGTGTCGTGATCGGGATGGCTCCGTCGCCTCATCACAGATGGCTCGGTCTGTCATGAACAAGCACACCATCCTGTTCCTGGCCGCGAATCCAGCAGGCACGCCGCACCTCGCGCTCGATCAGGAGGCCCGGGCGATCCAGGCCGAGCTCGAGCGCAGCGGCCACCGCGACCAGTTCGACCTGGTGACGCGATGGGCCGCCCAGCCCCTGGACCTGCTCCGCGAGCTTCGCAAGCTCCGACCTACCATCGTCCACTTCAGCGGCCATGGCGGCTCCGAGTCCGGGATCCCGCGTGCCGGGGTGCGCCGGGATGTCGGCGATGTACCTGGCAGCAGCGAGAGCCAGCTCCGCCACGGTCTGTTCTTCCAGGGCCCGGACGGCCGGCCGCAGCTGGTGACGACCGAGGCACTCGAGGCGACCTTCGGCGCAGCCGGCGCGTCGGTGAAGCTCGTCGTGCTCAGCGCCTGCTACAGCGAGCCGCAGGCCGAGGCGCTGCTTGCACATGTCGACTGCGTCGTCGGCATGGGCGGCTCGATCCTCGACGATGCCGCCCGCAACTTCGCGATCGGCTTCTACGGCGGCCTCGGCGAGCGCGAATCCGTTGCCGCCGCGTTCCTCCAGGGCCGCGCCGCGATCAGCCTCGAAGGCCTCCGCGACAGCGACCGGCCGGAGCTCAAGGTCCGTATCGGCGTCGACCCGAAGCTGCTCGTTCTCGCCGACCTGGCCGCCAGTGGCACCGTCGCCAACGCCGATCGATCTCACGGCACGGCGCCGCCGGGTGGGCGCGCGACGCATTCGAACACCCCGGCGCATGCGACACGCGATGTGTTGCTGACACGGCTCATGGGTCTCCTGCCCTCGCAGTTCGACGTGGTGCTGTTCCGCGCGGCGATTCCGCCGGGGTACCTTTCCGGCGGCAACGCCTCCCAGACGACACGCGCCGTGGACGCGATTCGCTATCTGGAACAGCAAGACAAGCTCGAGAGGCTCGCCCAGATCCTCGATGAGGTGGCTGGCGCTGGCAACGCGACAGGCGGACGCAACGGTTCGGACCCTCGATAGCCCGGTCTGTGCCGCCGAAGCAGGCCGGGCTGATCGACTTCACGGCAGAGCGGCAACGTCACGTCCGGTTCGGGCGCGGCGACACGCCGGAATGGCGCACGAGCTGGCTCGTTGGACGCGATGACGTGCTGGCCCAGATCGACAGCTGGCTCGAAGGGCCGCGCGACACCCGCTGGGTCGTCGTCATCGGCGGCCCGGGCATGGGCAAGAGCGCGATCCTCGCCGCCTGGCTTGCGCGGCGCGAGGCCAAGGCCGGCAAGGTGCCGCATCATCTGATCCGGAGCCAGGTCGCCGACTGGGATCAGCCCGAGGTAATCGCCGAATCACTGGCGGCGCAGATCGAGGTGGCATTTCCTGAGTGCCGCGACGCAGCCGCCAAGCCCGAACGGCGCATGATCGAGCTGCTCAGCCAGGTATCGAAACAGCTCGGCACCACCGGGCGACTGGTGGTCGTGGTCGATGGTCTCGACGAGACGCGCGCCGAGCCAGGCGAGAATCCGCTGCCGCGCTTCTTGCCGCACGTCGTACCGCTCGGCATCTGCTTTCTGTGCGCGACGAGGCCGGCCTATCCGCACCTCGGCTGGCTCGAGGCACGCGGGGCGCGCCGCCTGAATCTCGACGATGCACGCTGGGCAGCCTCGAATGACGCCGTCGTGCGCGGCTTCTGGCAAGCTGCCGCGTCCGAGTACGAGCCGCCACTGTCGGCGGAGACGAGAGACGCTGCGATCGCGCGCGCCGAAGGTAACGTGCTGCACGCCGTGATGGTCCACGAGCACATGCGCGACTTGCGCGCTGACCAGCGCCGGGCCGACCGGATCCCGCGCGGTCTGCGGGAGCTGATCGGCGAGGTGTGGAAGCGCGCGGCGTCGGACAAAGCCGTCCGCGAGGGGCTGGGCCTGCTCTGTGCGGCGAGAGACGCGCTCTCGCTGGACGTCCTCGCCCGGCTTGCTGGCTGGCGCTACGAGGAGAAAGAGCGGTTCGTTCGCGACGCGCTCGCACTGCTGCTCGAGGAACCAGCATCGTGGGCCGGCACCATCGCGTATCGCCCGCGCCACGACTGGGTGCGCGAGTTGATCGCCGAGTGGCTCGGTCCGGAGGTGCTACGGGCCCACCATGCGACGCTGGCCGAGGGGCTGGCGACGTGGCCAACCCCGTCGGCAGGAGCGGAGCGGCAATACGCGCTGCGCCATGCGCTGATCCACCGCGTGGAGGCCGACGAGTGGGCAGATGCGTGGCGGCTTGCGGCTGATATGAGCTTCCTGGAAGCGAAGTGTCGCGAGATTGGTGTGTACGAGACGGAGATCGATCTTACCTCGGCGGCCGAGCGTTGCCGCAGCCATGACGCTGTGGTCGCCACGCGATTCGGTGATCTGGCCAGAGCGCTGGGCCGCGAATCTCACTGGCTGTACAGCATCTTCCCCTCGGGGTGGCAGGCTGGTCAGCCTGCGGTGTCCCCTCATGCACTCGAGGCGACGATGGCGCTTGTTTGGAACCGGTTGCGGCGGTCGGGGTGGAGCGCAGAGGACCTCGGCGCCCAACTTCGAATTCCCTCCGGCGCGGCGTTCTTGTGCGTGCGGCAGGTGGTCAGCCGGGAGAGCGCCGCGCTGGTGCGTAACCTCGTTGGCCACTCCCACTGGGTACACACGTGTGCGGTGATGCCGGACGGTCGGCGCGCTGTCTCGGCATCGCAGGACCAAACGCTCAGGCTCTGGGATCTCGTTACAGGTCGGATGCTCGCGATCTTCGAAGGCCACTCCGAGCGGGTGACCGCATGCGCCGTGACGCATGACGGCCGTCGCCTCCTCTCGGCATCCCTTGACCGAACGCTCAAGCTCTGGGACCTCGCCACCGGCGTTGTCCTCGCTACCTTTGTGGGCCACACCAGCTGGGTGAACGCGTGCGCGATGACACCCGACGGCCGCCGCGTGGTCTCGGCGTCGCTCGACGGCACACTCAGGTTATGGGATGGCACTGGCCAGACCCTCGCCACGCTCGAAGGTCATACCGACTCGGTGACCGCGTGTGCAGTGACACCCGACGGGCAGCAGGCCGTCTCGGCGTCCTTCGACCGAACGCTCAAGCTCTGGGACCTCGTCGCTCGTCGCGTGCGCGCGACGCTCGAGGGCCACACGGATTGGGTGAACGCGTGCGTGATGACGCCCGACGGCCAGCAGGTGGTCTCGGCGTCCCATGACCGGACACTCAGGCTCTGGGATTTCGCGACCGGTCGCGTAGGCCGGATCTTCGAAGGCCACACCGAGCCGGTGACTGCCTGCGCGGTGACACCCGACGGCCACGGCATGGTGTCAGCGTCCGATGACCGGACGCTCAAGCTCTGGGATCTCTCCACCGGTGGCGTGCTTGCGACCCTCGAGGGCCACGCGAACTGGGTAAACGCATGCGCGGTTACACCCGACAGCCGGCGTGTGGTCTCAGCGTCCAACGATCAGACGGTCAAGGTCTGGGACTTTACCGCCGGCCGCATCCGCGCCAGCTTCGAAGGCCACACGGACTGGGTTACCGCGTGTGTTGTGACGCCTGACGGTCAAGCGATGGTCTCCACGTCCCGGGACGAGAAGATCAAGCTGTGGGATCTCACCACCTGTCGTGTTCGGGCTACGCTCGCGGGCCATACCGCCTCTGTGACAGCCTGCGCAGTGACGCCCGACGGCCAGCACGCAGTCTCGGCGTCTTTGGACCGATGGTCTCCGCATCGCTCGACCGGACGCTCAAGGTCTGGGACCTCGATACCGGTCGCACACTGGCCACCCTCGAAGGCCACGGCCGCCGGGTGACAGCGTGCGCGGTTACGCCGGACGGTCACCGCGTGGTTTCCGGCTCCGGCGACGACACGCTCAAGGTCTGGGACCTCCTCACCGGCCGTGTCCTTGCTACGCTCCAAGGCCACGCCGACCGGGTGAATGCATGCGTGCTGACCCCGGACGGTCAACGCGCGGTGTCCGCGTCAGCTGACAGAACACTCAAGGTCTGGGATCTGGGCACCGGCCGCGTTCAAGCCACGCTCGAAGGCCACACCGGCTACGTGAACGAGTGCGCGGTGACGCCCGACGGCTGCTACGTTGTCTCGGTATCCGATGACGGGACGCTCAAGGTCTGGGACCTCGAGACTTGCACGTGCATCCTCACACATCGCGGTGACACCTTCTTCGGCTCCGTCACCGCAACCGAGACCGCGGTCATCGCCGGCGATGCCGCCGGCACGGTCTGGTTTCTCGACTGGCCGGCTTTGTCGCCGGCTCGTCGAGTCTGATCTGGAACAACAGAACAAGCTCGCTGAGCAGGCGCGCTGACATGATCGAGGCCGCCGAGACCGGCGGTGCCACGGACAGACGCAACGCGACGGATCGCTGACCGATCTGCGCCGCCGAAAGCAGGCCGCTGATCGAGCGTCGAGCGCAGCCCAGCCCGTGGTCCCCCGGGAGAGCCGCGGAGATCTCCCCTGGTTGCGCACGGGATCATCCCCGTGCACAGTTGCCGCATGGCTCACGTGTTCGACGTCGCGAGGTACATCCTGGAGCGGCAGGGTCGCATCACGACCTTGAAGCTGCAGAAGCTCGTGTACTATGCCCAGGTCTGGGCGATCGCGAAGGGCGAGCCGCTGTTCAGCGACGCGATCAAGGCGTGGGCCCAAGGTCCGGTGGTGCCGGTCCTGTACCACGAGCACAAGGGCCTCCGAACTATCTCGGCACCGGACCTGGCCAGTCGCGGGCCCGGCCTCACCGACGAGGACAAGGTCCATATCGATGACGTGCTCGCCTACTATGGCGATCTTCCGGCGTCGTATCTCAGCAAGCTGACGCACTTCGAGCGGCCCTGGAGGGATGCCCGGGCACAGGGCGAGCAGCGCGGACATGACAGCCCGGCGATTCCGGTGGCGGCGATCCGGTCGTTCTACGGTTCCAGGGCCCCCCAAGAGCTCGATGCCGACTTCCAGATGACCGTCGCACGCGAGGTGATGAGCCAGCACGAGAAGTGCCTCGCCCGCCTTGCGCTGTGAGCCGCGAGATCGTCTGGATTCCGAAGCTCGTCGCACTCCGCGTGCACGCGGAGCAGCTGCGGCGCCACGGCGGCGAGGACGGAATGCTCAACGAAGGCATCCTCGATAGCGCCCTCGCCCGGGCGAGAACGATGGTCGGCTACGCCATTGCGAAGGGTCACGCATTCGTCGATGGCAACAAGCGCACCGCCTGCGTGGTGTCGCTGATGTTCCTGCGGCTCAATGGCATCGAGATCAGTGCATCGGAAGACGATCTGGCAGCGGTCTTCGAGGATATCGCCGCCGGACGGATGCTGGAGTCGGGCCTCGCGCAGTGGTTCGCCGAGAATACGCTTCCACCGGAATGGTGAAGCGCAGCCCGTCAGCGCGGGTGGCCGGAGCGGTTGCGCAGATCTCGTCGATCACGGTGTCGATCACCTTCGCCGTGAACGGCTTCTCGATGAACGAGTCCGGCTTCTCCTCGCCGCCCTCGCTGCGGGCGCGGCCAGCCCCGATGCCCGCGCTCACCGCCGCGGCTGCGAGGCAGCGCGATCGTCGGAGAGATGATCTCGGGGCGGCTCCCCCTTCATCGTCACGGTTGGGCGACTCGGCGCTTCCTTTGCCCGAGTCCGGCGGGTCAGCCCCCACAGCAAGCCCAACTCGCGGTCGAGTAGCCCACGCGCTTGCGCGCTGTCGACGTGCCAGCCCCACGCGTCCGCCAGATCAAGCGCGCCGCGGATCTCGCCGGCGCTGCCGTGCGCCATTGCCCAGAACCGCCGTGGATCGCGGCCATGACGGCGATCGCCTTCCGCCAGATTGAGCACGATGCTACTCGCCGCGCGCTCGACCTGATCCGCGGTATCGGCGCTGTACTGGCGAAGCTGCGCGACCACCGGGCGCAGGGCTCGAATCAGATCCAGGGCGACATCGTAAGCAACCAACATGTGCATGTTCTCCTGTGTGATTCCATCTCGGAAAGGGAACGCCTCCGGCCGACGACTTCCGCGGCGGGGCTACGCCCGTCGCGACCGATCCGCGCAAGACCCGTGACAAACGCTCTCGCCGACGCATGTGATCTCTCCGTGGTCGGGCTTCGCGGCGGGTGTCCGGGTCGTCCGAACGCGCGGGCGTTTGGCGCGAGGTCGTGCGCGGACGGGCGCAGGGCGGCCCCGCCGCGGGGGGAGGAGGCACCGAGAGGTGAGCTGTGTCAGCCGGGAGAACCCTCGGGTTACTTGCTCTTTCGTGCCATCCATCAAAGCTACTGCGAAGCCCCTCGCCGAAGCCGTCTACCGAAGGCCGCCGCCGAAGACCGCCCACCGAAGGCCGCCCGCCGGAAGCCGTCGCCGGAAGCCGCTCGCCGGAAGCCGCTCGCCGGAAGCCGCTCGCCGGGAGCCGCTCGCCGAAGCCAGGCCGCGGAACCATGTCAGCTGTGTCTGCAGTCGGCCATCGGCAGTCGGCTATCGGCGTTCGGCGATCGGCGGTCGGCCATCGGCGGTCGGCCATCGGCGGTCGGCGGTCGGCGGTCGGCGGTCGGCGGTCGGCGGTCGGCGGTCGGCGATCGGCGATCGGCCCATCGGCCCATTCGGCGGTCGGCGGTCGGCAGTCGGCCATCGGCCATCGGCAGTCGGCCATCGGCAGTCGGCCATCGGCAGTCGGTGCACGGCAGGCGGTCGGCGTCGGTGGCTGTGAACAGCGTGCGGTGGTGGAGCGATGATCGGGGTCAGGACCATCACCGCCGATCGCGTCTATAAGTGGCACGACATTCATTGACGATGCTGTTTAGGACGTAGCCTGACGGCATGGCGACGGACTTTCTCGACGAGATCGAGGCGGAACGGACCGCGGCCAACCCGAGGTTTCCCAGGCTGGTCGCCGAGGCGATGTGGCGGCGCAAGCTGGCGCGCAAGCTCGTTGCGATCCGGGAGCGAAGGCAGCTCACGCAGACTGCGGTCGCTGCTCGCATGAAGACCTCGGCGTCCGTCGTGTCTAAGCTCGAAGCCGGCGGCGACGTCAAGATGCCGACCCTGCAGCGATACTGCGCAGCGATCGGTACGGCTGTCCCACTGAGGTGAGCTTGTACCGTCAGGGGGCCGTCAGCGCGGGCGGCCGGAGCGGTTGCGCAGGATCTCGTCGATCACGGTGTCGATCACCTTGGCCGTGAACGGCTTCTCGATGAACGAGTCCGGTTCCTCCTCGCCGCCCTCGCCGCGTACCCGCCCGGTGTACCCCGACATCAGCACCACCGGCAGCGCCGGCTCGTTCGCCCGCGCGAACGCCAGCACGTCATAGCCGCTCCTGCCGGGCATCTGCACGTCGAGCACCACCAGGTCGAACCGCTCGTCGCGCAGCCGTGCCTCGGCCTCGAGGCCGTCGGCCGCGACGACGACGGTGGCGCCGCGGCGCTCGAGGAGCCGGCGGACGGTCGCGCGGACGGAGGGCTCGTCGTCGGCGACCAGCACGCGGACGCCGGCGAGCCGCGGGATCGGCATGCTGACGTCGACCCGCCTGGGCGGGGGCGGCTCGAGCCCCGGCACGATCGGCAGGCGGACCCGGAACCGGGCGCCCTGGCCGGGCCTGGAGTCGACCTCGATGTCGCCGCCGAGCCGCCGCACGATGCCGTGGACGGCCGACAGGCCGAGGCCGTGGCGGTCGGTCTTGGTGGAGAAGAACGGGTCGAAGATCCGCGCCAGGGTCTGCGGCTCGATCCCCGCGCCATCGTCGCTGACCTCGAGCTGCCACCACGGGGCGTTCTCGCGCGACAGGATCCGGCTCGCGACCTCGACGCGGTGGCTGCCGGCGTCCCCGGCGTTGGCGACGAGGTTGATCACGACCTGGCGCAGGAGGTGAGGATCGGCCTCGACCACGACGCCGCCGGCGCCGGGCGCGATCTCGAGGACGGTCGCGCGGGGCACGATCCGCACCAGCTGATCGCGCAGCTCGCCGAGCAGGACGTCGGGGTCGAGCCGCACGGAGACGAACCGGCCGCGGCCGGCGTAGGCCAGGAGCTGCCTGGTGAGCTGGGTCATCCGTCCTGCGGCGGCCTCGATCCGGCGCAGCGCCTCGCGCACGGTCTCGCCGATCTGCGGGTCCTCGCGCGCCGCGCTGGCCTCGGCGAGCACACCGACCAGCAGGTTGTTGAAGTCATGCGCGATCCCGCCGGCGACCAGGCCCAGGCTCTCGATCCGCTGCTTGTCGGCCGCGCGGTCGTCGGCGCGCGCGGCGTCGTCGGCCGGGGCGGCGCGGGCGGCCTCGATCGCGACGACCTGGACCACCGGCCGGCCGGCATGCTCGCCGGGCGATGCGATCAGGCGGACGGCCGTGGCG
>VBLP01000435.1 GCA_005887925.1 Deltaproteobacteria bacterium | reverse complement strand
ACGACCAAGAGGATGACGACAATCAGCCAGAACGCCGTCGAGCAACTGATCCCCGGCATCCGCAAGAACATCGCGAGGCTCGTCAAGGACGCCTATGGAAAGAAACCCTTCGATGATCCCCGCGATCTCGACGGCGTTGCTCAGGATCTACTCCCGGAGAGCTCTCGTAATTGCTCGGCCTGTGCCGACATCGAGAACAAGCGTTTGGTATCGCACAACGACCGCGATCTGAAGACCACCAGGCAGAAGAATGCGGAACGCAAACCGAAGAGCAACGAGCCCAAGATGCACTCGCTGAGCAGCCAGAAGCGCAAAGAAGAACACGCCGAGCTCCGGATCGGCGATTACGCCGCTGCCCGGTATGCGCAGGAACTGGGCTCCGATGACGAATACGATGCCGCGAAAGCCGTGAAGTCGATTGATTATGTCGGCATCTTCCAGCCCTGTTGTGTCATGTGCGCGGTCTGCTTCGCGGTGGCTGGGCTCGCGAAGAAGACCCGCGGCTATCATACAAAGCAGATCACGAAGTGGGAGTGGCCGCCGTTCATCAAGGCCGATACAGCCAAGCTGCTCGAGATCCTTGGAAAGGACGCAGTGGAGACGATCGGCAGCAACGAGAAGAGCCTCGAAGCAGTGCTCCAGGCTGTGGTCACCAGAGCCGGACAGAGCAATTGGAGCGACGTGTTCTGATGTGGCGACCGCGGCGCCGGGCGGCTACTGGGGCCGCGGCGTGGCGAGCTCGAAGTCGGCGCCGAGGACGAGCAGGCCGTCGTCGACGCTGGGGCGCTGGCGGAGCGGGAACGCGAGCTGGGCGTCGGCCAGGCCGGGAGCGAGATCGCCCAGCTGGAGCGATGCGAGATCGGGCAGCGGCAGCGCGAAGGTCAGGTGGTCGCCGATCGCGCCGAACAGCCTGGGCCACACGACGGCCGCGATCAGCGACTGGATCGCCGACGGCGTGAACGTCCCCGGCATCGCCGAGGTCTCCCAGACCCGGACGTCGGGAGTCTTCTGGATCAGGAACGACACGGTGCCGCCGTGGATCTCGATGCGCGCGCCGGCCGAGGCGCTGACCCCGAAGCTCTGGCTGAAGCCGGGCAGCTCGAGCTCGACCTGGCCGAGCTCGAGCACGACGTCGCAGCGCTTGCCGTCGATCTTGCACGGCGATGCGGCGGGAGTCGGGAGCACGACGGGCGGCAGCCGCGCGGTCACGTTCGCCGCCAGCCCGGAATCGAGCTTGCCGTCGAGCATGCCGGCATTCCACAGCGCGTGAAGCAGGGCATTGAGGAAGTCCAGGCCCACGGCGAGGTGCACACCCGAGGTGTCGAGCACCGGATCGGCGGCGGAGGCGTCGACGCGCGGCGCGCCGCGCGAGGCGGCGTGGACCGGCGACCCGGAGGTCGTGATCGCGAGGTCCTGGCGAATGGTGACGTGGCCGCTGGTCGCGCCGGCGGCGACGTCGAGCGCGCCGGTGCGGCCGTCGAGCTGGAGCATGACGGGATGGCCGAGCCCGGTGTCGAGCGTGAACTGGAGGTTGTCGAGGAGCTTGCCGGCGGTGCCGAGCACGGTCTCGAGCAGCGGCGGCAGGCGGTCGGTGAACGTGGGGATCAGCTCGGACAGAAGGCCCTCGATCAGCGCGCGGAAGTTGCTGCTGCCGAGTGTGAGCAGCGCGTCGAGCTCCTCGGCGTTGGGGCCCACGAAGCCCGGCGTGAGCGGCCCGATGCCGGCGGTGACGCCGGTGGCGTGGACCGCGATCGTGCCGTCCGGGGCCAGGCCGAGGGTGAGTCGCGCGGTGGCGTGCAGGTCGGTCGTGACACCGCCGTCGATCGCGAGCGTGCGGCCGGCGAGGGTCGCGCTGCCGTGCATGGCGAGGAACACGCCGAGCAGGTCGATCTTGAGGTCGACCGCGGCCGGGCTGTCGACGATGCGCGCGTCGGCGACGATGTCCGACGGCGTGACCGACGGCAGCGTGATGTCGATCGTGGTGTCGCCGCCGCCGCGGTGGATGCCGCCCGTGACCAGCCCTGCGAGGTCGATGTGCCACAGGATCAGCTCGATCGCCGAGGCGAGGTCGCGCGCCACGATCGGATCGGTGGAGCGGTCGAGCGCGGTGCCGAGCAGCCGCGCGTCGAAGAACCGCTGGCCGAGCTGGAGCGAGAGCGCCCCGGTGGCGTCGAAGCCGGTCTCGCCTGCCCGCGGTGCCAGGTACGCGGGCGCCCACATCACGTCGAGCTCGCGCGTGACCAGCTCGCTGGCGCCGTCGCCGGCCTCGAGCTTGATGTGGTTGATGCCGACGTCCGGCGTGACCTCGGCGCTGAACGCGCCGTCCACGACATCGACGCGCACGCCGTTGACCCAGGCCTCGACCGCGCCGCGGGGGTTGGTCGCCGCGACGGTGCCGGTGACGGCGATCGTCGGGTGAGCCGCGACGAGCTCCGCGCCGGGCTGGGGCGAGGTGATCGCGACGCTGATCTCGGTGGGCGGCGGCGGCGCCATGGTGCCCGAGGCACAGGCCGCCAGCACGAGCGCGAGGCAGGCCCGCATCACTGCCGCACCCCGAATCCGCCGTCGAGCACGAAGTGCGCGCCCGACGTCGACAGCTGTGGATTGAGGATGCCGAGCACGGCGCCGGGCGGCAGCCCGAACTGGCTGGCGCTCGCGGGCAGCGCGAACGTCGGGATCGGGAACGCCGGCAGGCCGTTGTTGATCGCCGCGGCGAGCGTGCCCTGCAGGATCTGGGTGAGGAAGCTCGCCATCGCGGTCCGCTGGCTCTGCGTCAGCGAGACCTGGAACGACACGAACAGCTGCGTCAGCGTGAGGTTGCCGAAGTGGAGCGCGTCACCGCCGAGCGTGACCGACGCGGTCGCGCGCCCGCCGAACAGGATATGGATCGGCGTGTCGATGAAGCCGGGGATGGTGATCATCGCGTCGATGCCGCCGAGCATGAGCTGGGCCTGGCTGCCGGAGATCATCGCGACCGGCGGCAGCCGCGCGTCGATCGTCGCGGACGCCGAGCCGAGCTGCAGCGCCGCCTGGAAGAACCCGCCGCGCCACAGGCTGTGCAGCACCTGGTTGAGCACGCCCTCGTAGAGCGACAGGCCGACCGGCCGCGCGGCGCTGGTGCCCGGCGGATCGAGCAGCGCGGTCGGCGTTCGCCGCGGCACGCCCAGGCTCTGGCGGCTCTGCCCGACCGCGGCCGGCGTGAACCGCGTGCCGATGCCCAGGAGCGCGCGGGACGCGGTGATGTCGAACGACGAGAACGCCAGACCGAACTGCAGGCCGAGGTTGCCCGAGCCGTCGAGGCGCGGCACCGAGAACGACCGGCCGAGCGTGTTGATGTCCAGGCTCGACACCAGCTGATCGAGCAGCGGCGCGACGTCGCTGTTGATGAAGCTGACCAGCGCGTCGTGGACCTTGTTCTTGACGGTGCCGGTGAAGAAGCTCTGGAGCAGGTTGACGAGGAAGCCGCAGAACCCTGAGCCATCGAGGCTGACGCTGCCGACGGCGACGGCCGGGTCGCCGGCGAGCCCCGCGCGCAGCTTGCCGTTGGCCTGGAGCTGCAGGCTGAACTGCACGGTCGCCGTGACCGAGGCCGCCCTGACGGTGATGGTCGAGCCGCCGATACAGCACGTCGTGCCGCACGCGCTGACCGTCAGATGCACGTTGGGCAGCGTGACCTGCGCCCGCAGCCCGCCCGGGACCAGGGCGAGCGTGCTCGACGGCGGGTCCCAGCGGATCGAGTCCGCGTTGTAGTCCGCGCGCGGATTGCAAGCGAAGAAGCCGCAGCTGCCGTCATGGATCGGGTTGACGGCGATCAGGCCGCTGTCGACGCGTTGAGGCTGTCGAGCCCGGTCGGCTGCGGATCGCTGATCGCGTTGGGATCGAGCCGCATGGCGAGCGCGCCCGGCATGTGGCTATCCTCGGCGGTGAAGCTGTCGGCGGCGAGCACGAAGCACGTGGTGCTGTTCTCCTTGCCGAACTGATCGGTCGCCACCACGTCGACGAAGCTCATGCCGAAGCCGATCGGGACGCCGGCCTCGTAGTTGCCGGTCGCCTGGTTGAAGGTCGCCGCCGTGCCGTTGATCTTGACCGACTGGACCGGGAACGCGTCGGTGACATGGACCGGGACGACGAGCGTGCCCGGCGCGCGCTGCAGCATGTACGCCTCGGAGGCCTGGGTCGGCGCGTCGGCGCGCATGCACTGGATCGCCGGCCCCGCCGAGTTGACGAACACGGTGCGCGAAGCGGTGAGCCGCATGGCGTCCTGGGTCGGCGAGGTCACGGTCGCGGTCAGCGCGAAGGCGCCGTCGGCGGCGAACTGGAACTGGGCCTCCGACGGCGACGGCACGCCGGGCGCCGAGCCGTACGACAGCACGACGTCGTCGACCCGGTTGCCGAAGCGGTCGCGCGCATCGTCGACCAGCGTCACCTGCTCGTCGATCGCGTACACGGTGCGCTCGGGCGCGACCGCGACGGTGAGCGCGCTCGGCAGCGCCGGCACGACGACGAGCAGATCGTCGTCGACCTCGGCCGCGCCGCTGACGACGCACGACACATCGTACTCGCCCGCGGCGGTCGCGGTGACGGCCGTCGCAGAGGTCGTGACCCCGGCGCCGAACGGCGACACTGCGAGCGCCTGCTCGAACATCGCGACCCGGTTGTTGAAGGCGTCGAACGCCAGGCAGGTGACGCCGACCGGCGCTCCGGCGGAGGACAGTCGACTCGCGAGCTGCGTGACCACCCGCACGGCGGGTCCGGCGATGATCTCGATCTCCGCCGCGGAGGCGTCGATCAGGTCGAGGCTGGGCGCTGCGCACCGCGCGGTCGCCGTCCCCACCCGCGCCGCGATGACCCGGCCATCCGCGTCCATCGCGAATGCATCCGGGTCGCGATAGGTGATGGTGAGCTCGACGCTGTCGGTCAGCGGATTGCCGTGCTTGTCGAGCGCGGGTTGGCCGGTGGTGTCGAGCACGGCGCAGCGCGCGTCGATCGGCTCGCCCGCGGCGACGACCCGCCTGGGAACCCGGGTCTCGACGAGCAGACCCGGTTTGCCGTTGTCGCCGCAGCCGGCGGCGAGCGCGAGCACCAGCCCCACCGTACAGGCACGGTTCATCGAGCGCATGTCTCCCCCTGCCAGATCCATGTTTCCGAGGACGATACACCAACGGCCGGCGAGCGGTCGGACGATGTCACCGGCGGCAAGTGCGCGTGCCGGGCCGTGTGGCGGCCGGCACAGCGATGTGATAGCGGCTCGGCGAGGCCACCCGCGCGGGATGAGCGTGACGCTCGAGAAGACGAAGTAGAGCGTGCCGGTTACCCTACATCTCGCTGCATTCCTCCTGTGAATGCGTCCTCGATAACGATTGACCCCGAGTTCCCCACTCACCTATAGGATCTCTCTCGGCCGCTGGATCGCGGCCGCGATGGCGTCAGTTCTCGCCGGGAGAGGGTTTCTTGCATCGGCGCCACGAAGACTCGAGCAAGACGTCACCGACGATCGACACGCCGCTCGCACCGTCGGATCCGCGGCGCCTCGCGCCGGAGCCGGTCGCCGCGCGGGAAGCGACCGGGCCGGTGCTCCGCCGGCTGGAGCAGTTCGTGCTGCTCGAGCACCTGGGCGCCGGAGGCATGGGCACGGTCTACGCCGCGTTCGACGAGAAGCTCGAGCGCAAGGTGGCGATCAAGCTGGTCGCGACCCACGCCGGGAACGCGCGGGCCGAGCAACGGCTGCTGCGCGAGGCCCAGGCGCAAGCCCGGTTGTCTCACCCCAACGTCGTCACGATCTACGAGGTCGGCGCCCTGCCCGAAGGCGGGCTGTTCATCGCGATCGAGCTGGTCAAGGGCGAGACCCTGCGGGACTGGCAGCGCGCCGAGCCGCGCCCGCGGGCCTGGCACGACGTCGTGGCGAGGTATGTGGCGGCGGGCCAGGGGCTGGCCGCCGCGCACCGCGTGGGGATCATCCACCGCGACTTCAAGCCCGACAACATCCTGGTCGGCGAGGACGGCCGGGTGCGAGTCGCCGATTTCGGGCTGGCGTTCGCAGCGCATCCGGACCGCGCCGAGGACGGCGAGGCCGCGACCGCCCGAGAGCCGCGCCGTCCGGCCGCGACGCCGAGCTCGCTCCCCGCATTGACCGAGGCCGGCTCGCTCACCGGCACGCCGGGCTACCTCGCGCCCGAGCTGTTCACCGGCGCCACCGCCGACGCGCGCAGCGATCAGTTCAGCTTCTGCGTTGCGCTCTACGAAGCGCTCCACGGCGAGCGGCCCTACGGCGATTTCGCGCTCCTCCACGAGGCGCCGCTGCCGCGCCGCGGTGAACCGGATCCGTCGTATCCGCGCTGGCTGTGGGACGTGATGATGCGCGGCCTCGCGCTCGCGCCGGGCGACCGCTTCGCCTCGATGGACGCGCTGCTGGTCGAGCTCACCCGCAGCCGCGCGCGGACCCGCCGCGTGGTGACCGCCGCTGCGCTGATGGCCGTGCTGGCGATCGCTGCGGCGGCTGTCGCGTGGACCCGCCCCGACGAGCCGGCGGTGTGCCCGAGCAACCCCGCGGCGCTCGCCGGTGTCTGGGATCCGGCGACCAGGCAGCAGGTCCGCGCCGCACTGCTCGGAACCGGCGCGCCGTTCGCGGCCCGCGTGTGGGCGTCCACCGTCGAGGCCTTCGATCGCTACGCCGAGCACTGGACCTCCGCGCAGAAGGACGCGTGCGAGGCCACCCACGTGCAGCACGTCCAGTCGGACGCGATGCTCGATCTCCGCATGGAGTGCCTGGCCGGCCGCCGCCGCGCGCTCGCCGCCGCGGCCGAGGCGCTGCAGAGCCGGCCCGGCCAGGCGGTCGGACACGCCGGCGAGATCCGGAGCAGCCTCGGCGACATCGAGCTGTGCGCGGACACCCGCGTGCTGCGCGAGCTCGACGCCAGCCGAGGACCGGCCCGGGCGCGGCCGCTCCTCACCTACCTGCAGGCCGAGCTCGCCGAGGTCCGTCGCCGGCTCGCGCGCGCCAGGCCGCTGCTCGCCATGGGCGACGTCGCCGGCGCCGAGCCGTTGATCGCCGAGGCCAGACAGCTCGCCGGGAATCTCGACGACGAGCAGGTCGGTGCGGAGATCGCGTACCTCGAGGCCCGGATCCAGCTCTCGCACGGCGACATCGCCGGCTCGCACGCACGGTTCGACCGCGCGATCGAGCGCGCGATGGTCAGCCACCACGACGAGCTCGTCGCCGACATCTGGCTCGACAGGGCGGTCACCGCCGGCAGTCGAGAGCAACGCCCCGCCGAGATCGCGTGGTGGATCGCCCAGGGCGAGCTGTGGATCCGCCGGCTCGGCCATCCCGGCGACTCGCGCCGGGTCCAGCTCGAGGGCGCGCGCGGCTACCTCCAGCTCACCGAGGGTGACGCGCGCGCCGCCGTCGCCTCGCTGTCGCGCGCGCTCGAGATCGCCGAGCCGCTGTGGGGCAAGACCGATCCCCGGCTGATCCCGCTGCTGCGCGACCGCGCGACCGCGCAGGGCCGACTCGGTCGGGCCGCGCCCGCGGTGGCCGATGCCGAGCGCGCCCTCGCCCTCGGCGTCGCGGCGTGGGGCCCGGACTATCCCGACATCGCCGCCACCCGGTGTGTGCTCGGCCTGCTCTACATCGAGCAGCGCAACGACCTCGACCGTGGTGAGCGCGAGCTCACGCGGGCGCTCGCGCTGTACCGCGCCCAGCTCGGCGCCGAGTCGATCGATGTCGCGATCTGCGAGCAGGGGCTCAGCGAGGCCCGACAGCGCCGCGGCGACTACGCGGCGGCGCTCCTGCACGCCGAGCGCGCGGAGCAGATCCTCGCGCGCCAGCTGGGCGCGAACAGCACGCGACACGGCGAGGCGCTCAACGGCGTGGGCGCGCTCCGGTTCCTGCGCAAGGACTTCACCGGCTCGCTCGCCGCCTACGAGGCGGCGTATCCGATCCTGCGCGACGCGCTCGGGCCGAGCCACACCACCGTGGCCCTCCTGCTCAGCAACACCGGTGAGACGCTGCTCGCGCTCGCGCGCCACGAGCTCGCCCAGGCCGACTTCACCCGGGCGCTCGACATCCTGGAGCGCAAGGTCGGCGCGGAGCACGCCTACGTGGCGTTTCCGTTGAAGGGTCTGGGCCTGGTCCAGCTCGCTCGCGGACGGCCTGCCGAGGCGCTGGCGCAGCTCGAGCGTGCGCTCGACGTACATACACGGTCGGCGGTCGCCGGGGATCCGCAGGAGCTCGTCGAGATCCGCTGGGGCCTCGCGCGTGCCCTCACGGCCCTCGGTCGCGATCGAGCGCGCGCCCGCACGCTCGCAGAGGCCGCGCTGGCCGGGTACCGCGGGCTCGGTGGTGAATCCGCCGCGCGCGTCCGGGAGATCGTGCGGTGGCTCGCCACAACGGCACACATGCAATGATGACCAGGTAGTCAGATCAGGGCTGGATTGATTCGACTCATCCGGATCCACCGTAATTGGCTGTCATGGTCTTGCTCGACAGACCTCCCTAGAGTCGCTCGCGGTGCAAATGAATGACTGCACCGAGCGCAACAAGAGGAGATGACCATGACGGACACCACCGACCCCAATGCGCTGCAGCTGTCGGGGACGGGTTCATTCTCGGTCAACGTGCAGGTCGACAGCACCGGCACCGCGCAGTTCTCCACCACGGGCTCGGCCAGCACCTTCCCCAAGATCCAGTGGAACACCCAAGGAGCCACGACGGCGGCCACGATCAACTTCACGTTCATCTCGGACACAAGCGGCAACATGCCGACCTCGATGACGTCGGATGCGACGTCGTATCTCACGTTCGGCACCGCCACGAGCACCGGGCAAACCGGCACGTGCCAGCCGACCGCGGCCCCCAACGGCCACAGCTTCACGGTCACCTACACGACGCCATCGCGCCAGACGAAAACGACGTCTGACCCGATCATCATCGTCACGCCTCCCTCTCGGTGAGGGGTAAGCAAGTACGCTGCCCGCCGGCCGGCGCTACTTCTTGGTCGAGCGGCCGGTGTTGCCCTGCTTGGGATCGACCAGCGTCGTGGCGCTCGGCCCGACGCCGATGATCTGCACGATGACCTCGTCATCCTTGGCGCCGTCGAAGTGGTGCGCCTTCGCGGGGTGCATCATGGAGCTGCCCGGCTTGAGCGGCACCGTCTTGTCGGGCTCGAACGCGTCACCTTCGCCGGTGTACCACGTCCCCGCGACGACGATGACGTAGCGATCCTCGGGGTGCCAGTGCGGCCGCGTCATCGTGCCCGGCGAGAACTTGGCGCGGACCACGTAGACGCCGGGCTTGCTCGGATCGCCCTGCAGCGTCGCGAACTTCACACCGTCGAATCCCGGGCGGTCCTTCCACTCGACCTGCTCGGGGGTGATCCGGACAAAGCCGGCCTTGTCCTTCTCGGCGCTCGCGTTCACCGTGAACAGGACCAGGGCCGCCGCCAGCGCTGTGAAACCGGTCGTCGTCATTCGCATGTCGTTCTCCTGGGGAATGCGGCATGGACCTGCGCGCACCGGCAGTCTGCATGATCGACCGACGGGAACGCAATACAGGGCGCCGGGCGCTATCCTGCCGCGGTGCCGTTCACGCCCGCGCATGTCCTGGCCGTGCTGCCGGCGGTCCACGCGCGGCGCGCGCTGCACCTCGATCCGACGTGCCTGGTGATCGGCAGCATGGCGCCCGACGTCGAGTACTTCGCGCGCGGCACCTTGAACGGCGCGTTCGGACATTCGCTGATCGGGATCGCCGCGTGGGGCGTGCCGATC
>VBLP01000437.1 GCA_005887925.1 Deltaproteobacteria bacterium | reverse complement strand
CGAGCCGCTCGTCGCCGCAGGCCAAGGTCAGCGACGCGCCGCAGCCGAGGCACGTCCATGCGTGGTGCGGCGCGGCATAGCGCTCGAGATCGTCCGGCCGGAACGCTCGGGTCCTCAGGCCCACGTCACTCCTCCCGTGGATCAACGTGAACTGCCGGTGCGGCGCGCCGTAGCGCTTGAGATCGTCCGGCCGGAACGCTCGGGCCCCAAAGCCCACGTCACTCTTCCCCGTGGACGAGGATGAACTGGCGGTGCCG
Organism: Deltaproteobacteria bacterium; assembly: GCA_005887925.1. Classification (GTDB taxonomy): domain Bacteria; phylum Myxococcota_A; class Polyangia; order Haliangiales; family Haliangiaceae; genus JABFXX01. Next base: position 385 of record VBLP01000437.1, on the reverse strand, counting down.
CGAGAACGCCGAGCACGCTGACCCAGCCTGCCCAAAGCCGCCCTCGACGCTCGCGGCCGCCGTCGCCAGGTACTTCCCGACGAGCTGCTGCACCACGAACGGCAGACGCGGCGCTGTGCCAGCCGCCGCAGACGTCGGCGCGAAGAACTCGACCGTGGGCACGCCGGCGCCGCCGACGAGCTTGAGATTCGATCCCTGGTCGACCTTGCTCGGAAGCGCCGGATCGCCGGCGATCAGGACGGCGAGCTCGAAAGCGGCCTGCGAGATGTCCTCGGGCACCGTCGCCGCGTCGAGCGGCGTCCCGTCGCCGAGCGTGATGCCCGCGCGCGGCCACGCCAGCGTGGTCGGCGTACCGCCGGCGATCCCCGTCCGCTTGCCGTCCCAC
>VBLP01000438.1:4790-10105 GCA_005887925.1 Deltaproteobacteria bacterium | reverse complement strand
CGCCGTATGCGCAGCAAGGCGATTCTGCAATCGCATACGCGCGATCTGCCGAACCGGATGGGATCCGCGCGGGCGGGCGGGCTGCCGCTACACGGTCTCGACGTACCAGAACGGGATCCGCACGAGCTGCAGGTACCAGCGCCCGTCGGTCCCGATGGTCTGCGTGACACCCGCGAACGTGGTCACCGGCTCGTCCCCGGGCACCGGCGATGGCAGGTCGACCAGCTCGAACACGCGCCGGACTGCATCGGCCAGCGCCGCCGCGCCCGCGCGGCCTTCGTTCGCCGGCGACCACGTCTTGCCCTGGATCCAGCCGTTGCGCTGCACCCGTCGCGTTCGCTTCGGGCCCTGCGTCGTCTGCCGCGACGTGTACGTCGGGCGCGGCGACCGGCCACGCCGCCGCGAACGTCGCCGAGATCAGCTCGATCGCCTGCGCTTCGGTCATGCGTCCTCATTCGCGGTGGCGCGCGGCGTGATCGTCACCGTCGCGCCGGTACCGCCCGCGCTCACGTCGATCGACAGCCCGTCGTGCCGCTGCTGCACGGCCTGGACCGCGCGATCGATCGCCTCGAGATCCCAGCCGGCCGGCGCCTGCGCGCTCGAGCCACCGATCAGCCGGCCGAGGTAGGGCGCGTTGTTGCTGACGTAGACGTCATCCGTCAGCTTCGCGCCTCGCACCGCGACCACGCCGGCGTCGTGCGCCGCGCTGCCCTCGACCTCGGCCATCGCCGGCGAGCCGATCGACGGCACCCAGTTCGCGCGGGCGTGGCCGGTATCGACCGGCGTGGCGGCGCGGAGGTTCGCATCGATCTCGATCGCGAGCTCGTTGCGCGCGGCCGCGATCTCGGCGCGGAGCCGGGCCGCGATCGCGGCGGCCTGGGGATCGCGGACCACGCCGTCACCGCCGCGCGGGGAGCTGGTTCTGCTGGGGTGGCTTGGCGAGGCCAGCCGGCTTCCCGGGCGAGCTCGGTGACGCAGGCTTCGCCGCCGCCGACGCAGCAAGCTTCGCCGGTGAGCTCGGCCCTGCGGGCGTCGCGGGTGAGCTCGGCGCCGGGGGCATCGCCGGCGAGCTCGGCACCGCAGGCTTCGCCGGCGAGCTCGGCGCCGCGGGCGTCGCGAGTGAGCTCGGAACCGCGGGCGTCGCGGGCGAGCTCGGCACCGCAGGCTCCGCGGGCGAGCTCGGCACCGCGGGCGTCGCGAGTGAGCTCGGAACCGCGGGACTCGCGGCTGAGCTCGGAGCGGAGGGACTCGCGGCTGAGCTTGGCGCTGCAGGCTCCGCAGACGAGCTCGGTACCGCGGGCTCCGCATGCGAGCTCGCCGACTCGGGCTTCGCCGATGGACTCGCCAGCAGCGTCGCGGGCGGGACGTTGTCGACTTGAAACTGCGTCCACAGGCTCCAGAGGTCCTCGTTCGCGACCCCCAGCTCGGCCCAGGGGAACGGCTCGCCCTCCGGGTAGCGGCGACCGCCCCAGACCAGACCGCCCAGCACCGAGACGGTGAACGGGCGATCGAAGCGGAACTCTGGACGAGTGTGCATGGCGAAGCTACGACAGCGGCGTGACCATGCTCTGGAACAGCGTCCCCATCTCCTTCGCGACGACGCCGTAGCCGTGGTAGACGTCGATCACCGAGCGCATCGAGCCGCCCGGTCCGGCGTTCTGATCGGGGAACCGGCGGACCTGCACCCCATCCATCGCGACCCCTTCCCAGACGAAGCGAGCGAGGGCAGAGGGCTGTTCGACACCGACATTCATCTGCGCGTCGACGTCCTTGCCACCGGCCCCCGGTGCGAAGTACAGGAGCGCGCTGTCGGCAGGAATAATGAGCCGGTTCGACGGCTGCTCATTTTCGAGGCTCGTGTTGTAGATCGCCTTCGACACGCCACACCATTGCAGCTCGAGCAGCATCGCCATCTGCTCGAGCGAGGCCGGGCGCTGCTGGATCACCGGCGTGGTGCCCGTCACGAGCTGGGCGCGCACCTTCGGGTTGTTCCGCAGGCCGTGCCAGAACCGCCGGCCGAACACCATCGCGATCGGATCTTGCCCCGTCAGCAGGCCCTGCCGGCGGATCTCATCGCCGATCATCGTCACCGGATCGAGGGCGGCATCGTCGACGTACCTGCGCGTCCCGGCCGCTGAGCCTTCCGCGCCGGGAGCTTCTGCGCCCCCGGTACCGGTCACGACGCGGTACCAGGCGCCCGGAACGAAGAACGTGGACGCGACCCGCAGCTCGGCGCTGATGAGGAGCTTGTAACCGAGCGCCATCGGAATCACCGTCTCCGGATCGCTGTCGATATCGGATCCCGCCTGCGCCGCAGCGTTGAGGTCGTAGGCCAGAGACCGCGCATCGGTCGTGAACGTGGCCAGATCTCGGTTGAACGCGCCCGTGGCCGGCGCCGCCGAGGGCCCGCGCGCCTTCAGCTCGTCTCGGTTGAGATCGCTCATTCGCCAGACCGTGTAGAGACCGCTCGGCTTCTTCACGACCTGGCGCGGCGCGATGAACGGCGCGAGAAAGTTCGTGTCGGTCTGGAACCGACGGACCGCGATCCCGGTCTGCGGGTAATCGACGTACAGGCTGCCTGGGAAGAAATCCGCCATGGTCGTTGGCTCCTACGGGACGTTGCTGATGGGGAACGCGCCTATGGGCGCTTGATCGCGTGCAGGAAGACCTGGCAGGCCATCGAGCCGCCCACTTTGGTCGCGGTGATCTGGGATCCGGCGAGCGCAGCGAGCGTGCGCTGCGTCTTGTCGAGCGTGCCGGCGCTGGTCACCGCCTTGTCACCGGCCGCGGCGATCGCGTCCGAGATGGCGGTCCCGCCGGCCGTCTTGAGCTGGATCGTGTTGCCTGCGGCGCCGGGCTGGTCCTTGATGACCGTGATGCCCGTGACCTCGAGCCTCTCGGCATTGACGTACGAGTAGGTCGTGGTCGGGGCATCGGGGATATCGATGGCGATCACGACCTCTGCGCCGGATGCGGCGAGTGCCGGCGCGAGCGGTGCGTTGACGACTGCGAGCCCCGTCGACGGACCGCGCGAGTACGGCGCGCGAATACCGACGATCTGACCCGCGGCGGTCGCCGGCTCGGTGGCGATCGCGTTGATGTGGTCGCCAGCGCCTGCGAGCACGGCGCGGCCCACGTTGTCCGTGGTGAGCGAATCTCCGCCGTTGAACGCACCGCCGGCCTCGACCTTGATCAAGCGCTCGACATACACGTCGACGGCGTCACCGGCGACCTTCGGCGGTTTCGGAAAACCGCTTCCGATGATTCCGTCGGCGCGTTCACCCGCGACGGTGCACGCCACGACCCCCGCGGAGGTCTCCTTGCCGAAACGCCACGCCCGCGCGCTGAGGTCGCCGCCGGCGACGCGCTGGATCGGGCTGCTATCGATCTGGGCCATCGTCTGCTCCTGTCAGGTCGTTGTCTGCGGTGGTGGCGATCAGCTGGGCTGCGCCAGCGGGCGCTGCGCGTCGAGCGCCTTACTGAGCGTCTGCCCCTGCGCGGTCTTGAGGAACGGGACGATCGCGTCGAGAGGATTGGCGATGTTCTTGGACTTCGCGAAGTCGGCGAGTCCGTCCTCCCATGCCTTGCGCGGCGACTTGTTCTCGGGGACGGAGTCGCCGCCGGCCCCACGCGGGACGCCGAGCAGCCGGAACGCCTCGTTGGCGCCCTTGAGCGCTTCGAGCGCACCGTTGCGCGTCCCCTCATCGGCGATGCCGTCGACCGCCTTGATGATCGCGACCCGCTCGGCGAGCGACGCGCCGATCAGTGGGATGAGATCGCTCGCGCGCTTCTCGAGCGTGACCCGCGCGCGCTCCGCCTTCTCGATCGCGAGCTGCTGCGCCTGCTTGGCGAGCTCGGCGGCCGTCGTGTCCGCCTGGCGGGCCATCTGCTCGGCGAGCGGCCCGTGGCTCTTGCGGATCGAGATGCCCGCGGCGGTCTTGTAGACCTCGGGGTCGGCGGCCTCGGCCGCCTTGACCGCGTTGTCCTGGTCGGCCGGCGACATCCCCAGGAACGCCGCCTGGTCCTCCGGCCCGAGCTTGGCGACGTGGAGTCGCTGCGGCTCGGGCAGTGCGAGCGCCGCGGCGAGCATCTTGGCGAACTTGGGATCCATCGGTGGGTTCTCCTGCGACTTGCCGTCGACCGTAGGAGCTGGCGGCGCGGGGGTCGAAATGCTCGCGGGGGCGCGCGCCGCCACGACCACGACGGATGTCTTGCCGCTGCTCGGTTCGTCGACGACCGACGTCGGCACTGCATCGCCGCCCAGCGGCTTGCCGCACATCGGGCAGTAGTGATCGCCGTCATCGCACTTGGCGCCGCAGATAGGGCAGCGGCGCTCGACGTCCTCCGCGGCCGCGGCGAGCACGTCGGGCGGCACCACGGCGTCGACGGTGTGGCTATGCCCGGAGTCCTCGCCGATCGTCACCGCTCCAGTGACCGGATCGTAGGTCCAGGCGTGGCGGTGCGACTGGTCGGCGCCCTCCGCTGCCTGGTCGCTGGTCGACAACCGCTCGCTCCACCACTCATCCGCCGGGTCGCTGAGGTCGATCGAGTGGCGGTGCCCGGCCGTCTCCGACGTCAGCGCAGCCAGCTTGCTGACGCGCTTGTACGCGGCCGGGGCCGAACCCGGAGCCATCGCGTCTGGCTTGCGCCTCGGCTTCTTGGGATTGACCGTCGGGTCCGTCTTGGCGATCTCTCGCGTACCCGTACCGGCGATCGAGACGCCCGTGTACTCACCCGAACGGAATTTGGCGAGGGCTTCCTTCGAGGGCCGCAGCGCGATCATGAGCCCGCTCGTCTTGATCGCCTCACCCACGGCGCCGAAGAAGCCCTTGGCGATGTCCACGTCCATCGGAAATGCGAACGCGACGTAGCCGGTCGCCTGTGCGTCGTGCATCTCGTCGCTGGCCGCGCCCCGCCGGATGAACTCCTCCGCAGCCTGGAGAAAGTCCGGCGAGATCGCATCGCCTTGCAGATCGTGGTACGGCGCTCCGGTCGCGTCGGTGCAGGTGAATGCCCAGCAGTAGACGTACGGATCGTCCCCCTCGCCGATCTTCATCACGCTCGCCAGCGCCGTCACCTGCTCCTCGTCGGCCAGACCGGCGCGCTTGATCAGCACCACCTTGGCGGTCTGTTGCGCCGGCTTGTCGACGCACGAGATGAAGTCGAGCCGGTCAAGCCTGAGCTTGTAGCGCGGTGGCATGCGGCAAGCCTCGTGCCCGCTCCCAGGCCGGGGCGATTAGGCGCGGTCGGTGACGCCGCTGCGGCAGCGGTCAGTACGCGAGGCCGATCTCGGATCGTCAGCGGCCAGCCGGCGG
>VBLP01000438.1:0-4736 GCA_005887925.1 Deltaproteobacteria bacterium | reverse complement strand
GCTGGTCGGAGTCGTGCTCGGCGGCGACGCGCTGGCCGAGGCAGCCAGCCGCGGGGTGACGGCGAGCAGCGCGGAGAGCCCGGCGATCGCGGCTGCTGCTCCGCCGCAGCTGCACGCGCGTTGATCTGGCGCGCAGAGCTGGCGATCCTGGCGCCATGCTGCCTGCCTTGCGAGCCGCGCTGTTGTGTGAGCGGCTGTTGACCGAAGCCGATGGCGTGATGTCTGCGATCCGGATCTTCAACCAGCTCGCGCTCGCTCCGCGTGCGACGTTCGAGGCGACGCTGCTGGTCATGCTGGCCAATGTCGAGCCCGCGGCCGGGGAGCACCACGAGATCGTCATGCGCATGATGAGCGATGCCGGCGAAGTGCTCGGTACGCAGCGTTTCGCGGTGCGCGCACCGCTCGCCGCCGGCGAGTCGTTCAGCCTCGTGCTGCCGTTCCGCCTCCAGGCGCCCGCCGCCGAGACCACGTTCTGGCTCTGCCTGGCGTACGACACCGAGGACCAGGAGCTGACGCGGCTGCCGCTCCAGTTTCGACGGCCTGCCACTACGGCGTGACGTGGACGGCGACCTCCGGCGAGGACACCCCTGCGACGATCAATACCAGCTCGTAGTCGCCGGGACGCGGAAACAGCTCGTGCGCTAGCGGCCAGTGGCCGCCGACCGACTCACCCGGCGGCAGCGCCTTCCACTTGGCCTCATGGCCGCTGTTCATCACCGCCATGCCCCAGTCGTGCGACGGCGCGCCGTTGACCCGCAGCTCCGACAGGTTGAGCTCGGGGTCGATGACCTGCTGTCCGACGTTGTGAACGGTGAACCCGATCATGAAGTCGTCAAACTGCGCGGCGCTGAGCGTTGCGGGCGTGGCAACGAGCTCGACGGTGATCGCTGGTTTCATCGCCGCTCCTGGACCGGCCGCAGGGCCATTTGTGGAAGATCCCCGATGTGCGTCGCTCGCGCAACCGACGAGCAGCGCGACACCGACCGCCAAGCGGTTACGGTGCACGATTGATCGACGCCGACCCACCCTTGGTGACGGTCATCGAGCCGTCGGGCGCCATGGTGCAGGTCTGATGGACGTTGGTGATCAGGTGGCGGCCCGCGTCGCCGGTGACCTTGTAGTGCGTCGGGATCACCCACTCGAAGAAGCCATTGGAGTAAGGCGCCGGGAAGCCCCAGAAACCGGCCGTGTCGTTGATGCCGGTGTTGTGGGCGTCGATCTGCAGGTCGCTGGGGTTCGGGTGATGGTAGGGCAGCGCCTTGCCGACGAAGTATCCGGTGGCACTCGAGGCCGGGCCCGGCTGCTCCCACCACATCGTGTTGGCGAATGACACCGTATTCGGCGTGTAATACACGTCGGTCTGCATCGCTACGCCCGACTTGCCTGGGGCCTGGCCGGGAAACGCGACCGCAGTGGCGTTGAGGTAATCGACGGCGGGCTCGATGATCGTGATCGTCGTATCGATCTTGGCAGCCCCGCCGCCGGGGTTGAACGTGATCTTCGCGGTCCCGGCGGTCGACGGCGCAAACCACAGGTACTGCTTGCCATGCGCCGCGGCAGGCTTGCCGGTCTTGACCAGATTGGCGCTCCAGTCGCCGACGGCGGTGCTGTCGAACGTGATCTGCTCGCCGACAGCGACGGTGGTGCGCGTGTCCGCCGCGCCCGATGGCGCGTGATTCTTCGTGCTGTGGGTGATGGTCGGCGGTGGCGGCGGCGCGGGCGCGCCCTGGCCCGCGCCCGCAGGCGCCGCCGGGGCTTCGTCGGCGTGCTTGCCCGGCGCGAGTGCGTCGGCGCCCTTCGCGACGTCGCCCGGGCCCTTGGCGGAGGCCGATCGCAGCTTGTCGGGACCCGGGGCGTCCGCCGGTGCAGCCGCTGCATCGCCCGGTGGCGCGCCTGCCTTGGATCTCTGCTCGGTGAACGCCTGGATCTCACCTTCCCCAGCGCCAAAGCTGATCGCTTCGACGAGCGTCGACTTGCCCGGCGACAGCGTGTCGGCTTGCCGCGCCGCCCCATGTCCGGACCCCTGTGACCGCCATTGCCGTTGCATCGCTAGATTGTACGCCGAACCGGCCGTGATCCCTCGTCCGGTTGCGGTGTCAAGGCGGTTCGCCGGGGCCGGGGCGTTAACCCTGGCGGCCGGGCGGCGACCGATCCGCGGCGAGCTGCTGGTTGAGGTCGTGCTCCGCGGGCGCGTCGCCGGCGTCGACCTGGTCGACGCCGGGAAGGCTGCCGCCGCGTGAGAGTGCACTCCTGGAACGCGAAGCCGGTTGCTCACGTGCGCCGAAGCTGTCGATGCAACGAGCCCGCACCGCGCCGTCGGTCAGTCGCGGCCGCTGAACAGCGACCGGATCCGTCCCAGCAAGCGACGACGCGGCTGTGGCCGGCGCTCCTCCTCGATCAGGAACGACTCGGCCTCGGCCGCCTCGCCACTCGCGATCTGCTCGGCCGTGTAAGTCTGCCCCGTGCGCTCGCTGCGATACCGCAGCTCCGGCGCGCGGCCCTGCTCGATCATGCTGCGGCTCAGCACCTCGCGTGCCTGATAGCCCGGAATTGAGAGCTGCCGATCGTTCGGACCGGTGAGGTCGAAGGACCAGCCACGCGCGGCGTCGCGCTCGCGCTCGGTGTACTGCGCTGGTGTGTAGGACCGGCCGGTGATCCGCTGCCGGTAGTAGAGCTCGCCGTTGTACTCCATCGCCTCGTAGCCTACGGGGGCCGGCTGGTCGCTCGGCACGATCGTGTCGCGTAGCGGCTCCGGCGCGGTGCGATGCGGATCACCGGGGAGCTCGTTGCGCGTCGGCGCAGCGGACATCCCGGACCTCGACGGTGGATGCGACGCGAGCGGCACGCGCGCCGGCACGACATCAGGCGCTTCGCCAAGCCGTGCAATCTCGCTGCCATCGCCGACCGCGCTCACGCCGATCCGGAAGCCGTCGACCTCGCGCCGCGCCGCCACGAGCTCGGCGGTGGCCTGCTCGTGCGCCGCGGTCGCTGCCTCGAGATCCGCGCGCGTCGCGGCGTGGGTGGCCTGTCGCTCCACGAGCCGCCGCTCGGCCCGCTGGAGCTGCTGCTGCTGGGCCTGCTGCAGATAGCGCGGTGGTGCAGGCTGCGCCGGCTCGCCGCCGAGGCCCACCTCATCGAGGAGCTCGTCGGCATCGCCGGTGAACGCCGCCTCGGCGCCCTCCACCGCGGCATCGTCGGTGCCCTCGTCGGCAGCCACGTCGTCCGCCCCTGCGTCATCGCCGGCCGCTTCCTCGTCCGCAGCCTCGGCCTCCTCGGCGGCCCCCTCTTCCTCGAGCTCGGCGTCCGCCTCCAGATCATCGGCGCCGGCGGGAACGCCCGCATCCGCGCCACCGGCCCCGCCATGGACGCGCGTCGACACCACGCACCGGCACTGCGCTGTCTCGCTCGCAGGAGCATCCGGATCGCCCGGGAACCGGAGCTCGGTGCCCTCGCCGGTCCGGAACCGCTCGCCGAACCCGACGGTCTGCGCATCCATCACGCGATGGCTCGTGCGGACGCGGCCGTCGTGCGCGGTGTTCCATGTCCGCTCGAGCTGGTCGGCCTGCAGGTCGCCGCGCGCGATCGCCTGGCGGTACAGCTCCTCGGTGCCCTGGTGTGCGACGCGGAGCGCCTCGGTCCGGGCGATCACCTCGGCCCGATAGGCGATCCAGTTGGCCCGGTAGCGCTCGACCGCGGTGTCGATCTGCGCCTGGGTCAGCGCGACCTGGGTCCTCGCCGCCGCCGCGATCGCGCGATCCGACTGGCCATGCGACAGCTGCCGGGCCAGGGCCTCGGCGTACTGGCCGGCCTCGAGCTGCGCGCGGTAGTTCGCGACGATCCGCTCCTGGTACGACGTGAGACCGATCGCGTCGCGGATCTCCGCCGCGGTCACCCGCGGGTTGACCCCGCGCATGGCGCCGCCGATCAGCGCGTCGCGGATCAGGATGCGCTGCTCGGTCGCGAGCTCGCGGATCAGGTCGAGTCGGTTCTGCTCGGCCCAGGCGGTCGCGATCGCATCGCCGGGATCGAAGTTAAGGAGCTTCTTCGCGACGCAGCTGCCGCGCTTGGCGAACTGCCGCCGCAGCCAGCGCGCCGCGGCCTGCCCGGCGGTCACGTACGCGTTGTGCTCGGCGGCAGCGAAGCTCGCGGCGGCATCTTCCACGCCGTGCAGCACCGCGCCCGGGTCGCGCACCTGCATCCGACCGGCGACCTGCGCGACGCGGTTGGTCTCGCGCAGGTGACCGATCATCGCGAGCCAGGCCCGCCGGAGCTGGCCCTCGATCGCCGTCAGCAGCCGCTCCATGCCGGCGCGGTCCACGGCTCAGCTCCGGCACTGGCAGGTGTAGACGGCCTTGGCCGCGTCGACGGCGACCGCACGCAGCCCGCCGCTGTCGCCGACGATCGTCGACGTCGCGCCGTCGATCGCGATCCGGTCCCCCGGCGCCGGCGTCACCCCCGCCGGCAGCGACGCCCCGAACAGCTTGATCACGCGGTCGACGCCGGCGATCAACGTGCCGGCGATCCGGAACGGCGTGGTCGACACCGGGATCCCCTGGACGGCGTACGACGCGCTCGATGGATCCGTGCCGGCGCTGAGCGCACCGGGCGTACGTGTCCCGGGTGTGACCTTGACCAGCGTCGCGTCCATCGACATCCCGGCGCCGATCAGTGCGGCCGCGACGAGGTTCGCGATATCGCCGTCGAGGAAGCCCACGTCACTCGCTCCTCGGCGGCAC
>VBLP01000436.1 GCA_005887925.1 Deltaproteobacteria bacterium | reverse complement strand
ACACCGCTGATGGTGACGGTGAAGAGGCTCATCGTCGCCTCGGCTTCCCCGCGGCAGCCGGCTTTTCACCGAGGTCCGGCGAGACACCGTGGATCGCGACCGTGAAGAGGCTCATCATCGCCTCGGCTTCCCCGCGGTGGCCGGCTTTTCACCGAGGTCCGGCGAGACGCCATGGATCGCGACGGTGAAGTGGCTCATCGCCGCCTCGGCTTCCCCGCGGCGGCCGGCTTTTCGCCGAGGTCCGGCGAGACACCATGGATCGCGACGGTGAAGAGGCTCATCGCCGCCTCGACTTCCCCGCGGCAGCCGGCTTTTCGCCGAGGTCGTCGACCTGAAGGTCGGCACCGCCGCGCGCGGCGTCTCGCCCCGACCGTGATCCGCGACGCCCCAGCCCAAGCATCCCCATCACCTCGGGCGTCGGATCCGGCGGCGCCGGCAG
>VBLP01000434.1:933-7231 GCA_005887925.1 Deltaproteobacteria bacterium | reverse complement strand
GCGCGGCGAACCAGCTCGCCCTCGGCGGCCCGGTCGGCACGCTCTCGGCGCTCGGCGCCGCCGGCCCCGGCGTCCGCCAGGCGCTCGCGGCGCGGCTCGGGCTGGCTCCGGCCCCGGCGTGGCACAGCCGGCGCGACGCGATCGTGGGCCTCGGCGCGGCGCTCGGCATCGCGATCGGCGCGATCGGCAAGCTCGCGCGCGATGTCGCCCTCCTCATGCAGCCCGAGATCGCCGAGGTCGCCGAGCCCGTGATCCCCGGCCGCGGCGGCTCGTCGGTGATGTCCCACAAGCGCAACCCGACCGGCTGCCAGGTGGCGATGTCCGCCGCGATCCGCGCCCCGGGCCTGGTCGCCTCGTTGCTCGCCGGCCTGCCGCAGGAGCTCGAGCGCGGGCTCGGCGGCTGGCAGGCCGAGCCCCCGCTGATCGCCGATCTGTTCGCGCTCGCCCACGGCGCCGCCCAGGCCATGCGCGTCGTCGTCGACGGCCTCGAGGTCGACACCACCGCGATCGAGGCCCACGCCGCCACCGCGCCCGGCATCGAGGATCGCGCCGCCGCGGCTGCCGCCGCCGCCGGGTTCGTCGACGAGGCCCTCGCGCTCCACGACGCCGCGGTCGCCGGTCGCCGCGGCGCGCGCTGATCGCGGCGACCGGCGCGCTGGCCGGGCGTGCACCAGCTGCGCTACGCTGGATCGGTGGCACAACAGCTGGATCCAGGTATGCCGGGAGCGGAGCAGGGCGGGGCGCAGCCGGACGACGAGCTGCGCGGCGACCTCGATGACAGCGCGCGGTTCCTGCACCAGATGGGGATGCAGACCAAGCTGGATCTGTCGGATACGACCGCGCGGCTGCACGGGCTGATCGAGGAGCTGATCGCGAACGGGCTGGTGTCGATGCGCAAGCTCGAGGAGCGCACGGAGCGGGCGCGGGCGGAGGACCGCGAGCGCGCGTCGAAGCAGGCGGCGGTGCACGTCAGCCCGGCGATCGACAAGTACGCGGTGACCGACCTTCCGGACATCGACTGCGCGTCGCTGCTGTCGCTGTGCAAGGCGCGGTGCTGCAAGCTGACGTTCGCGCTGTCGTTCCAGGACCTCGACGAGGGCGTGGTGCGCTGGGAGTACGGGATGCCGTACATGATCCGCCACGCCGAGGACGGCTACTGCGTGCACGCGGAGTCGCAGACCCGGCGATGCGGCGTGTACGAGAAGCGCCCGCTGGTGTGCCGGCAGTACGACTGCCGCAAGGATGCGCGGATCTGGGCGGACTGGGACAACAAGGTGCCCGCGCCCGACGATGCGACGGGGATCGTGACCCTGCGGAGGCGGAAGTGACGCGGTCCGGGCGGCGCGGTGTCGAACGGGCGGTGCAGAGCGTCGCGATCGGACTTATACTGGCCGTCGGCATGGCCAAGGCGATCGCGGCACCGGACTGGAAAGCGGCAGAGACCGTGGTGCGCGATCACCTGGCGGCGCAGAAGGCCGATGTCATCGATATCCAGGCGATGAAGGACCACACGCTGGGTACGGCGTTCTGGGTCCGCACCAACGTGGGGGGCAAGCCGGTCGGCCACATGGTCGTGGTCCGGGGGACCGCGATCCACGACACGCGCTCCGACGCGACGATCGGCGCGATCCTCAAGGCCGACAACTTCCTGGCGAAGCACACGATCTCGGCGCAGGACCTGCTGTACCTGATCCGCGAGCTGGGGACCTTGCCGTCGGCGCTGGGCAATCCGATCGCGGGCAACCCCGATACGTCGCTGAACCCGAAGCTGACGTTCGCCAAGGATCACGCCGCGTTCGTGCTGCATTCGGTCCGCGATGACGGCGGGCGCGGCGCGCCGCCGATCCCGACGGACACCTTCGTCCGCGCGACGATGACGATCGCGAAGGACTACTCGCTGAGCTGGAAGCTCGAGAACATCGAGCGGCCGCGCAGGTGATCGGCCCGCGACCGGTCGGCTGATCGGCGCGCCGGCGGGGTGAGATGGCACGGCCCCTGCAGCCTTGTGACAATGAGGGCGGAGATCCGGTTCAGGCGCAGATGCTGAGCGTCCGGTCGTCCGCGCTGCGTTATGCTCGGCTTCATGCGCGAACGAGCTGGTGGTGGAGACAGCCAGGCCAGTGCCAAGACAGCGGCAACCGCCGAGCGGACGCCGGGACGGAGCTCGCTCGCGCAGGGGGCGCAGGCGGGCCCGGTGGATCAGGCGCTGGATCGGGCGGGCCAGGGGCAATCGGTCGGTGGCGCGGTGGTGCACACCGACGCGGTGGCCGCCGAGGCGGCGAGCTCGCTGAACGCGCATGCGTTCGCGGCGGGGCAGGACGTCTACTTCGGCGCCGGCCAGTACCGGCCGCACACGGCGGAGGGCCAGCAGCTGATCTCGCACGAGATGGCGCACGTCCAGCAGTCCCGCGGGGTCGAGGCGCCGTCGCCGGGCAAGTACAGCGTCGCGCCGTCGAGCGCCGCGCAGGAGACCGAGGCGCGGCTGTGGGCGGGCGGCGGCGTCGGCGCGACGAGCACGATGGCGGCGCCGGCGACGATCTACCGCGCCGAGATCGGGACCAAGATCGCCGACCAGGCGATCAAGCACGGCAAGACGCCGGAGCAGGCGGCGACGGAGGGCGGCCACGACGGCGCGGAGTACAACATGCTCGACGCGAAGGCCGCCGGCGCCACCGACAAGGACCCGTTGCAGGCGTTCCGGCTCGCGGTGATCGCGGGCAGCAAGACCAAGGCGCTCGCGGCGTGGCCGAAGGTGCCGGTCGCCGACCGGGCCAAGCTCAAGGGCGAGCACGACACGCTGCTGCGCGCGATGCAGGTGATCGGCCCCAAGTCGCTCGACGTGCTCAAGGACGCCGGGTTCGATCCGACGAGCGACGTGCGGTTCGCACAGGAGATCCTGTGGCACGGAGCGTCGAAGGACTGGCTGACCGAGCTGACAGCGCACGGCTGGACGACGAAGTTCCTGCAGGGCCATCCGCGGCGCTACGAGCTCGACAAGAAGTCGATCGATCACCTCGACGCCTACGTCGGCGTCGCGGCGCATGCGCAGGACGCGTTCGAGAAGGCGTACACCTCGCTCAAGACCGGCAACATCGCGATGGGCACGATGACGTTCCACGGCAACGCGTGGGACGCCGACCGGATCAAGCGGCTGTACAAGGCGCTGGACAAGAGCAAGATCCCGCCGTCGCACCTGCGCGGGTCGACCGGCATCTGGCTGTCGGGACAGGTCGAGGATCCGACGGGGACGCCGACGCAGCCGCAGGGCTGGGGCTACTACGACGGGGCCGGCGGCATCGTCCTGCCCGACTACGCCGCCGCGGGCTTCCCGGCCAAGACGGCGGACACGCGGGGCCACGACATGGTGGGCGCGAAGAAGTCCAAGGGGCCGGCGATGGGCCACTTCGAGTCGAGCGCGCTGCACGAGGTCGGGCACCTGGTGGGCGGGCAGACCGGCGCGTGGAACTGGGGCACCAACGCCGCGAGCCCGCTGCAGATGGCGGCCTCGACCGCCGTCGAGGTGCGGACCGAGCTGTGGAAGGCCGGGGCCAGCCACGCGCTGCCCAAGGGCGGCGACCCGGTCAGCGAGGCTGACGCCAAGCTGTTCCTCGAGCAGGAGGCGCTCCACGTCGATGCCTTCGGCTCGACGGCGTGGAACGCCGCGGGCAAGGCGCGCCCGACGTTCGACACCAACCTCGCCAAGCAGTATCACGACCAGCCGCTGTACAAGATGGCCAAGACCCTCGGCGCCATCCAGCTCGCCAACGCCTACACCAAGCCGATGCACGGCGAGAAGACGGCGGACATGATGTTCGCGTACCTGACGCGGTTCGGGAACATCTGGGCGAAGTACAAGAAGGAAGCGTGGGACAAGAAGGTGTCGGACTACGCGATGTCGTCGCCGCAGGAGTGGTTCGCCGAGCAGTACTCGTATTACATGGCCACCGGCGGCAAGGCGACGATCCCGTCGGTCAAGACCAAGCTGGTCGACGTGATGAAGGCGGCCGACAAGGCGGCCGGGCACCCGGCGATGACCAGCCCCGGGGCGGGCGCGGGTGCCGGCGAGGGCACCGGACCGGGCGCCGAGGGTGCGGCGAACACGCCGCAGGCGGACCCGTCGGTCGCGGCGCCGGTCCAGCCACAGGCGCAGCCCGGGCATCGCTTCGAGTTCAGCTGGAACTGATGTCGCTCACGCACGAGGCCGTGGTCGCGTGCCGGAGCTGCGGCGTCCCGGTGACGGTGGTCGTCGCCGATTCGCTCAACGCCGAGCGCCACCCCGAGCTCAAGGCGCGCCTGCTCGACGGCACGCTGCACCGCTTCCAGTGCGCGCAGTGCGGCGCCGATCTGGTGATCGACAAGCAGCTGCTGTACTTCGATCACGCGCGCGGTCACTTCTTCTTCTGCTTCCCGCGGCCGCGGATCGCCGAGCTCGCGGCGTGCCTGGCCGAGGTGCGCGAGGTCCACGACAAGGCGTTCGGCGCGGAGGCGCCGCCCGAGATCCAGGCGCTGGGCAAGCACATGATGCTGCGGGTGTGCTTCGGGCTCGACCAGCTGCGCGACAAGGTGATCGCCGACGACGCGCGGCTGAGCGACCTGGTGCTCGAGGAGCTCAAGTGCGAGGTGCTGGGCAGCCGCGACGACCTGCGCGCGCTGAGCGTGATCGCGCTGTGGCTGGTGCGGGTCACGCCGGACGCGCTGGAGTTCGTGACCGAGGGCCCCGACGGGGTTCGCACGCCGCCGGTCACGGTCACCCGCGCGCTCTACGACGAGCTCGCGGCGCGCGGCCACGCGGCGATCCTCGCGGCGCGGCCGGCGCTGGTCCGCGGCCCGCACGTCAGCATGCTGGGCCTGGTGCTCGAGCCGTGACCGACCCCTGGCGCGACCGCCGCGTCGACCTGGTGTTCCCGACCCGGCTGATCCGCGGGCAGCTGTGCGACGACGCGATCGCCGACGCCGTCGCCGCGCAGATCCTCGAGCGTGCGGCGAGCGTGCCGACGGTGGCGCGCGGCGAGCTGACGGGCTGGCAGAGCGACAACGATCTCGCCGCGTGGAGCTCCGAGTGCGCCCGGCTCGTCGAGTGGCTCGCCGAGGCGGTGATGGGCGAGACGCCGGTCGAGGAGATCGAGCTCTCGGCGTGGGCCAACGTGCTCGGCGACGGCGACTACTTCACGCCGCACACCCACTCGAACGCCGCGTGGAGCGGCGCGGTCTACCTCGACATCGGCGACACGAGCGTCGAGCGCGGCGGCCTTCTGTGCCTGCGCGATCCGCGGGCCGGCGCGGCGATGGTGATCAGCGCCGCCAACGCGTTCGACAGCGCGTGCACGGTGCGGATCGCGCCGCAGCGCGGCGAGCTGATCGCGTTCCCGGCGTGGCTGGTCCACTGGGTCAGCCCGTACCGCGGCGCCCGACCGCGGATCAGCGTCGCGTTCAACGCGCGGTGACGCCCCGCTTCGTCGGTGACCTCGTGGGGGACGCTGGCATTTCCGGTGAGCAACGCCATGCCGGTGACACGGCGGGCCTTGCCGGGCAGGCGATCGCGCATGATCCTCGGCTCGGCGACACCTGGGGCGCCGGCTATCGCGTGCGGCTCGCGTGTGACGTGCGCAATGATGCGCTCGGCGCTGGGTAGCGAACAGAAGGTCGCCCTGACGCAGGCCGCGATCGCGTCCGACCTCGCTCGCCCGTGAATCCTCGCCGGCGTGGCGCGTATGCTCGCCATCATGTGCGACCCGGCCGAAGCGAATACGGGCGTGGTTCCGGCCGACCGCGATCCTGCGAGCCCCGCCTTTCCGATACCCGGCTGGGATCGCTACCAGTGCCTCCGCTTCCTCGGTCAGGGCGGTATGGGTCAGGTGTTCCTCGCCCGCGATCCGCGGCTCCACCGCGACGTCGCCATCAAGCTCGTGCGCGGCGACGCGCGCGACGCGATCGGGCGGCTTGTCGCCGAGGCCCGCGCGCAGGCACGGGTGAGCCACGAGCGCGTCTGCAAGGTGTACGAGGTCGGCGAGGTCGGCGGCGAGGTCTACATCGCCATGGAGTACATCGACGGCGAGCCGCTCGGCGCCCTGGCGCGCAGGCTCACCGTCGAGCAAACGGCGATGATCCTCCGCGAGGCCGCTCTCGGGGTCCACGAGGCGCACCGGGCGGGCATCCTCCACCGCGATCTCAAGCCGGCCAATATCTTGCTGCAGCGTTCCCTCACCGCAGAGGACGCAGAGGAGCGCAGAGGAAGAGGACCGGCAGGTTTTCCTCTGCGGTCCTCGGCGTCCTCTGCGTTGAAGGATTTCATTCCCAA
>VBLP01000434.1:0-910 GCA_005887925.1 Deltaproteobacteria bacterium | reverse complement strand
GGGCGTCGCTCTATCACGTCCTCACCGGTGAGCCGCCGATCCCGGGGCGCAATGGGCTCGAGGTGCTGAGCAACATCGCCGCGGTCGAGCCGAGGGCGCCGCGCGAGCTGGACGCGAACATCCCGGTGGATCTCGAGGCCATCGTGATGAAGTGCCTCGAGAAGGATCGGTCGGCCCGGTACGACTCGGCGAGGGCGCTGGCGGAGGATCTGGATCGGTTCCTCGGCGGGGAGCCGGTGGCCGCGAGGATGGCCGGGGTGTGGTATCGGCTGCGGAAGCGGCTGGCCAAGCACCGGCGGCTGGTGGTGGCAGCCGGGGTGGCGCTGGCCGTGCTGGGCGTGGCGCTGGGATGGGGGATCAAGACGCGCAGCGAAGCGACGGCGCGCGAGCGCCTGGCGCGGCGGTTCACGGAGCTGGTGGAGCACATCGAGGCGACGGCGCGGTACTCGGCGCTGTCGCGGCCGCACGACATCCGGGGGGATCAGCGCGGGATCCGGGCGAAGATGGAGGAGCTCGGGGCGGAGATCGCGCGGGCCGGCGCGATCGCGGTGGGGCCGGGGAACTACGCGCTGGGGCGGGGCTATCTGGCGCTCGGCGAGGATGCCCGGGCGAAGGAGCACCTGGAGGCGGCATGGCGGCACGGATTCCGCGAGCCGCGGGCGGCGTATGCGCTGGCGCTGGCGACGGGGCATCTCTACCAGGACAAGCTGCGGGAGGCGGAGCGGATCGAGCAGAAGGAGCTGCGGGAGGCACGGAAGCGAGAGGTGGAAGCGCGGTACCGGGCGCCGGCGCTGGACTATCTGCGACAGAGCGCCGGAGCCGAGGTGCCATCCACGGAATACGTGGCCGCGCTGGTGGCCTTCTATGACGACCGGCTCGAGGACGCGCTGGCGCACGCCGACGCGATCGG
>VBLP01000074.1 GCA_005887925.1 Deltaproteobacteria bacterium | reverse complement strand
GGCTTTCGACCGGCACCGCGTCGCTTTCCGCCGCGCCGGAACAGCTCCTGCTCGAACCGTCGAGCGCAGGTGCTGCAAACCATGCGGCTGGCTCCGGCGAATCCTCGAGCGGAGGTTCTCTACAGAGCATGTGGACGGCCTGTGGAGAACGGGTCGGCCTGATGACCCGCGCCGCAGCCAACCAGGCCGACTCGGACGCGGCTCACAGTCCTCCTTCCGTTCCCCACAGTCCTGGCCCTCGACCTCACGCGCCAGGAAGAGGTTTTAATTTTATGGATCTGATTCAGAGGGCACTCGTAGCTATTCCATCTCCTGCCACGATTGTTCGACTGGTAGATCAATCATATCCACTGACGACGGATTGACTGGTCACGCTCTTCGAGCGATATGGGAGCGTTCCATCCAGGAACGAGGCAGCGCCGCCATCGGCGCAGAGCATCACCGAAATAGCGGCCCGCCGGTGTTAGCGCACCGACGAGCCAAGGAGCCACGATGTCACAAACACATCGCAGCACCCAGGTCAGGGTATCGAACCAACCCAAGAACAGCAACTTCGAAGCCGGCACCGCGCTCGAGAACCTCCGCGCCGAGATGATCGAGATCGAAGCGCTCGCCTGCGCCGCCGAGGCCGCCGCCGACGCGTTACCCGCACCGACGACCGATCGCCAGCGCTTCGTGTTCGGCCGGATCCAGTCGCTCGTCACCAGGACGTCGCAGCAGGCGAGCGCATCGCTGCAGTTCGCGAACTCGCAGGTCGCCGCGCTCTGCTCGCAGATGGAGGCACGCCGGAAGGCGACAGCCGGCTGAGCAGCATCCGCACGCTCGGTGCGCGGCTTCAAGCACACCGGCATTCTGTACCGCGCGACGCTCGGCCCGGCGAGGCGCTGAGCAAGACCAACGTCGGCTATCATGGGCCGAAGAACTACGACGACCTGGAGGCCGACACCGCGGCAGGATTCGCGGCCGACTTCGGCAAGGTCATCGACCTCGGCTGCGCCCCAGCCGATCCTCGTCGATCTCCTCGCCGCCGCTCCGGTCGGTAGCTGCTGGTCGCGGCGCCTCGACCTCCGCGAGCCTGACCCAGATCGCTATCCATCCCGTGATCAGAGCCATCGTTGTCGCCGCATCACGTGCACATCTCTTCCGAATTCCGAAAAATCAAAACATCAAATGGCGGCATACGTACGAGCACTGGGCTGTGAGTGGGCCGTCATGGCAGCCTGGTCAGCTGCGGCGGGCCAGTCACAGGCCGGCCGCGCGGTCTCCTCGCCGTTGCTCCCGTCGGCAGCTGCTGGTCGCGACGCCTCGACCTCCGCGAGCCTGACCCATATCGCTATCCATCCCGTGATCGGAGCCATCGTTGTCGCGCTGTCCGCATGTACATCTCTTCCGAATCCGAAAATAGAAAAATCAAAATGGCGGCATACGTACGAGCGGTGGGCTGTGAGTGGGCCGCCCTGGCAGCCGGGTCAGCGGCGGCGGGCCAGTCACAGGCCGGCCGCGCGGTCTCCCGAGGTGGTTGGCGTTCGCCGCGGTCATATGACGCCGGCGCGTCACCGCGCGTCGACGCCGGCATCGGGCAGCGGCGGGAAGCACGACTGCTCGGCGGCGGTGCAGCGGTGGTCGACCGTGCAGTGCACGGGGCCGCGCGGCGCGCAGTCGCAGGCCTTGTCGACGGCGCAGCCGGCGGAGATGAACTGCGGGATCAGGGACTGCGCGCGCGACAGGCCGGGGGCGTTCTTCGCGACTGGCATGCCGGCGCAATCGACGACGTACGCCGCGCAATCACAGGTGGGGAACCCGATCTGCCCGCCGATGATGCTGCAGTCGTCGTCGGTGATGACCGGCCGAGCTCCAGCTCGACGGTAGACATGACCCGGCGACGCGATTAGCTCGCCTTGTGCGCGAAGACGCGGAGGGGATGTAGCTCGATCACCCATCGATCGTCCTGATAGTGATCCGCGCGCAGCTGACTCTCGACCTGACCGATCACGGCGTCCCGTTCCGCATCGCACAGGCCGACGAGGTATGCGTGGGCGTACGTCAAGAGCCAGCACCGCAATCCCTGCTTGCCGCCGGGCAGCGGGACCTCGACTTGATCCCAGTCAGCCGACCACACTGTGAATCCGAGCTGTTCCACGAGACACGCGTACTCGCCCAGTGTCGGATAGAACCAGGGATTGCGGCTTCCCGGATCGGGGACGTAGGCGCCAAGCGCGCCCTCGAGCGCGTCGGTGACCGCCTGGGCATTCCCCTTGCCGCGGAGCTCGGCGACGAAGCGCCCGCCAGGTAGCAGGGCTCGGAAGACGTTGCGGATGACCGCCGCGGGATCGCGATTCATCCACTGCAGCGCGCAGTACGAGAAGACGGCGTGGACCGGCTCGTCGAGCACGAAGTCCTGGCCGTCTGCGACCCGGAACGTCAGCTCGGGATGGTGTCTCCGTGCGGCCGCTACCATCGCCGGCGAGCGATCGATCCCGGTGACCGTGGCCCCGCACGCGGCGATCTGCGCCGTGATGTGCCCGGTGCCGCACCCGAGATCCAGGACCCGCTCTCCCGGCTCGGCGTCGAGAATGCGGACCAGCTCGTTTTGCTCGCGGCGCACGACCGACGCGTCCTCCGTACTGCCGAAGGCGTCGTACAGCGCCGGGTCCCAGCTGTCGTCAAGACCGCGCATGCCTGCGCTACTGTAACATGCGGTGATCGTCCCCGAGCTGTCGCCGCCGGAGCTTCCCGATCCTGTCCACGACAGATCGACCGCAGCACCACCAGGCCGAGGCTGACAGCCGCCGCGACCGCTGAGCTCGACAATGCCCCCGGCCGCGCGGTCTCCCGAGGTGGTTGGCCTGCGGGTCACCGCGCGTCGACACCGGCATCGAGCGGCGGCGGGAAGCACGACTGCTCGGCGGCGGTGCAGCGGTGGTCGACCGTGCAGTGCACGGGGCCGCGCGGCGCGCAGTCGCAGGCCTTGTCGACGGCGCAGCCGGCGCTGGCATGCCGGCGCAATCGACGACGTAGGGCGCGCAGTCACAGGTGGGAAACTCGATCTGGCCGCCGATGAGGCTGCAGTCGCTGTCGCTGGTGCAGCTGCCCGGGATGGCGAGCGCGTCGCTGATCTGCCGGCCGAGCTGGCCGCACGTCGTGGAATCGGCGGGAATGCCGCCCGAGCCGTGGTCGTCACATCCGGCGGTGCCAGCGGCGCCGGCCGCAGCGATCGCGCCGGCCGCAGCGACTGCGATCGCCAGGCGACAGACCGCCTGATACCCCACCGAACGATGTGTGCGTCGCACGCGTGCCCCCTAGCTGCGCGGACGATAGCAGAGCTCGCCTCGCGGCGGCGCGCCGTCATGGGGTGGCGGTCACGGGGCGGCGGTCACGGGGCGGCGGTCACGGGGCGGCGCCGGCGAGCGAGGGGGGCTCGTGGCGGACGACGCGCGGGCCGATCCGGTCGATCAGCATGGCGAGGGCGCCGGCGACGTCGCCGGCGGAGAGGCCCTCGAAGGTGATGAGGACCTTGAAGTCGCGCTCGGTGAAGCGGGGGTAGGAGCCGATGCGGACGGAGGGGAACGCGGCGACGACGGCGTCGAGGTCGCCGGCGATGTGGCCCTCGTCGGTGTCGAGGTAGGCGCGTGCGACGGTCATCGGCTCGGCGCGGAAGCGGTCGCGGATGTCGATGAACTTGCGGCGGAACAGCGCGGGTACGCCGGGCAGGATGTAGACGTTCTTGTAGGCGACGACGGGCCAGATCTGGTCCTTGCCGTAGACGAGATCGGCGCCCTCGGGGACCTCGGCGAGGCGAAGGTGCGGCGGAGCGAGCTTGGCGCCCCAGTAGGCGCGAACGCGCTCCTCGAGGACGGGCTCGCGGATGACGCGGGTGCCGAAGCCCTGGGCGATGCCGGCCATTGTCAGATCGTCGTGGGTCGGGCCGACGCCGCCGGAGGTGAAGACGTGGTCGAACCGGGCGGCCATGTCGGTGACGGTGGCGGCGATATCGTCGACGACGTCGGGGATCATGACGATGCGCCGGAGCTCGACGCCGAGCGCCCGGAGCTCGCCGATCAGGAAGGCGGCGTTCTCATCGGCGAACTTGCCGGTCAAGATCTCGTCACCGATGATCACGATGCCGGCAGTCGCCACGCCGCGACGATATCACCGGCGCAAGGTGAGCACGACCACCACGGCGGCCGCGAGCAGGAGGCCGACGCCGCCGAGGCCGAACCACATCAGCGAGCCGGCGGCGGGATCGGCGGGATCGGCAAGCTCGGCGGGCGCGGCAGGCGCGGCGGGCACGGCAGGCGCGGCGGGCGCGGGGTGGCCTCGGGAGCGGCGCCGATCTGGCGCTGCGTGGGATCGGGTGGCGATGGGCCGTCGCTCCACGCGGTGGTCTCGATCACCGAGCCGTCGCTGCGCACGCCGGTGACCTCGACACGGCTGCCGGTGACGGTGACGCGCAGGAAGTGGAAGCTGCGCTCGAGCTTCTTGACCGCGTCGAGGTCGACGGGGCTGGGGTGCGGCCGGCGCGGATAGAGCGGCGCACCGCCGCCGCCGGAGACGAAGTAGCGGATGCCGTTGTGCTCGGCGCGCTCGTAGACGTGGTCGTGGCCGGAGAACACGGCCGTGACCTGGTACTTCTCGAACAGCGGCGTCCAGCGCTCGCGCAGGTCGCGGCTGCCGCCGTGCAGCGCGACGGAGAACGGCGGGTGGTGCATGACGGCAAAGATGTGGTGGACGGCGGCGTCCTGGCGCGCCGCGATCAGCTCGCGCTCGAGCCATGCGGTCTGATCGCTGAGCGCGAAGCTGTACTCGTTGGAGTCGAGCACGAGGAGGCGCGCCGCGGCGTAGCTGAACGCGTAGTAGCGCTCGGTGTCGCCGCCGTTGTCGGGGACCGAGAAGTACGCGCGGTAGCTGTCGGCGGTGCGGCCGCGGCCCTGGCGGTCGTGGTTGCCGACGGCGGGGAAGTAGACGTTGTCGCGCAGGAGCAGGCTCTCGACCTCGAAGAACTGCTGCCACTCGTCCTGGCGGTAGCCGTCGTCGACCATGTCGCCGGTCCCGAGCACGAAGTCGGGGACCTCCTGCGCGATGCGCTCGACGACGCGGCGGTGGGCGTCGACGCCGCTGCGGGTGTCGCCGACGACGATGAACGAGAACGGCACGTCGCTGCCGACCTCGGGCGCGGTGGCGAACTCGCCGGCCCAGCTGTGGCCGGCGATCTCGACGCGGTAGCGGTACCGGCTCGACGGCACGAGCCGATCGATCGTCGCCTCGCCGATTCGCGCGGCGGTGGCCTCGACGGTGCGCGGGCCGCCGGGGCCGTCGACCACGATGCGCGCCGGCGCGCCCTGATCGAGCTGCCACATCACGGTGATCGAGGTCGGCGCGAGGTCCTGGAGGTAGGGCCCCTTGAGCATGTGCGGTGGAGCGGCCGGAGCGGCCGGAGCGGCCGGAGCGGCCGGAGCGGCCGGAGCGGCCGGAGCGGCCGGAGTGGCGTGCCCCACGACGGCCGACGGCAAGCGCGTTAGGGATAGCGCAGCGTGGCGAGCGCGCCGACGAGATCCCGCGCCGAATCCCTCGAATACCCGTACTTTTCGGTCAGCACCTGGAGCGCCGACTCGGCGCGGGCGCGCGGCTCGATCGCCAGGCTGGCCTCGTTGCCCGACAGGAGCTTGACCAGGTCGCCGATGCCCTTGGCGATGATCTTCTTGTGGCGCTCGAAGTACGCGTCGCGCAGCTTGCGCAGCAGGTCGGCGAAGATCTCGGACAGCACGGGCTTCTGGCCGCGGTGATCGAGCGACCACGCGCCGATCTTGGCGATCATGCTCTGCCGGAAGTCGTCGGCGCGCCCGGTGATCTCGAGGGTGCGCTCGACCTCCTTCATCATGCCCTCGTCGGGATCGTCCATCCGCCCGGTCTGCGGGTTGCGGACCTTCTCCTTCTTGATCGCGTGCATCACGTGGCTGATGTAGCGCTCGAACACGCGGTTGTACTCGGACTCCTCGACGAGACCGACCGCGACGCGGACCTCGTCGTCGATCCGGTCGAACAGCCGGCCGCGCGTGACCTCAACCAGCTTCTTGTGGTCGTGATAGCCGCCGGGCTGGACGTCCTGGCGCAGGAACTCGTAGAGGCTCGTCTGCCTGCACAGCTCGACGATCTCGTCGAGCACGGCGAGCGGCGAGATGTAGTTGTAGCGGCTGGCGCTCGAACCGACCGCGGCGCCGGTGCCGGCGGCGGCGAGCAGCACGCCTTGCATCTCGCGCGGCGACGCGCCGACCCGGCCCTCGTAGATCGGATAGGTGTCGGACTCGTGCCAGAGGTCCTTGATGTGCGCGGCGAGCTCGCGCGCGCGGTCGGGCGACAGGTCGCGCGGCACGTGGCCGGTCGAGTACAGCTCGGCCTTGTCGAGCGGCGACAGCTTGCCGATCACCTCGGCGAGCGTCGACGGGAACCGCTCGATCTGCGGCTTGCGCATCCGCGACAGCACCGCCCACAGCGCCGCGACGTACGCGGTGTGCGGCGCGACGTGGCGCTTGCCGGCGGCCTCGCGCAGCCGTTCGCGATACAGCGCCTCCTCGTGGCGGATGTCGAGGATGAACGGCACGCGGACCAGCTCGATCCGGCCCTTGAAGCTCTGGAAGTCGGGGATCTCGCGGAACGCCGCGAGGTGGATGTCGTTGCAGCTGCCGATGAACGCCAGGTCGAGGAACAGCGTCGTGTTGGTCATCGACAGCGCGGCGCGCTCGACGGTGGTGAGCAGGTACTTGTAGTGCTCGAGCGGGCGCTTGAGCAGGTCGTCGTACTCGATCATCCCGCGGTTGGCGCCGACGATCTCGCCGCCGTATTCGTGGAGCGACACCGACTGCAGAGACGGCGGCAGCGCGCCGAGCGTGCGGTCTGCGGTGACCTGGCGCTCGCTGGCGTCGACCGACAGCTGGGGCTCGACGGTGACCCACCCGGTGCGGTAGCGATGCGAGATCTCGAACCGCTCGATCCGGACGTGGCGCAGGACCTGGATGTAGTCGCCGTGGTAGCTCGCGAGCAGCGCATCGTAGATCGCGCGGTTCTTGGGCGACAGCGCGCCCTGGCGAAGGTAGTCGCTGACCATGAACCCCGACTTGCCGTCGCCGGTGACCAGCCGGTCGATCAGGCGCTGGCGCTCGTCGAGCGGCACCAGCAGGAGCGGGTGATCGCGCAGCTCGTCGCCGACCCGCGCGTCGACCACGTCGTCGGGCAGGTACGCGAACGACTCGCCCGACGCCTGCAGCACGTCGCCGATGCCACCGAAGCCGATGCCGCCGCGGGTGTGCTTCTGGGTCGGGAAGATCCACGAGAAGCGGTACAGCGCGCCCCCGTCGAGGGTCGAGTAGTGCTCGAGGGCGCGGCCGAGGCAGCGGATGAAGGTCGACTTGGCCGAGCCGTTGGGGCCGTGGAGCAGGATCAGCTTGTTGGGCCGGCCGTCCTGCACGAAGCTGCGGAGCACGCGATACACCGCGTTCTGCACCGGCTCCTGGCCGAACAGCCGGTCCTCGCCGCCGGCCCACGGCGCGTCGAACAGGTGGAACCGCCGGACCTCGCCCCACGGGTACTTCACCATCGACGTGCCGTAGTGGTCGAAGCAGTCGACGATAGTCGTCGCGGACCTTGGTGCCCATCTCGACGAGCAGCTCGCGGACCGAGGCGCCCGCGTCGCCGGACGTATCCGGCGCGACCGGCGCGCCCGGCGCGCCCGACTCGGAGCTCGCGCCGGAACCAGAGCCAGAGAACGCTGTCGGCGATTCGGCCATGCGTATCATCTTACCTGTGGCCTGGTGGCCCGGAGGCAACCCGAACGTTCGGGCCCGCCCTTACTTGGCCGCGACCGTGATCGCGATCTTCTCCTGCTTCGGGAGGCACTGGTCCTTGTCGCACACGGCGAACTTGAACTTGCCGCTGATGGTGTAGCTGCCGCTGGCCGCCGGCGTCATCTTGACCGACAGCTCGAGGCCCTTCTCGTCGAGCGCGTCGGCGTCGCCCCTGGCCTTGTCGTGACCGCCCGCGGCAAAATCGGTCTTGGCCAGCGTCACGCCGGTCGAGGGGTCCAGCTTGAGCTTGATCGGGTACTCGGTGTTGACATGGTAGCCCTTGCCCGGCGTCACGCTGATCTTGGCCACCGATTCGCTGCCGGCCTTGACCTCGGCGGGCGGCACGACCGTGAGCGTGCCCTCCTCGGGCTTGAGCCGGAAGCGGTCGTCATCGACCGTGCCGGGGGTGGTCTTGGGGGGTGCCTCGGGCGGCGCCGCCGGCTGCTTGACGGCCGGTGCGCCAGCCTGCGGCACGGCGATCACGTCCTGGCCCTGCCCGCTCGACGCGGGCGGCGACGACACCTTGTCCTGATTCCCCGCGGACTTCGAGCACCCCGACCAGCCCGAGGCCGAGACGGCAAGCCCCGCGGCGACACACGCGAACAGCACCAGTCGATTCATGGCCTGCATCATAGCGAATCCCGGCGAGATCGCACGCACGAGTCCGACATGTAGTACTGGCCGGGCAGGAATCCGCCGCGCTACCCTCGGGAGCGCTGTGAGAAGAGCTCAACAGCTTGGTCGCTACCACTTGCTCGATCGCATCGCGTTCGGCGGGATGGCAGAGATCTACCGGGCCAAGACCTTCGATGGCAACGGCCAGCCCCACCTGGTCGCGGTCAAGCGCGTGCTCGCGCACCTCGCCGAGGACGACGACTTCATCCAGATGCTGGTCGACGAGGCCAAGATCGCCAGCGTGCTGCGCCACGTCAACATCGCGCGGGTCTACGAGTTCGCGCGGGCGCACGGCGAGTACTTCATCGCGATGGAGCACGTCGACGGCAAGGACATGCGCACCGCGCTCGAGCGCTGCCGCACCAAGAAGAAGCCGATCCCGCCCGAGCACGCCGCGTACATCGCGGCCGAGGTCGGCTCGGCGCTGCACGCGGCGCACTCGGCGATCGACGGGCGCGGGCGGCCGCTGCGCATCATCCACCGCGACGTCTCGCCGTCGAACATCATCTGCAGCTACGCCGGCGAGGTCAAGCTGTGCGACTTCGGCATCGCCAAGGCCACGCTGTCGCGCGTGACGACCAAGACCGGCGTGATCAAGGGCAAGGTCAAGTACATGAGCCCCGAGCAGGCGCTCGGCCGCAAGCTCGACCACCGCAGCGACGTGTTCTCGCTCGGCTCGTGCATGTACGAGATGCTGACCCGGATCCCGCCGTTCACCGCGACCAACGAGATGGACCTCCTCATCAAGGTGCGCGATGCCAAGTACCGGCCGATCAGCGAGCTGACCCCGGGCATCCCGCCCGAGCTCGAGGCGATCGCCGACAAGTGCTTGACGCGCAGCCGCGCCAACCGCTACCAGACGGCCGCCGAGGCCGAGACCGATCTGCGCGGCTTCCTGCGCAAGTTCATGCCGAACTACTCGCGCAGCCACCTCGGCCGGTTCATCCGCAAGATGTTCGCCGCCGAGATCGAGCGCGAGCTGCGCATGCTCGAGGAGTTCGTGCTCGACGAGGATGTCAGCGACGACCTCGGCGAGAGCATGATCGCGCGCGACGAGGACTTCGAGCCGCCCGAGGTCCCGTTCCAGCCCAAGCCGACCTCGGTCTCGATCCTCGCCATCCCCGAGGAGCCGGGCGAGTCGGGCGAGTTGAGCGACTTCTCGGGCGACTCCAGCCACACCACGCGGCCCAAGCCCGAGCTCGCCGACATCCACGGCGCCAACACGCTGATCCTCGAGAACGGGCGCCGCGGTGCCGCCCGTCCGCCCGCCGCCCCGTCGGCCGGGCGCGCCAGGACCCAGCCGCCACCACCGCCGCCGCCGCCCCGGCCGCGGGCGTCGCAGCCGATCCGCACCGAGTTCGACGAGGATCTGCACTCGGCGCCGACGATGATCATCCACACCGGCCGGGTGCGCGGCCGCGGCCGCGGCTGATCCGGGCCCAGCGCGGCTGCACCATCGCCGCTATCGCAGCGGCGCGAGACGGAGCGGCGCGCGCTCGGCGCCGGGGCAACCCCCGAGATTCGCTGGCAGCGCCGAACCGATACAGCCCCGCCCGCCGCGATCGCACCTGTCACTCGCAGTCACACCTGGCGCCACGGCGTTACGCCACGATGATCTGACGCGAAGTGGAACCCCGCGGGATCGTCGCTGCTATAATGCCGAACATGGGCGCAGCAGCTGTCTGGGCGGGCGTCGCGCGTGCCGAGGACTTCTTCATGGAGAGAGCACCGGTTCATCGGGCGCTGGCCAAGCTCGCCAAGGCACTGGACGATCTCGAGATTCCCTACGCGCTGGTCGGTGCGATGGCGCTCCACGAGTACGGGTTCCAGCGCGTGACGGTCGGCATCGACATCCTGATGACCGCCGACGGACTCGCCCGGTTCAAGGCAGCCTGGCTCGGGCGTGGGTACGTCGAGAAGTTTCCAGGCAGCCGCGCGATGCGGGATACCGAGCATGGCGTGACGATCGATGTACTGCTGACGGGAGGATATCCCGGCGATGGCCAGCCCAAGCCGGTCCGGTTTCCGGATCCTGCGATCGCGATCCGCGACGGCGGGCTCTCGCTGATTCCGCTCGCAAAGCTCGTCGAGCTCAAGCTTGCATCCGGGGTCAGCAACCCAAATCGGCTCAAAGACCTCAGTGACATCCTCGAGCTGATCAAGCACGCGCGCCTCGCACGCGAGCTCTCGGAGGACCTCGATCCCTACGTCCGTAAGAAGTACCTCGAGCTCTGGGACATCGCGCAGGTCCCCGACCCGATCTCCGAATAAACGAGGCGGCGCCGCGTCGGAGGACCAGCGTCACGGGGGGGCGCGCAGCGCGTCGCGGAACTCGCGCATCGCCTGGGTCGCGCTGGGGCGGTCGAGGAACTTGCACAGCAGCGCCAGGTCGAGCGCCGGCAACAGCGCGCTCCGATCGGCCGTGTGATAGCGACCGGCGGATAGCACGTGCACCGTGAGCACGTCGTTCTTCCAGAACCAGACCTCGCCGACGTTGAGGCGGCGATAGATCTCGAGCTTGTCGATGCTGCCGCTGGTCCAGATCACCTCGATCGCGAGATCGGGACGCTCCTTGTCCTGGTCGGGGCCGATGATGTAGCACTCGTCCGGCTCGATGCCCGCGAGCTCGGGCGGCCCCTTGAGTGTCCAGCCGCCGTACGGGGACAGCGTGATGTCACGCTCGAGCGCGAACACCTCGACCAGACGACCCAGGTAGGACTTCGTGCGCTCGTGGCCCTTCGATGGCGACATCAGCTCGAGTGCTCCGTCGAGATAGGCCATGCGCGGCGACGAGGCATCCCCGCGCAGCGCGAGCTGGACCTCGAAGTGGCTCCACGGCACGTTGTACATGACGATCCGCTCGTCGGCGGTCGGCACGTACTCCCCTGCTGGGAACCGAGAAGCGACCGGCTGCGGGGTCGCCTCGAACTGGGCGACGGTCACGGGGCGCTGCCAGGTCACGGCGGTGCCGTGGCCGGCGAGCGTGTGATCGACGACCGCGGCGAGCGGCTCGCGGGTCGGCCACAGCGTGACGCGCCGGTCCTCGGCAGGGCGCGCGCGATGCGCGCCGTCCTTGCCGTAGATCGCGAACACGATCTGGTCGGCGGGGACGCCGGCGGTGGTCAGCTGCTCGCGCACGGCCTCGGCGCGGCGGATCGCCAGGCCGACGTTGTAGGCCGGCGTGCCGATCGGATCGCAGTGCGCATCGAGCACGATCCGCTGATCGGGATGGGTCGTCGCGAACGAGACCGTGGCGCCGAGCTGCTGCTCGACCTCGGCCGGCAGCGCCGACGAGTCGAACTGGAACTTGACCTCGCCCAGGACGTTGGAGGGGTTCGCGGATTCGCGCGCGGTAGCGGCACCCGGCGTCATCGCAGCGGCGGTGACTCCGAGAACCGCGAACAGGGTGCTGACAGGCTTCATGAGAGTTCTCCACCCCGAGGTAGTGCATCGCGCGTGCCCCACAGCGACTTCGCGGAGCTAGCGCGTCGGAACCGCGCGCTCGCGCACGGCGGGCGATTCGCCTAGCGCAGCTCGAGAGAAACGCCGAGGACCTCGTCGCCGGCTCGCACGGTGAGCCGGGCGGCGGCGCGCCCGTCGGCCTTGCTCGCAGCGACCGCGACGTCGCCGGTCGGACAGTCGTGGAGGCGGAACTCGCCGCGGCCGTCGCTGTCGCCCTCGCAGGTCGCTCCCCCGGCAGCGGCCGCCGCGATCACATGGGCAGCGGCGACGCGCTGGCCGCGCGCATCGCGCACCGTCCCGCCGATCAGCGCGCCGCGCGCGAGCTCGATGCGGATGTCGCGCAGCGACGTGGCGCCCGGCGTGCGGGCGGCGGAGACGTCGAGCTCGCGGGCCTGCGCGAGGTAGCCGGGCTGCTTGACGGCGATCTTCCAGCGCCCCGGCCTGAGCGGCGCGAGCTTCCAGCGGCCGAGCTTGTCGGTCGCGGCCTCGGCGAGCGCGTTGCCGGGGCCCGAGGCGGCGAGCGTGATGCCGGGGATCGGCGCGCCGCTGGCCGCGTCGAGCACGGCGCCCTCGACGCCGCCGCCGAGCGGCAGGCGCAGCCGCGCGCGCGCCTGGTGGGCCTCGCCGGCGACGACGTCGACGTCCTCGGGGGGGTACGCGGGGTGCTCGATGTGCAGGCGCAGCGGGCCCGCGGGCAGGAGGTCGATCGAGAACGTGCCGTCGGGGGCGACGATCGCGTGCCGGCCGTCGCCGACGCCGCCGACGACATCGAGGTGCGCGCCGCCGACCGGCGCGCCGGCGGCGTCCTCGAGGATGCCCGCGAACACGGCATCGGCGACGACCAGGACCAGGTCCTCGCGGTGCTGGGCCGGCGTGGCGCCGCGCACGGCGGCGAGCTCGAGCGTGCGGCGCGCCTCGCCGTGGCCGTAGGCGGTCGCGCGCAGCTCGACGCCGCCGGTGACCGGGCCGAGCTTGTACTCGCCCGCGTCGTCGGTGAACGCGTCGAGGGTCGACCCCGGCGATGCGCCGGGCGCGGCGCTGTCGTGCGCGGCCGGCGTCACGCTGACCTGGGCGCCGATCACCGGCGCACCGTGCTGATCGGTGACCTTGCCGACGATCACGGTGCCCGGCGTGAGCACGAGGTCGATCCCGGCGATCACCTGGCCGGGCTGGATCGCGACCGGCCGGCTGCGCACCTCGGCGAACCCCGGCGCGCTCGCGAGCACCACGACCTTGCCGGCGGAGAAGCCGCGGATCCGGTAGGCGCCGTCGGCGGCGGTGGTCCAGATCGAGGCGCGCGCCGGGTCGACCGGCAGCGGCGCGGGCTCGCCGGCCAGGCTCGGGTCGACCGCGATCGCCATCTGCGCGACGTGCGCGCCCGGCGGCGGGATCGGCGGGATCGCGCCGACCATCACGCCGAGCTCGCCGCGCGCGATGAACTGCGGATCGGCGTCGAGCGCGCCCGGGGCGGCGGTGGGGACCGGCGCGGCGGTGCGGCCGCTGAACCGGCGCAGCTTGTCGCGCTCGACCTCGGCGGACAGCTCGGTCGGGTTGGCGCCGGTGGTGAGCGAGCGGACCTGCGCGCCGGCGATCGAGTGGCCGTCGCCGTCGAGGATCCGGCCGGCGATCGCGCCGCCGCGGGTCAGCGCGATCTCGGGGATGCCGTGGCCGGCCTCGAGCTCGATGCCGCCGGGGCTCAGGTAGCCGGGCACGAAGGCGTCGGCGATCCACCGGCCGCTCGGCACGCCCTCGACGCGGAACACGCCGTCGTCGCCGCTGCGCACGTAGCGCGGCGCCTGGTCGTCGCCCGACGGCCGCAGCTCGATCGCCGCGACCAGCCCGGTGCCCTCCTCGCGATCGATCACGCGGCCGACCACGATCGCGGCGGCCTCGAGGCGGAGCTCGACGGCGCCGAACGGCCCGGCGCCGAGCGGGGACAGCCGCACGGTGCGCGCGGCGAGCGCGCCCTGCCACGCGAACAGCTGGAACCGGCCCTCCGGCAGGCTGCCGAACCGGAACGCGCCGGTCGCGCTGGTGCGGGTCTCGATCGTGCCGCCGATCGCGTCGCCGCGCAGCCCGACCGGCGCGTTGGCGACCGGCTTGCCGCCGTCGGTGACCGTGCCCTCGATCGCGATCTGTCGCGCGACGACGATCCGGACCTCGTCCGACGGCACCGGGACGTAGCGCAGCTCCGCCGGCAGGATGCCGGCACCCGCGACGCGCACCCGCACCCGCCCGGGCGACAGGCCGTCGACCACGAACCGGCCATCGCCGCCGGTCGGCGGCGCCACCGCAACCGCGTGGGTGCCCGCGTCGGCGGCGTCCGCGCCCTGCCCGCCCGCGCCTCCCGCGCCCGCGCTGTCCGGGGCCGCGCTGGCCGCGCCCGCGCGCGGCGGTGGTGCGAGCGCGCGGTCGACGATCCCGCGCTCCGGCTCCGCGCTGACCTCGGCACCCGCGACCGGCAGCCCCGCGCCGTCGACCACGAAGCCCGTCAGCCGCACGCCGATCGGCGCGCTCGATCCGAGCTCGGGCGCTCCAGGGGCCCGGATTGCGGCGCCGCCGGCGCCCGCAGCGCTCCCCGCGCGACGTGCGTCCGACACGGCAGACGGGGTCCGCGAACGCTGCACCGCGACGATCACCACCGCCGCGGCGATC
>VBLP01000073.1:4340-10643 GCA_005887925.1 Deltaproteobacteria bacterium | reverse complement strand
CGCGCGTCGCGTCGCGCGGCTTGATTTCGGTCAGCTGCGACGCAGCCGATCGGCGAACCACGCCACGGTCTCGGCCATTCCCTCGTCGACCATGTGAGACGGCACGTAGCCCAGCGCGGCGCTGATCTTGTCGATCGCCGCCTGCGAGTGCGCGACGTCGCCCGCGCGCGGCGCCTCGTAGACCGGCTCGGCGCCGGCGACCTCGGGGAGCAGCTTGGCGAGGTTGTCGCGGATCATCGCGAACAGCTGCTTGAGGTCGGTCCGGCCGTTGCAGCCGCAGTTGTACACGGTGCCGGTCACCGCCGGGTCGGGGACGGTCGCGGCCAGGAGGTTGGCCTGGACGACGTTGTCGACGTAGCAGAAGTCGCGGCTGTTCGAGCCGTCGCCGAACATCACGCAGGGCTTGCCCTCGGCCAGGCACGCGATCCAGCGCGGGATCACGGCGGCGTAGGGCCCGTCGGGGTCCTGGCGGCGGCCGAACACGTTGAAGTAGCGCAGACCGATCAGCTGCTGGCCGTAGACCTCGTGGAACATCTGGGCGTAGATCTCGTCGACGCGCTTGGTCGCCGCGTAGGGCGACAGCGGCTTGCCGATCCGGTCCTCGTGCTTGGGCAGCCCCGGGTGGTCGCCGTAGACCGACGATGACGACGCGTAGAC
Organism: Deltaproteobacteria bacterium; assembly: GCA_005887925.1. Taxonomy (GTDB): domain Bacteria; phylum Myxococcota_A; class Polyangia; order Haliangiales; family Haliangiaceae; genus JABFXX01. The sequence goes on along the minus strand of VBLP01000073.1, from coordinate 9,986 downwards.
CAGGCGGCCGACGCCGGCCTCCTTGGCCGCCCACAGGACGTTGAGGAACGCGTCGACGTTGTGGGCGTGCGAGGCGATCGGGTCCTTGATCGAGCGCGGCACCGAGCCGAGCGCGGCCTCGTGCAGCACGATGTCGACGTCCTTGCAGGCCTCGCGCGCCACCGCGGGGTCGCGCAGGTCGCCCTCGATGAAGCGGAACTGCAGCCGCTCGTCGGGGTTGATCGCGAGCACGTCCTCGAGGTTGCGCTTGTGGCCGGTCAGGAAGTTGTCGACGCCGACCACGCTCTGGCCGAGGTCGAGCAGGCGCTCGAGCAGCGCCGAGCCGATGAACCCGGCGACCCCGGTCACCAGCCAGCGCCGCGGGGAGTTGACCAGCTCTTCGCAGACATCGTCGTAGCGGGTGCGTTTCATAGACTCCAGAGCCGGATCCCCCGGGGCGGCTTGATCTGCCCGGGCAGCGCGCTCTTGACGTCGATCACGACGCCGCCGTCGCGGACGCGCTCGAAGATCGCGCCGGCGTTGGCGACGTAGGCCCTGTGGGCGACCGCGAGGATCGCGGCGTCGAGGTCGACCAGCTGCTCGAGCGCCACGAGCCGGATCTTGTACTCCTCGTAGGCCTCTTCGGGGTTGCCCAGCGGATCGTGGACCATCGCCTGGATCCCGAAGGTCGCGAGCTCGGTGACGATGTCGGGGATCTTGGAGTTGCGCAGGTCGGGCACGTTCTCCTTGAACGTCAGCCCGAGGATGCCGACCCGCGCCTTCTTGAGCGCGACGTCGGAGTGGGTCAGCATCTTGACGCACTTCTGGGCGAGGAACGGACCGACGTTGTTGTTGATCCGGCGGCCGGCGAGGATGACCTCGGGCAGGTAGCCCAGCTCCTGGGCCTTGCTCGTCAGGTAGTACGGATCGACGCCGATGCAGTGGCCGCCGACCAGGCCCGGGCTGAACTTGAGGAAGTTCCACTTGGTGCCGGCGGCGTCGAGCACGTCGGCGGTCCGGATCCCCATGCGGTCGAAGATCAGCGCCAGCTCGTTCATCAGCGCGATGTTGAGGTCGCGCTGGGTGTTCTCGATCACCTTGGCGGCCTCGGCGACCTTGATCGACGCCGCCTTGTGGATCCCGGCGGTGACGACCGAGCCGTAGACCCGGGCGACGCGCTCGAGGACCTCGGGGGTCTGGCCCGACACGACCTTGAGGATCTTGTCGAACGTGTGCTCCTTGTCGCCCGGGTTGATCCGCTCGGGCGAGTAGCCCAGGAAGTAGTCGGTGCCGTTCTTGAGCCCGCTGCCCTGATCGAGCAGCGGCCCGCAGACCTCCTCGGTGACGCCGGGGTACACGGTCGACTCGTAGACCACGACGTCGCCGGGCTTGAGGTACGGCGCGATCGTCTTGCTCGCCGACACCACCGGCGGCACCGCGACGATGTAGAACGTGCAATCGGCGAGCTTGGCCGGATCGGCGGTCATCTCGAGCTGCCGGGCCGACGCGAGCTGCTCGTCGTTGACCTCGAGCGTGTCGTCGTGGCCCTTCTTGAGCTGGTCGATGCGGCGCTGCCGGATGTCGAAGCCGATCGTGGGCAGCTTCCTGCCGAACGCGATCGCCACAGGCAGGCCGACGTAGCCCAGACCGATCACCGCGATCTTCTCTTGCTCCAAAGGACGCATCGCATGAAAGATGACCACGATCGACGACAGCAGTTCAAGCGATCGCGTGACCGGCGCGCACGGGGTCACGCCGGGTCGGCCGTGAGTGGGCTCCCACGCACGGCGTCGCCCGGGCGCTCGGTCGCGCCGGGCTCCGCTCAGCCCACGAGCAGCACGCCGAGGAAACGGCCCTGCGGCATGAGCCGCGCCAGCTCGAGCAGCTCCTTCTCGCGCGTGTGGTGGGTGCGGCCGACCAGCGCGACCGCGTCCATGCAGGCAGCGGCCGAGGCGTGCTCGCCGAGCAGCTCGAACCCGGTCAGGTCGACCAGGACGTGGGCGAACAGATCGGCGCCGTCGATCAGCACCCGCGCGAGCTGCGGCACGACCTGGCCGGCGCTCTCGACGTGGGGCGCCGACAGCAGGGCGAGCGAGCCATACAGCCAGCGCGTCGAGAACACCGAGTCCTCCGAGTCGGTCTCCTGGCCGCGGTTGAGCGCGCCCAGCCCGGGGTAGCGAACGTTGGCGTCGACCACGGCGATCGTGGCGCCGGTCAGCTCGGTCAGCGCCATGCCGAGCTGGATCAGGACCGGCGGCACCGCCACGGTGTCCTCGGCCGGCACGAACCCGACCACGCGGATCCGCTCGTTGTGCAGCCGCCGGGCGACCCGCGAGCACGCGGCCTTGAGCTCGCCGTCGCCGACGTCGATCCCGAGCGACGCGAGCACCGCGTCATCGGTGTTGGCCCGCCGCGGCACGATCTGGGTCGTCCGCCCCGCGAGCTTGCGCCGGACCCGGCGGCGCACCAGCGGCACGCACGCCACCGCGACCACCCCGGCGGTCAGCCCGGCGCGCACCGAGGTCGGAAGCGGCGCGGCGAGCCAGATCGCGGCGATCGCCCCGAGCGGCACGGCGATGGAGAGGATGCGACCCGCGACGGACACGTGCGCAGGCCCAGCATAGCCCGGAATGATCCGCCGCGCCGGCCGGCCGTCGTCGCACCGCGCGCGTTCGCCCTCACGCGCGACTCATGTCCAGCGCGCGACGCAGCGATCGCCGTCACGCGCGACCCGGGGCGCGACCCAGATCGCGGCGTTCGGCGCCGCTGGCGACCAACGTCCACAGCGCCGTGATGGTCGCCGTCACCGGCTGTGCGCATACGCTCTCTTGCCGGCTGCGTTCCCGACGGGTAATTCGAAGAGGTGCTGTCGATCGTCCACGTGCTGTCGTCGTACGGGGTCGGCGGTCAGGAGCGGGTCGCGCTCGATCTGGCGATCGGCCAGAAGGCGCGCGGCCACGACGTCAGCGTGATCTCGCTCGCGCCGCCGCCCGACGGCGCGATGGCCGACGAGTTCGAGGGCGCCGGGATCACGGCCGGCCGGGTCGCCAAGCGCGACGGCATCGATCCGACGCTGGTGCCGCGGCTGGCCAGCGCGCTGCTCGATCGCCACGCCGACGTCGTCCACACCCACAACCCGCTGCCGCTGATCTACGGCGCACCCGCGGCGCGGCTGGCCCACGCCACCGCGATCCACACCAAGCACGGGGTCAACCCGGGCGGCCGCGGCCACCGCTGGCTGCGCCGCACCGCCGCTCGCTTCGTGCACGCGTTCGTCGCGGTCAGCGACACCACCGCCGCGCAGGCCTGCCAGAGCCACGACACCACCCCGGACCGGCTCCACACCATCCCCAACGGCATCCGGCTCGACCGCTACGCCCCCGACCCCGAGGCCCGGGCCGCCGCGCGGGTCGAGCTCGGTCTGGGCGACGCCTGGGTCGTCGGCACCGTCGGCCGCCTCGACGAGAACAAGAACCAGGCGATGCTGGTGCGCGCGATGGCGCCGATCCTGTCGTCGCAGGTCCGGCTCGTGATCATCGGCGAGGGCGACGCGCGGCCCGACATCGAGGCCGCGATCGCCGAGCTCGCCGACCCGCGCTGGGTCGTGATGACCGGCCGGCGGATGGACGTGCCGCACCTGATCCACGCGTTCGACGTGTTCGCACTGTCGTCGAAGTCCGAGGGCCTGCCGCTCGCGGTGCCCGAGGCGATGGCGGCCGGCCTGCCGATCGTCACCACCGGCGTCGGCGGCCTGCCCAGCGTGGTCGACGACCAGCTGACCGGGCTGGTCGTGCCCGTCGACGAGCAGGGCCTGGCGGCGGCGCTGGCCGCCCTCGAGGCCGACCGCGACCGCGCCCGCGCGATGGGAGCCCGCGCCCGCGAGGCCGCGCTGTCCCGGTTCGACTACGACCGCATGGTCGAGGCCTACCTCGAGCTCTACGAGCGCCACGCGCAGCGCCGGTGACTCACCGCCCCGAGCGGTAGCCGAGCTGCGGCAGCGCCATCTGGGTCAGGAACATCGCGTCGGACAGGCCGCGCTCGGTCGCAAGCCGCCGGACGTCGAACGGGTCGATGGGCGACAGCGCGCGCAGCGACGGCGGCAGCCAGCGGTTGACCCCGGTGTGGTTCGACATGCCGATCTGGTAGCCCGCCGCCGCCAGGGCGTCGCGGATCCGGCGCTCGCCGTTGATCCGGCGGCCGACCGGGTAGGCCAGCGCGCGCACCGGCCGGCCCAGCTGCGCCTCGAGCTCGCGGCGCGAGCCGGTGAGCTCGTCGGCCAGCGTGGCGTCATCGAGCGTCTGCAGCACGCGGTGCCGGCGGCCGTGCGACTCGACGTCCATCCCGGCGCGCGCCAGCGCACGGATCTGGTCCCAGGTCATGATCAGGTGGTCGGCGTGGCGGGTCTCGATCTCGGGCGTCCATGCCACGCCGAGCGCCGCCCCGAGCTCCTCGAGGAAGCGGTCGACGTCGAGCTCGGAGGTGTTCTTGATGATGTCGGTCAGCGTGTCCTGGGCCTCCGGATCGTCGAGATCCAGCGTCATCGCCTGGGGATAGCTGAGCTGGACCCGGCGCTTGCCCGACTGGCCGCGCAGGATGGCGATCCGCTCCCACCAGTACAGCCGGCGCTCGGACACGAACGAGGTCGCGACGAAGAACGTGGCGCGCACGCCGACCGCGCGCAGGATCGGCAGCGCGACCTCGTAGCACGACCGGTAGCCGTCGTCGAACGTCACCATCACCGGATTGCGCGGCAGGGGGCCGCCGCCGATCGCCCGGATCAGGTCGTCGATGCCGATCGGTGTGCCGTAGCGCGCGACCATCTCCATCTGGCGGCGGAACTGCGCCGGCGTGGCGTCGGCCACATTGGGATCGTATGGATAGGACGGATCGTCGTCGGCGACGTGGTGGTAGGTGATGATGCTCAGCATCGGCACCGGCGCGTGGCGGCGAAGCTCCATCACCGCGCCCAGGGCGCCGGCTCTGTGAAGCAAAGCTGCAACTCGCTCTCGCATCACCAAGCTACAGCATACCCGCTTTGGCCCCGGTGGTATGGTCTGAGCGCTTGTTCGCGATTCCCGGTATCGCCGCGCTGATCGTCTTCATCCTGGCCAGGCCGCAGGAGTTCTTCCCCCTGCTCCAGCGCGTGCCATTCCTGCACGTGTTCACCGTACTTGCGGTGCTGGGCTACGTCATCGACGTCCGGCTGCGCCGGCTGCAGCCGGTCGCGACCCCGACGCTGCCCTGGGTCGCCGGCTTCTTCATCTGGACGATCATCGACACCGCGGTCTTGCGCTCCGACCTGCTGCTGCCCCGCATCCTCGAGATGGTCAGCGTGTTCGCCCTCTACGGCACCATCGCGCACGCCGTCCAGCGCTTCCGGACCTTCCAGCTCGTCGTCGGCGTCTTGACCGCGACCACGATGTTCATCACCCTGGTGTGCTTCCACCAGGGGCTCGCCGACATGCAGTGCGTCGCCGGCGAGGAGAGCGCCGGCGACATCATGGGCAAGCCCGACGGCCGGCCGTGCGAGACCAACGAGCAGTGCCGCGGCCCCGACGCCGAGCCCGGCTTCGAGTACCGCTGCGAGCGCATCGGTATCGTCGGGACCTACTCGGTCGAGGAGCGGGTGCGCTACCGCGGCGAGCTCCACGACCCCAACGAGGTCGC
>VBLP01000073.1:0-4335 GCA_005887925.1 Deltaproteobacteria bacterium | reverse complement strand
TCGATGCTCCTCGCGTTCGCGATCCGCAAGCGCAAGCCGCACAGCGTGTTCTTTTACGGCGTCGGCGCCGGCATCGCGTTCTACACCGTGTTCATGACCCAGTCGCGCGGCGGGCTGGTCGCAGGGCTGCTCGTGCCCGGCATCTACATCGTGCGGCGCTGGGGGCTCAAGTCCGCGATCCCGGCTGTCATCGTGGCGCTGCCCGTGCTGATGCTCGGCGGCCGGAGCGGCGAGTCGGCCGATCAGTCGACCCAGGAGCGCTACGAGGCGTGGGCGACCGGCCTCACCATGTTCAAGGGCAACCCGATCTTCGGCGTCGGCGCGCGCCAGTTCGCCGAGCACCACTACCTGACCGCGCACAACACCTTCGTGCTGTGCATGGGCGAGCTCGGCTTCCCGGGCCTCTTGCTGTTCATCGCGATCCTCTACCTGAGCTTCAAGTCGCTCATCGTCGGGCTGCGCGAGCTGCGCCACGTCCCCGGCAGCGAGGTCGCGACGACCTGGGGGCTGGCGCTGCTCGCCTCGATGGCCGGCATCGTGTTCCAGATCAACACGCTGTCGTTCGCCTATCACTCCGTGATGTGGATCTTCTTCGCCCTCGTCGGCGCCTGGTGCTCGGCGGTCCAGTACCACATGCCGAGCTTCCGGGTCCGGATGACGTGGCGCGACTTCTTCATCGTGGTCGGCCTGACCCTCGGGTTCATCTTCGTCATCCTGCCGCTGTTCCTCCGCAGCAAGGGCTACTAGGGCTGTCCCTTTTCAGGGCCACCCGTTTCCGTCGGTTCCCCGCTTCTACTTCTTCTTGCCGTGCGCTGCGTGTGACTTGGCCGCGGGCTTCTTGGCGGCGGGCTTGGCCGCGGGCTTCTTGGCGGCGGGCTTGGCGGGCGCCTTGGCCGGCGCCTTGGCCGCGGGCTTGGCAGGCGGCTCCTTGGCCGGCGCCTTGGCGGGCGCCTTGGCCGCCGGCCTGGGCGGCGGGGCCTTGGCGACCGGCTGCGACGGCGGGGCTGCCAGTGGAGGCGGGGTCGGGGGCGATGTGGGCGGCTCGGGCGCCAGCGGTGCCGGCGATTCCATCACCGGCCGCGGCCCCGGCGCCCTGGCGGCCGGAGCCGGCGCACTCGGCCGGGCCGGCACGATGATCGGCTTGCTCGGCGTGGGCAACGGCTTGGCCGGGCGCGGCGGAAGCGGGCCGCGGCGGGGTCGCTCGTCCGCATCCAAGATCTCGCGCTCGTCGTCGTCCTCCTCCTCCTCGTCCTCCTCATCCTCCTCGTCATCATCGTCCAGGATCGGCTTCACCCGCGGCCGGGCGGCGATGTCGTCCTGCTCGTCGTCTTCGTCCTCGTCGTCGTCGTCGTCGTCGTCCTCGTCGTCGTCCTCGTCCTCGCCCTCTTCCTCTTCGTCCTCGTCGTCCTCTTCCTCGTCCTCGTCCTTGCCCCACGGCGGCTCCGTGCCGTCGCGCCAGCCGCCAACGTCATCCTCGTCCTTCTCCTCCTCCTCTTCCTTCCACTCCTCTTCCTCGTCTTCCTCGCTGCTCCAGTCGGTTACGCCGACCGAGCTGCTCGGCTCGTCGTCCTCGGGCTCCTCCTCGTCGTCGTCCTCCTCCCCGTCCTCGTCATCGCCGTCCTCGTCGTCATCCTCGTCGTCGTCGTCCTCGGACGCCTCTCCCTCGTCGTCCTCATCCTCATCCTCATCCTCGTCGTCCTCGTCCTCGTCCTCGTCCTCCTTGTCCTCCTCCTCGTCGTCCTTGTGGGGGATGCGCTTGGGCGAAGCCAGGGTCCAGGGGCTCTTACGTGGCGATTCGTCAACGCTTGCACTGCGCATATCGGTTCCTAACCCATTCTAAGCATGCGGATTGCCGGGCGTGTCAACTTGGAGGGGGCGCTTTACGGGAGAGCCGATCAGTCTCTTCGTCTCACAACGCTCCCGTGCATCGAAGCTCGGTTCCTCATCACAACGCTCGTCCTAGCACCGCAGACCCAGGCGGACCACATCGACGTGCAGACAGATCGCACCGCCCGCGATCGCGTGCGTCAGCCGATCATCACGACGTCTGCGGGCGCCACCCCACCGAAGCCGGTGTTCCATGCAACCGCGTAGCCCGTGATGTTGCGCAGGACTGCACGGCCGCCCGCGGGGATGTGCGCCGGGTCGACCGTCCATTCCCCGATCACGTCATCTTCGTAGCAGGTCGGGCCGGCGAACAGCGTCGCGCGGCCGGCGCCCGTACGCGGCGGTCGGGCCACCAGCTCGGGCTGGCTCCAGCGCAGGTGACAGCTCCGCGACAGCTCGAGCACGCACAGCGCGCGATCCGCGAGCTCGCGGACCTCGGCGATCCGGCCGCACGCAAAACCCGCGCCTTCGGCGGCGCGGCGGCCCGGCTCGATGATCAGCTCGAGCGCCGGCAGCGCGGCACGGATCGCGGTGAGGGCGCCCGCCAGGCCCGCGATCCCGTGCCATGCGCCGCCCAGGTTGAGAAATCGCGGCGCGACGCCCGCGCGCTCCGCCGCGGCGATCACCGCGTGTGCCGTCGCGAGGAACCGCTCACTCGCCGTGGCCGCGACCGCGCCGTGATGCACGTGCAGGCCGACCCGCCGCGGATGCGCGGCGCGCGCGAGCTCGCCGATCGCCTCCGCCAGGTGCGGCCCCGCATCGAGGCCGAACCGCGAGCGGCGATGGCCGCTGCCATCGAGCACCGCGCCGACCGCCGGGTCGCGCCCGGCCAGCGACGCCGATATCCGGATCGCGATCTCCGCGCCGGGGGGCGCCGCGCGGACCTGCGCGACCGTGTCGCAGCTCGCGATCAGCCGGCCGGGCCAGCCCGCCGCCGCCGCGACGGCCCGGCCACTCGGATCCGCCACCGATAGCACGCCGCCCGCCGCGACCTCGGCCGCCTCCGCCACCTCCGCCGGCGACGCGACATCGAAGCCCGCGAGGCGGGCCGCCGCGAGCCGGCGCACTGCCGGGTGCGGAAACGACTTCGCCGCGAACAGCGCCGTCGCCCCCGCGCGCGCCGCCGCGTCCGCGATCGCGGCCAGGTTCGCGTCGATCCGCGCGAGATCGAACACCAGGCGCGGCCGGTCGCAGCGCTCGAGCGCTGTCGCGATCGCCGCCGGCAGATCGGGCCGCACCGCCACAGGCTAACTCGCGGCGCAGGCGATTGCGCGCGCCCGCCGCCGCCCCCATGCTCGTGGCATGGACGACGTCGTCGTGGTGCTCCGGCTCGAGGGCGGCAAGGCCAACGCGATGACCCCGGACCTGCTCGACACCCTCGAGCGCATGATCGACGGCTTCGAGCGCGGCCCCGCCGCCGCCGCCGTCCTCACCGGCTACGAGCGCTACTTCTCCGGCGGCCTGGCGCTGCCTCACATCATCGACTTCGATCGCGTCGAGCTGCGCGGCTTCATCGAGCTGTTCTCGCGCGCGATGACCCGCGTGTTCGCGTGCGAGAAGCCGATCGTCGCCGCGATCAACGGCCACGCGATCGCCGGCGGCTGCGTGCTCGCCCTGATGTGCGACTGGCGGATCCTCGTCGACGACCCCGCCACCCGCATCGGCCTCAACGAGGCCCAGCTCGGCATCGGCCTGTCCGCGATCGTCATCGAGTCGCTGCGCGCCGCCGTGCCACCCGCTTCGATCGTGCCGATCGCCCTCGAGGGCACGCTGCTCGCACCGCGCGACGCCCTCGCGCTCGGCCTGGTCCACGAGCTCGCCCCGGCAGCCGACCTCCTCGCCCGCGCCACCGCCAAGGCCCGCGGCTTCGCCTCCCGCCCATCCGCCGCCGTCGCCCAGGTCAAGCACGCGCTGCGCGCGCCCGCGCTCGAGACCGTCGCGCGCACCGCCGAGCACGAGGCCGCGCGCTGGCTCGACACCTGGTTCTCCCCCGAGGCCCAGGCGCGGCTGCGCGCCGCCGTCGCCAAGCTCGGCGGCACCGTCGCCCAGCGCGGCACGCCGAGCACGCCGCCCCCGATGGACTCCTCTCCCGCACACTCGGTCACCCAGCCGCTGCCGCGCCTCGGCGCGCACACGCGGCGCGACCCCAAGTAGGCGCCGTCGCGATAGGCTCCGCAGAGCGCGGACCCGCGGTCGCTCGCTCCGAGCCACCCTCGCCGTGCTCAAACAGTGCTCGCGCTGACTTGACCCCGCGCGGTCCGCTCGCACGTGCGTCGCCGTTTCCCTTTCGGCGCGTGGGTGCGCTGCGCAACTGCGCGCGGCGAGGGGGCTCGTCGCTGCCGCGCCCGCGGTGGCGTCGGACGACGCGCCAACGCGATCAATTCCAGCGTCGTCAGAATCGCGCGAACGCGATCATTCCTTGTCGGATCTCCCGCCGCGCCGTCGCCA
>VBLP01000433.1 GCA_005887925.1 Deltaproteobacteria bacterium | reverse complement strand
GACGCCAAGCTCGTGCTCGAGCGCGGCGACGTGGCCGCGTCGGTTCCGCTGTTCGACCGCGCCGTGGCGCTGGCGATCGCGAGCCACCACGACGAGCTCGCCGCCGACATCTGGCTGACCCTCGCGCTCCAGGTCGGCGAGCGCGACCTGCGACCGGCGGAGATCGAGCCCTGGCTCGGCCAGGCGGAGTCGTGGCTGCGCCGCCTGGGCCACACCACCGACTCTCGCCGCGTCGCCGCGTCGCATGCCCGCGCGTTCCTCCAGCGGACGTCGGGCGATGCCCGCGCCGCGGAGGTCACGCTGTCCCACGCGATCGAGCTCGGCGAGGCGATGTGGGGCCCGAGCGACCCGCGGTTGATCTCCGTGCTGCGCGAACGCGCGGCCACGCAGGGTGCGCTGCATCAGCCCAGGGCCGCCGTGGCAGATGCCGAGCGCGCCCTCGCGCTGGGGATCGCGGCGTGGGGCCCCGACTATCCCGGGCTGGCGCGCACGCGGCGCACGCTCGGCCTCATCTACATCGAGCAGCTCAACGACATCGCTCGCGGCGAGCACGAGCTGACGCTCGCCCTGGCGTTCTACCGGTCGCAGCTCGGCCCCGACTCGATCGAGGACGCCAACTGCGAGCAGGGCTTGAGCCAGGCCGGGCTGTACCGCGGAGACTACGGCGCGGCGCTCCAGCACGCCGAGCGCGCCGAGCAGATCTACGCCCGACGGTTCGGCGCCCATCATCCGCGGCGCGGCGAGGCCCTGATCGGCGTCGGCGCGCTGCGGTTCCTGCGCAAGGACTTCGCCGGTTCGCTGGCGGCGTACGAGACGGCGTACTCGATCCTGCGCACGCTGGGGCCGGGACACGACATGGCGGGCATCTTGCTCGGCAACCTCGGGGAGACGCTGCTGGCGCTCGGACGACCCGAGCCCGCGCAGGCCGACTTCACCCAGGCGCTCGAGATCCTGGAGCGCGAGCTGGGACCGCAGCACCCCAACCTGGCGCTGCCGCTCAAGGGGCTGGGGCTCGCGGAGCTCAGCCGCGGCCGGCCCGCCGCCGCCATCGCGCCGCTCGAGCGCGCGCTCGCGCTGCGCAGCCAGCCCGGAGGGGGCGATGCGCAGGAGCTGGCCGAGATCCGCTGGGGTCTCGCACGTGCGCTCGGCGCGCTGGGCCGCGATCCGCAGCGTGCCCGCGAGCTCGCCGAGGCGGCGGCGGCCGGCTACCGCAGCCTCGGCAGCGAGTCCGCCGATCGCGTGAGAGAGATCGAGCGCTGGCTGGCCGGCGCCCGCCGCCGGTGATATCGTGTGTAATCGGCGGTAATGGTCCCGCGCCGCGCGATCTGCTTAGGTCGCGCAGCACCTGACTCGACGGTTGGGAAAGACAACGGGAAGGAGACCCACATGACGGAGCTCGCGCACATCGCGACCAGGCAGTACCACGGAGCCGAGGACACCATCATCGATCGCTACCTGGAGCTACCCGAGGGCGAGCCGTACCGGACGGCCTACACGGTCTACGCCAGGGCGACCGACCCGAGCACCGAGGGCGACAACCCGCGCGTCTGCTTCGCGCTCGAGCGCGACGCGACCGAGTGGTACACCCGCGGCGTCCGCTGGGGGTTCCGGGAGGACGAGGCCGACTACGGACTGTTCCTCGGCTTCGTGCTGCTCGACGGCATCGCGGAGCTCGCGCCGCCCAGGCATCCGGGCGCGTCGCCGATGTGGTTCTCGACCCTGCTCGCGCCCGGCAGCGCGGTGGACCAGCTGTGCTGTGCGCCGCCGCGACCCGGCGAGCGGACCCGGTATCACTTCCGCGCCCGGCTGTCGCGCGGTGGGTACGTCGATCCGGTCATCGTCGTCCATCCGATCAACACCATGGGCGACGAGGATGATCACGCCGAGCCGGTCCGGCTGTCGCTGGCCGCGCCCCGAGCAGATCACGCGCATCGCAGCGTGGTGCGAGCCGCAACCGATCCGAACCTGCCGCTCGGCGGCTCGTTCACGGTGAACGTGACGCTCCTGAACGGCAAGCCGGTGTTCTCGTTGCCGCCGACGCTGAACAACATGAGCCCGCCGCAGTTCTCCGGAGGCGTCGAATGGGGCCCGTCGATGGGCATCCCCGGCGTGACGATCACGTTCCAGTATCAGAGCACGCAGATCCTCTCCCTGTCGTCGACCCAGTTCACGTTCTCGGGACAGACGACGTCGGGCACGACGGTCGTGCAGAGCTGCAGCTTCGTGGCGAGCAGCGCGCCGCAGAGCCCGAGCTTCACCGTCAACCTGGCGACCGGGGAGCACTACGACCCGGTCATCGTCATCCACCCGATCAACACGATCTGACGCGGAGGGTCGGCAGCGCGAACCGCGCCGCGCGGCGATCACACGGTCACGATCTCGATCCGCGACAGGCCGAGCCGCAGCTCGCGGGTCGGCCGGCGGCGCTCGATGATGCTCGCGGCGCCGATGATGCCGGCCTCGGCGAGCTGGCGCCGGCAGCGGAACACCGCGACGTTGAGGTGGGTCTCGTCGATCGCGAGCTGCTTCGCCAGGTCGTCCTGGTAGATCCAGCCCTCGGAGCTCTCCGGCGGGCGCTCGCCGGTGGCGCCCTGCCGCGCCTTGCGATCCTCGAGCCGGCTGCGCGCCAGCGTCAGGAGCACGTTGTGGTGGGCGCGCGCGCCGAGGTCGATCACGTGGTGGTCGCCGCGCGCGGTCAGCGCGACGTACTCCTCGTCGCGGCTGACCGAGAACCGCAGCGTGAGCGTCGCCAGGTGCGGCGCCGGCGAGCTGTTGTCCCACGTCGGCGCGATGATGTCGGGGATGCGGAGCACGTAGCTGCGGCCGCCCGCGCGCACGGTGCCGCGGTCGGCGATCCGCGTGGTCTCGCCGCCCTGCTCGACGACCCAGTGGCCGGCCGAGTCGCGATAGACCACCGCCTCGGGATCGTCGTCGCTGGGCAATGCGAGCAGGTCGTTGCGTGCGCACAGCGGCTCGTCATCGCTGGCCGACGCCATGATCGTCGGCGGCGCATCGTCGGCCAGGCGCCACGCGTTGTCGGCCTGGCCGAAGGCGATCACGGCGCCGAGCTTGATCGCGACCCGCTCCCCGGGTGCCAGGCGGCGGCCATCGACGCTGGTGCCGTTGCGGCTGCCGAGATCGTGGAGCTCCCATTCGCGTCCGGTCCAGCGCAGCACGGCGTGCTCGCCGGACACGGTGGGCTCGACCATGCGCAGGTCGGCGAGCCGCGACCGACCGACCACGTGCCGCGACAGCAGCATCGAGCGAGGTCCATCGGGGTGCTTGACGAGGATGGCCATGACGCGGCGTCATCACGATCCTGCGCGCGCGCCTCGATCGGACACAAGTCTCCGCGCGCACGAATGAGCCAGGGGCGGCGTCGCGTCGCGCGGCTGCCGTGTAGCGCAGTCCGCCGTCATGGTGATCACAGACCGCGCCGGTGGCGATCGACCATGCGCGGCGCCGCTCGAGATCAGCAGTGGCGCGAGCCGGCGCTCACTTGGTCCGTGCGGCGTCGTCGGCCTGGATCGCGCGCTTGGCCGCCTTGGCGCGCTCCTGGCGGTCGCGCTCGCTGTTGAGGTACGCCAGGCACGGCCGGATCGAGCGATCGGTGACGACGTTGGCCGCGTAGTAATCGGGCGCGCGGTGGTAGATCTCGCCGGCCGCACTGGCCGCGGCGCGGCAGTTGTTCGAGCCGACGAGCGCGATGACCTGGTCCTTCCGCTTGCGGGCCCAGTCGAGCAACGCCTTGTCATCGGCGGCCTTGTCATTGGCGGCCTTGTCGGTGGTGTCGGCCTTGTCATCGCGCGCGACGGGCGCGACGGGCGCGACGGGCCTGGCGGGCTTGGCCTCCTTCGCGAGGCCTCGCTCGCGGCGGCTGCTGGGCGCGCTGGAATCTTCGTTGCTCGACGCGGCGGGAGCCGGTCGGGGCGCGGGCGGAGGCGGTGGCGTCGCGGCGACCGGCGATGGCTTCGCCGCCTTCTTGGCGTCAGCCGCCGTCTCGCGCTGGCCCGCGGTGGCATCGGCCGGGGACGGCGCCTGATCCGCCACGGCCGCGGCCGCGGGCGGGCTCGCTGGCGCCGGCGCGGAGGCTGCTCCGGTGGGGCCGCCGCCACCGGCATGCGAGCGCTGCGCCACGGACGCGCCCGCGCCATCGCGCCGGTCGTTGCGCTTGGCCAGATCTCCGGTGTCGTCGGCGTCGCCGAGCTCCTTGGGCTCGATGCGGCGCTCGGGCGTCCGGACCTCGATCGAGGCGGGTTTCTTGACCATCTTGGCGCGCGCGGGAGACGCTGTCGGCGCGACCGCGTCCTTGCCGCCGACCGCCGCCTCGCCCTTCATGGCCTGCGACGGAACGACCACCATCTGGTTTCGCTGCCGGTTTTCGGCGCGCCCGGCCTCGTCGAGGCGAACGCGATAGCTGTCGGCGGCCGCGGAACCTGCGAGCGGAGCAGCCTTCTGCTGGCCCTGGGGCGCGGGCTCGGCGGCCACGGCCGGTGGCGCGGTCGCGGGCGGCGCGGTCGCCGGCGCCGTTGGCTGCTCGGTCGACGGCCGATCCTCCGAGGTCGGGTCCGCCGAGGTCCCCGGAGCGGGACCCGGAGCGGGACCCGGAGCGAGAGAAGATGTCGCGGCCGTGTCG
>VBLP01000432.1:52794-57203 GCA_005887925.1 Deltaproteobacteria bacterium | reverse complement strand
ATGTCGTGGCCGCGCGCGGCGAGCCGGGCTGGAGTGAGGAGGCGCGGACCCGCGCCGGCGCGCTCCACGCGGCGATGGCCAGCCGCGCCCGCGACCACGCACAGTACCTGGCCGCCGTCGATGCGATGCACGCCGGCGGACCGCCGGTCGCGCCCGAGCTCGCGCGCCGCCATCCCGGGCCGGCGCGCCGCGATCTGCTCGACGCGATCGTCCTGGCCGGCTCGGCCGACGCCGTGCGCGCGCTCGCCCCGCTGGCCCGCGCGCTCGATGACGTCGCCCACACCGATCACGCCACGCGCGCGGTGGCCGCCGCGGCGGCCCGCGACTTCGCCGTGCGGCGGCGGTTCCACGACCGCTCCCGCGCGCTGATCGACGGCAAACTCGACGGCGCGGCGACCTCCGCGCTGATCGGCGATCTCGCGCGCGCGGGCGCCGCCGCCGCCGACATCCTCGAGGTCGTCGTGCTCGGCACCGCACCGTCCGCCGCCGACCTGGCGCGGCTGCGCGCGCGGCCCGCCGACGACGATCCGTGGTTCGCGATCCGGTTCGCCCGCCGCGACGGCGAGCTGCGGATCGCCGCCGGCGACTCGTTCGGCGCCGAGGTCGCGCTGCTCGCCGCGATGCCGGCGTGCCGCGATCCGGCGTGGTGGTTCGCGTGCGGTTACGTCGACCGCGATCTCGGCGACCTCTACCTGCGCATGCGCCGGCTCGACGAGGCCGATCTCCAGCTGCGCGCGGCGCGCACCGCGTACGCCAGCTCCGGCGCGCCGGCCCACGAGGACTTCATGCTGCAGCATCAGGTCAACCTCGAGCGGCTGCGCGGCCGCGACGCGCTCGCCCAGGCCTACCTCGACGAGATCCTGCTGCGCGGCGGCGGCCGCTGCGAGATCGCGCGGTTCGTCGACGAGAGCCGGGTGGCGATCGCACACGAATCGGGCGACATGGCGACCGCGCAGCACGGCCTCGCCGCGGGGCCGCCCCGGTGCGCAGGACCTCCCGACGTCGAGTGGGTGATGGCCGCCGTCGATCTCGCCCGCCTCGGCGACGCCGCCGACCGCGCGCGCGTGATGGCGCTGCTCGACACCATCGGCACCGCGTCACGCGCCCTGCGCGTCGCCGCCAGCATCGGGCGGGGCCGCCTCACGATGGACGGCGACCCTGCCGGCGGCGCGGCGCTGGTCCGCGAGGGGCTCGCGGGGGTCGGCGGCCTCGCCGATGTGCCCGGCACCGCCGGAGAGCTGCGGGTCTGGGGCCACAGCGCGCTGATCGGCGACGCCGGCCGGCGCGCCGACTGGTCCGCCGCGATCGCGGTGTTCGCCGACGAGCTCGGCGCTCCCGCGCCGGCCGGCTGCCTGGTCGCGGTCTCCACCGACTACGAGCGCGCCACCGCCGTGGTGCGCGGCAGCGATGGCACGGTGCGCGGCAGCCATCGAACCGGCCGGTCGCTCACCTCGCTCGCCAGCGACACCCTGATCCCGCCGGCGCTGTCGGCCGCGCTGGCCGGGTGCCCCGCGATCGCGGTGATCGCCCGCCCGCCGCTACACGGCCGCGATGACCTGCTGCCGCCCCAGCTGCCCTGGTCGTTCGTCGGTGCGCCCCACGCCGCCGGCACGTCGCTGCCGCCGCGCCGCGTCGCCGTCTCCGATCCACGGCCACCGGCCTCGCTCGGCCTGCCGCCCTTGCCCGCCGTCGCCGTCCCGGGCGCCACCCAGCTCACCGGCACCGCCGCGACCCCGGCGCAGGTCCTCGCCGAGCTGCGCAGCGCGACCTACGTCGAGATCCACGCCCACGGCCTCGTCGATCTCGCCGCCTCCGACACCGCGTTCATCGCGCTGAGCCCCGGCGTCGACGGCCGGTTCGCGCTCACCGCGGCGCAGGTCCGCGCGGTGCGGCTCGACGGCGGGCCCATCGTCGTGCTCGGCGCGTGCCACGCCGCGACCGGCAACGCCCGCCTCATCGCCCACCGCTGGAGCTTGCCCGACGCGTTCCTCGCCGCCGGCGCGCGCACCGTGATCGCGGCGTCGACCGCCATCCTCGACGATCCCCAGCTGTTCGGCGAGCTGCGCGCCAGGCTCGACCGCGGCGAGCCCCCGGCCCGGGCTGTGGCTGCGCTGCGCGCCGCCCGGGTCGCCGCCGGTCAGCGCTGGGCCGCGGGCCTCATGGTCTTCGAGTAGTGTCGGGGCCGGGAGGACCCGATCCTCGCCGCCCTGGCGCTCGCCGTGCCCGCCGCGGCACAGCCGCGTGCGCAGCCCGCCGCACCCGCCGCACCCGCCGCACCCGCCGCACCCGCCGAGCACGCCGCACCCGCCGAGCACGCCGCACCCGCCGCAGCCCGGCAGACCTCGCAGGACGAGTACACCCGCTACGAGCTGCTCGCACCCGACACCGCGTCCTTCAAGATCGACTACGAGGTCACCGCGGCCACCCCCGGCGCCACGCGGTACTGGAATCCGATCCGCAAGGGCAGCGTCGCCAGCGACGAGGCCGTGTTCGACGTGATGACCGGCGCCTCGCTCAAGTTCGAGCAGGTGAGTGGCGCGGCGGCGAGGGCCCACGGCCTCGACAATCCCGATCTCGAGAGCGATTACATCGAGGTCCACCTCGCGCGGCCGGTGCCGCCCGACGGCGGACAGGCCCGCATCCGCATCATCAAGACCTACAAGGATGCCAAGAGCTACTCCCGCCAGGGCGACGCGATCGTGTTCGACCGCCCGCTCGGCATCCGGCGCAACACCGTCGTGTTGCCCGCCGGCTACCAGCTCACCGAGTGCAACGTGCCCTCGCAGGTCCTGACCGAGCCCGACGGCCGCATCCGCATCAGCTTCATGAACCAGCTGCCCGGCACCGCCGCGCTGATCGTCAAGGCCCGCCCCGGCGCGCCGACCGGCGACGCCGCGAAGCCCCGCCCCGTCACCACCGCGCGCAGCTGGGAGCCGCCGCCGCCGCAGGGGCCGACCGAGCGCGAGCGGCTGTCCGAGCGCGCCCATCAGGATCGCGACATTGTCTATTTCCTGCAGCCGCCCGAATCCGGCGCATTCTTTCTCTATCACGATTACACCGAATCGCGCGAAGGCGTCGACAAGTACCTCAATGTGGTGCGCACCGGCAGCAAGGTATCGAGGCCGTCCGGCAAGATCCTCGACACCGGCGAGGCGCTCAAGGCCGAGATCATCACCGGCGCGCAGCTCAAGGCCAGGGGCATCACCACCGACGGCGAGCCCGTCGCCCCCGATCAGGAGGTCGTCGTCACCCACTTCGCGCCGATCAAGAAGGGCCAGTCGGCGCGGCTCCGGCTGTCCGAGACCTACACCGCGCCGCAGAGCTATCACCTCGACGGCGACGAGCTCGTCTTCGACCGCAGCTTCGGCCGCCCGCGCAACGCCGTCGTCCTGCCGCGCGGCTGGTACCTCACCTGGCTATCGATCCCCGCCACCGTTCGCCAGACTCCCGACGGCCTGACCCGGATCGACTTCGTCAACGGCCGGCCCGACGCGATCGCCGTCCTGATCAAGGCGCGCCGCCTCGCCGCGAGGTGACCGGAGGTGACCGATCGATCGCTACGGCCTGGCGACCGGCCGCAGCTTCATGCCGAGACGGTCCATGATGAATGCATAGGCATAGGCGGCTTGCCGGAAGCGCTGCTCGCGCTGCGGCACGCTGTGACCAGCGTCGGAGTTGGTGAACAAGAGGACGTCCCTGGCCCCGGCGGCGACCAGCCGCGCGGCGAACTTGCGCGACTGCATCGGCTCGACGCGCGGGTCGTTGTCACCGGTCACGAGCAGGATCGGCGGATACTTTGCGCCGTCGCGCACGCGGTGGTACGGCGAATAGGCATGGAGCGCCTGGAACTGCGCCGGATCCTTGACCGTGCCGAACTCCGTCACATTGAACTGGCCATTGGGCGACAGCTCCACGCGCAGCATGTCGTAGATACCGACGTGCGAGACCACGGCCGCGAACAGATCCGGCCGCTGCGTCACCGCCGCGCCCATCAGCAGGCCGCCGTTCGAGCCGCCCTCGATCGCCAGATGCGCCGGCGAGGTGAGCTTGCTGCCGACCAGCCACTCCGCGCAGGCGATGAAGTCGTCGAACACGTGCTGCTTGTTGGTGAGCTTGCCCTGCTCGTGCCAGGCCTCGCCGAACTCGGCGCCTCCGCGCAGGTTGGCGATCGCGTACACCCCATCCTGCTCGAGCCAGGCGACCCGTGACGGGTTGAACGACGGTGTCATGCTGATGCCGAACCCGCCGTATCCGGTGAGCAGCGTCGGGTTCTTGCCGGTGCGCGCCATGCCCTTGCGATGGATCAGCGTCATCGGCACGCGCGTCCCGTCCCTGGACGTGGCCGAGACGCGCTCGACCTCGTACCCCGACAGGTCGATCGGCGACGGCGTCGACAGCGGCGACTTCCT
>VBLP01000432.1:0-52788 GCA_005887925.1 Deltaproteobacteria bacterium | reverse complement strand
CAGGATCTCGTCGGAGCCCGGGTCGATGCGCTGCATCAGCCCCACCGACGACACCGGAGGCGTCGGCACCAGCGTGCCATCGTGCCCCGCGAGATCGTACGACCGCAGCTCCGTCGGGCCGCCGATCAGCGACGCGACATAGAGCCGCCCCTTGGTCGCGACGACGTGCTCGATCCGCCCCGCGCCCTCCGCCACGACCACCTCGGCCCTGGCCAGATCGTAGACGTCGGGTGGCAGGCGCAGGATGCGGCCCTTGGGCGCGTCCTTGAGCGACAGCAGGTAGAGCGCTCCGTCGACGCCGAAGCTCGCCGCGGTCACCTGGTCCTCGTGGCGCGTCAGCTGGGTGAACGCCCCGCCCGCCCCGCGCGCCCAGAAGCTCATCTCGCCACCGTCGCCGTTTCTCACCTGCGCGAGGATGCGCCTGCCATCCAGGCTCGTGACGAAGCTGGTCTCCGCGATCCTCGGGAACTCCTTCCCGACGACGTACGTGTCCTTGTCGGTCGACGTCCCGAGCTTGTGCAGCCAGACCTGCTGGTAGAACCCGAGATCCGCGTCCGGCCGCTCACCCTTCCGCGGATAGCGTGTGTAGTACAGGCCGCTCGAGTCCGGCAGCCAGGTCGCCGCGCCGCCGGCCGTCCCGCCGTGCACCCGAGGCACCTCGTCCGCCAGCCACTTCCCGGTCTCGAGGTCCAGGATCGTCAGCGCGCCGTCCTCGCTGCCCTTGCGCGAGAGCGACAGCGCCAGCTTCTTTCCGTCGAACGACGGCACCAGGAAGTCCGGTGCGGTGAGCCCCTGCGCGTCGAACGCGTTGGGATCGAAGAGCACCTTGGCGCCGGCGACGTCCTCCGGGCCCGCCAGCCGGACCAGCGTCGCGAACGTCTTGCCCGGGATCACCTTGGACGCGTACCAGCTCTGGCCGACGCGGAACGGCCAGATCTGCACCGGCCGCGTCTCGTCGATGGCGAGCAGCCGCTCGGTCAACGCCGCGGTGCCCGGCAGCGCCTCGAGGCGCGCGCGCGAGTAGTCGCGGAACGCCGAGACCCACGCCTTCACCTCCGGGCTGGCGCTGTCCTCGAGCCAGCGATAATCGTCGACGACCTTCACGCCGTGATAGGTGTCGACGACCGGCCGCTTCGCCGCCTTCGGAGGCCGCGCCGGCTTCTCGCCGTCGCTCTGCGCGGCGCTCGCGCCGAACACCGCCCAGCTCACCGCGAACGTCAGGATGATGTCTCGCAGGGTCCGCATGACCCGGCGACTATCGCTGAAAACGGCACCGCGCGGTACGACTACAGCCCGACGGTCAGACCTGCGGTCCACAGCCGGACGCCGCCGGTGTGCCCGCCGCCGGTGTCGAGCCGGTCGTCGCTGACCTCGGCCCAGATGCCCGCCTCGCCGAGCAGCGGTGCCGAGAGCCGGTACTCGAGGCCGAGCCCGCCCACGATGCCGTCCGCCGTCGAGCTCATCGACGGCAGATCGCTGCCCAGCCAGACCCGCTCGAGGCCGACCCGGCCGAAGGCGCCGAAGCCGCCCTCGATCGGGAACCGCAGCCGCAGGTGCGCGCCCGCTGCCGTCGCCGTGCTGCCGGCGAGCCCGAACCGCGACAGGCTGCCCTCGACCGACAGCCGGCCGGCGCCGACGCCGAGCGCCAGCCGCCCGTTGCCGCCGTCCCCCTCGCCGCTCGCCGCCATCCGCATGTCGCCGTGCAGCGCCGGGTCACCGCCGAAGCCGAGCGAGACATAGCTCTCCGCCGAGGCAACCGAGACCGAGCCGAGAACGACGGTCAGACAGATGCCCAGGCGAACCATGACCAGGCATTGCAGCAACCCGCGTGCCCGGCGCCTTCTGGCTCGATCCAGGCAGTTGACCGAGGCAGCGTATCGCACCGTTCACACCCGCACGCACCGGGTGTCGTGCACGTGGGCGCCGCGGTCACGCCCGCGTGACGCAGCGCAGCCCGCAAACTCGGCCGTCATGGCGACCTACCGCTGGCCCGGGCTCCTGCAGGGAGGTCAGAACGCGGCACTTTCCTTGACGATGCGTCCGGCGACGATCGTCATCCTGATCTTCCCCGCCAGCAGCCGCGCCGGCTCGTTCTCGCCCACGTTCAACGGGTCGATGTCCATCGCGGTGAGATCGGCCCACCGGCCGATCGCCAGCGTGCCCGTCTGGTCGTCGGCGAGCTCCGCGTAGGCGGCCCAGGTCGTGTAGCCGCGCAGCGCCTCTTCCGGTGTCATGCGTTGCTCGGCGTGCCAGCCGCCCACCGGCTTGCCGGCGCGGTCCTGCCGCGTGACCGCGGAGTGCAGGCCGTAGAAGATGTCGTACGCGGTGCCCGGCAGATCCGAGCTGAACACCAGGTGCGCGCCGGCGAGCCGCAGCGCCCGCCACGCATACGCCCGCTTCACGCGGTCTGCGCCGACGCGATCCTCGGCCCACGCCATGTCCTCCACCGCATGCGCGGGTTGCATCGATGCGATGACGCCCGAGGTCGCGAACCGCGGCACATCGCGCGCGTCGAGCACCTGTGCGTGCTCGATCCGGTGCCGCCCGCTCCGCGCCGACGGGGCGTCCTTCATGACCCCCTCCACGAAGTCGAGCGCCTCGCGGTTCGCTCCATCGCCGATCGCGTGGATGTCGACCTGGAACCCGGCCTTCATCATCGCCGCGACGAGCGCCGGATCGAAGCTGGACTCCGGCGTCGCGACGCCGCGCTCGCGGGGCCGGTCGGTGTACGGCGCGAGCAGGCGCGCGCCGCGCGATCCGAGCGCGCCATCGAAGAACACCTTCACGCCGAGCGTCGTCAGCATCTGCCGGTCGCCCGGCGTCTCGCGCCCCTTCTCGCGCCAGCGTTCGAGCAGCGCGTGGTCGCGCCCCGAGAGCATCGCGTACAGCCGCACCGGCAGGCGCCCCGTCGCCGCGAGGTGCTCGAACGCCGCCATCAGCTCGCTGTCCGCGCCCGCCTCGTACACCGCCACGTATCCGCCCTCCGCCATCGCCTCCAGTCCCTTGAGGACGAGGGCCTCGATCTGCGCCCCGGTCGGCCGGGGAATGGTCGATTCGAGCAGCCCGACCGCCGCGTTGACGAGGATCCCACTCGGCGCCCCCGAGGCGTCCTTCTTGATCTCGCCGCCGGCCGGTGCGCGCGTCGCGGGCGTGATCTTCGCGCGCTCGAATGCGAGTCGATTGCCCCACACCGCATAGCCATGCAGGCCGCGCAGGTACACCGGATGATCCGGCACCCGCTCCGACAGCAGCGTCAACGTCGGGTATCGGCTGGCCCACGCCCCCTCGTCCCAGCCGTAGCCGAGGATCCACTCGCCCTTGGGCGTGACCGCTGCGCGCGCGGCCACCTTCTCGACCGCCTCCGCCTCGCTGTCGACGCCGACGAGGTTCACGCGTTCGAGCATGCGGCCGAGCTCGAGGATGTGGACATGGGAGTCGACCAGACCGGGGAGCAGCGTGGCGCCCTGGAGGTCGATCACGCGGCTGGCCGGGCCGCGCCACGCCGCAGCGCCCTCGGTGGATCCGACGAAGACGATGCGGCCGCCCCGGATGGCCACCGCCTGCGCATCCGGCGTCCAGCCGGCCGGCCCGTGCGGGGCATTGGCGGCCGGCGCACCGTCGGCGGCCGGTTCGCCCCAGGCGAACGTGTAGACCCTCGCGTTGATGAGGATCAGCTCTGCGCGCGGGCCGGAGTTCGCGGCAGGCGGCTCGGCGCGCGGGGCAGCGCCACGACCCGCGCAGGCCTCGGAGGATATGCCAGCGGCCAGCGAGACCACGAGGGTCGATATCGACGCGATGCAGCGGCGGCTGGTGCTGCTCATGGCATCTCCGCGGCGACCCTATCACGCCCCCGGTGCCGCGAGCGTTCGCGTGTCCTCCGCCGTCGGTCCCAGCGCGTCCGACGAGACCACGGCGAGCCGTCCTGTCTTGGTCCGCGAGCACCGCTCGGTGCAGCGTCTCGCGGCGAGCGCAGGGGCACATAAACATGCTCGGGAATTGCACAGCGCGTGCGGATCACTTCGCGGATTCTCTGACTCCTGGAGTGGGTGCTTGCTTCATGGGAATGCGCCTGTGCTCACTCCCGCCTGCTCTGCCACCGACGGTTCCACACTGCCACCGACGGTGGCGCGCGATCACCCTGCGCCGGATCGCCCGTTGTGCATATTCGGAGTCTGTACAATGCACAACGCGTTAGATACTCGTGATCGATTGATAATCTCATTGATAGATCGGAATGGAAGACTTCATACTACTGATCCCATCGATGGTTTCTCGCAAACCAACAACCAAAGGAAATGTCATGAAGACCAAGACCAACAAGGTGTCCTATGCGAAGCCCACGCTGACCGTCAAGGGCAAGGTCGAGCAGCTCACGGCGCTCGTCGACCGTGGCACGCCGGATCTGCTGTCGCACGGCAACATCATCTAGCCTGCACGGACACGCAGCGAGCCGGTACGAGCTATCGAATCCACCCGTGAAGACCCGGGCCCTGGTCGACGCTGGAGTATCGAGACGGCGAATACAGCTCGCTGCCATGAATGGCCCGGAGCCGGCCGATCCAAGGTGCGTCATGGTACATAGCAATCCCATCGTCGGACACTACATCGGCTGCTCCGGGCAAATCATGTTTCCGGATGCTCCGCGCGGCATCCGCCTCCTGGGCGTCGCAAATCCCGGGCGCGAGGCTCGCAGGGGCTGCTATGCCCTGCAGTGGCTGAATCCGCGCGGATCGGCCAGCGCGCTGCCCTCACCAGCTCACAACGAGCACGTGCTCTTGTCTGGCGCGCTCGCCGCACCGGCGACCGCCGAGCTGGCGGCGCGGATTCACGCGGCGCTCGTGCAGGAACGCTACGAGGAGCTACGGCAGATACCCGGCGAGCTCGTCGGGTGCCTGGTGACCCCGCAGAAGATCTACCTGTTCAAGACCATCCTGGGCAACAGCAGCACGATCTTCTTCCGGCGTTCCGGACACACCGTTCGATGGTCCACCGATCCCGCGGACCTGGTCGAGGATCCGGACGCCGAGCGGGCCAGGTGGTGGTCCTCGAGCCGCATCGCACGACCACCGTCGACTACGATCGCATCACGCCGATCGCGCTGCCGCGCCGCACCACGCTCCCCGAGTACGCCGAGCTTGCCTACCAGCTGCTGCTCGAGGCCGTGCGGCCCTACGCCGGCGGCGGCCGGATCGGCGTCTTGCTCAGCGGCGGCATCGACTCGTCGTCCGTGCTCACCGCGCTGGTGGACGCCGGGGCAGACGCGATCGCCTACCACCTGGACACCGATGATCCGCTCGCCGACGAGTCGGCCTACGCGCGCGCCGTGTGCGAGCACCTCGACGTACCGCTCGTGTCGATCCCGACCGACAACGATGCCGGATATCTGTCCAGGAGCTGGGATTTCCCGCACCCCTACAGCCACACAGGGTACCGCTACCTCGAGCAAGCCGCCGAACGCGTCGCCGGGGATGGTGTGACCTTCCTGCTCACCGGCCGTGAGGGCGACATCCTGTTCGGTCCGCTGCACTACGGCGTGCACGACATCCTGTTCGGCGACCTGCGCTGGCGCGAGAAGCAAGAGATGATCTATGGGCTGCTGGCCTCGCGCTGGCAGCTGCCGCGCATCCTCAAGAGCTGTATCTCCAACGCTTCGCTGCTCGAAGGCAGCATGCCGATCGGCGAGAATGCGCGCCGGAGCGACTTTCTCGCCCCGATGTCCGGCGTGTCCGACGAGAAGATCGACTACGAGTTCATGCCCCAGGAGCTCACGATGGATCTCGCCCTGTTCCGGGAGCGTGGCATCCTGCTGTGCTCGCCGATGGGCAGCAGGGACTTGCGCCGGCTCTCGATGCGCTTGCCCAACGCGTACCGATGGATTCCCTTTCAAGGCAGGGTGATCGACAAGCCGGTGTTGCGGATGATGCTGGCCCGGCGGCTGCCGGATCGCATCTGGCGCCGCGCCGGGCGATCGTGGCTGAACTCGCCGCCCCAGAACTACGCCCTGCGCCACCTGCCATTGTTACGGGAGCTGATCGGCAGTCCCGGTTCCCATCTCGTCCGGACCGGCATCGTGAACCCGGCGCTGCTGGCCGGAGCCCTCGGCCAGCCCGTATCGATCCGGCGCAATGCCGAGGCCCTGATCTGCTCGGCCATGAGCGAGCTGTTCCTGCGGAGCATGGAGCGGCGACTCGGCACAGCATGGAAAGGTCCAAACGATGCCCGTGCTTTCGCTAGCTGACCACGCCATCTTCGACACCACCGACGACTCGGGGATCATCCTCGACACGCGCGCCGGCGTCTACTTCGACCTCAACGTCACCGCCACGATCATGCTGGAGGCCGCGCTGGCGTGCGACACGATCGATCAGGTCGTGGCGCATCTGATCGAACGCATCGACGGCAGCGCCGACACCCTGCGCGCCGGGCTCGAATGCCTGGTCGCAGAGCTTCGCGCGCGCGAGCTCTTGCTGTCCGGCGCGACGGAGCCGGCATGAGGCATCGAGCCCCCGACTGGGCATTCCTCCTCGCGAGCTCCGACGCTCCCGAGCCGCCTCCGGTATCCATGCCGCTGCGGGCTCGCGCCGCGGTGCACGCCGCCCGTGCCCTCTGGATGCTGCGAAAGCACGGCTGGGGGCCTGCCCATCGCTACCTGCAGCAGCTGCGCCCCGTCTCCGGGAGCGACCGGTACACCGCGCTCCCGCCGCCTGTCGCGATCCGGCTCGCCCGCCAGGAGATCCTGTGGAGCCAGCTCGTCCTGCGGATCCTCGAGCCCAACGGGCTCTGCCTGCCTCGCTCGTTCTCGCTCGCTGTCTACCTCTCCGCCCTCGGCCTGCCCTGCGAGGTCACCGTCGCGCGCGAGCTGTGCTCGAGCAACCCGGAGTACAGCTTCCACTCCTGGGCCGAGCTCCACGGCGAAGTGCTCAACGACACCGCCGCCGTCAAGCAGGGATTCAAGGTGCTCCAGCGAGTCTCCGCGCACGCCCTCGCCGCTCGCGGCGGCAGCACGCACCCCGCGCAGCGCTGAGAGCCGCAGCCCGACTGCCCGTCGCCCGCGGCCCGGCAAGGTGCTCCCGGTGCCGGTCCGAGGAGCTCTTGCGATCGCATGGCAGCCCGGCCGTAAGGCCGCACACAGACCGCGATTCCGTCGCCGCGAGCGAGCCATCACTGCCGGTTCGGGCATAGTGCAGCCGTCGCCGACCCTCACCAGGAGGTGCCGATCGAGCCCGCACCGACGCCGCCGGTCAGGATGTACCCACATTCGTCATCTCGATCTCATGACACACGAGGAGCATGGTCATGTTCCGTCGCACATCTATCAGTATTCCGCTTCTGACTGCTCTGCTGGCCCTCCTGTCGCTCGACTCGCCGGCGCGGGCGCAGCCGCTGGAAACCGCCGCCCGCCCCGATCTCGGTCCCAACGTCGTCATCTTCGATCCGGGCATGCCGACCAGCCAGATCCAGGCCACGGTGGACGCCATCGCTGCGCAGCAGGTCGACAGCGAGATGGGCACACAGCGCTATACCCTGCTCTTCAAACCCGGTAGCTACGGCTCGGTCGCCGCTCCGCTCACCTTCCAGGTCGGCTACTACACCGAGGTCGCCGGCCTCGGCGCCGCCCCCACCGACGTCGTCATCCATGGCCACATCGATGTCTACAATCGCTGCCTGACGCCCAGCAACCTCACGCTGCGGATCAACGCCGCCGGGCAGGTCGGCTGCCGCTCGACGGCGAACTTCTGGGCGGTGTCGCAGGTGTCGTCGATGCGGCGGGTGAACGTCACCGGCGGCACGCTCTCGCTGATGGACTACTGCACCGCCGGCCCGCAGTTCGCGAGCGGCGGCTTCATCGCCGACTCCCGGACCGGCTTCGTCATCAATGGCTCGCAGCAACAGTTCCTGGTGCGCGACAGCAGCATCGATGGCTGGTCCAACGGTGTCTGGAATCAGGTGTTCTCCGGTGTCATCGGCGCGCCACCCCAGTCGTTCGGCAACACGCCGTTCGATCCGCCGCCCTACACCACATTGCCGTCCAGCCCGGTCACCCGCGAGCGGCCGTTCCTCTACCTCGATGCCGCCGGCCAGCTCCAGGTCTTCGTCCCGGCGTTGCGCCACGATTCCGCCGGTACGACATGGGCCGGCGGCACCAGCGCCGGATCATCGCTGCCGATCGACCGCTTCTTCATTGCCGCGCCGACCGACTCCGCCCACGCGATCAACACCGCCCTCGATCGCGGCAAGCACGTGATCTTCACACCCGGCATCTATCACCTCGACAGGACCCTCCACGTCAAGCGGCCCGACACGATCGTGCTCGGCCTCGGCTTTGCCACGCTGGTCCCCGACCGCGACATCGCGGCGATGCAGGTCGCGGACGTCCCGGGCGTCAAGCTCGCCGGCCTCCTGATCGACGCCGGTCCAGACCGGTCGCCGGTGCTGCTCCAGATCGGCGACGATGACCGTCACGGCGATGGCGATGATCGCGACGACCGCGACCACCGCGGCCGGCGTCGCGACGCGTCGAGCGATCCGACCTCGCTGCACGACATCTTCTTTCGCATCGGCGGCGCCACCCCGGGCCAGGCGACCCTCAGCCTGGCCGTCGACAGCGACAACGTCATCCTCGACAACATCTGGGCCTGGCGCGCCGACCACGGCAACGGCGTCGGCTGGACGGTGAATCGAGCCGACACCGGCGTCGTCATCAACGGCGATCACGTCACGGCCTACGGCTTGTTCGTCGAGCACTACCAGAGATTCAACGTCATCTGGAACGGCGAGGACGGCAAGACGATCATGTTCCAGAACGAGCTGCCCTACGATCCACCGACCCAGGCCGCCTGGATGCACGACGGCCGCAATGGTTTCGCTGCCTACAAGATCGGCGATGCGGTCCGGACCCACGAGGCGTGGGGCCTGGGCAGCTACTCCAACTTCATCGCCGGCCCCGATATCCACGCCACCAGCGCGTTCGAAGCTCCGCCGGCCCCGGGCGTCCAGCTGCACGACGTCCTGAGCGTCTTCCTCAACGGCTTCGGCGGCATCGACCACGTCGTCAACGACATCGGCAGCGCCGTCAACGCCAGCCATGCAGTGACCAACCTGGTGAGCTTCCCCTGAATCGCTCGCCGCTCGCGCATGTCATCGATTGCTACCTCTGGAGGCCGCGAGCGACGATCAGGCGCGCTGCCCCGCACCGTTCGTGGAGCTCAAGCATCATCGCGTACAAAGTAGTAGCCGCTGTATGCGTCGATATCGCGTCCACGAGTGAACGGAATCTCGCAGTGCTGCTCGCGGTTGCACCAGTCATCTACCACGCGGTAGCCGAGGCCGGTCACCTCGGCGACAAAGGCCGCACGGTTGTAGATCCGGTACGGATGAAACGCCCGCCCGGTGGACTGCACCGTCACGAACGCTTCGCCGTCGTAGATCGGCATCTTGTTGACGATCAGATGCCGGGGGAACGAGCCGATCCGCGCAAGAAGTGCGGGCAGAGACTCGTCGACATATTGCAACGAGCCGGCCGCCAGAAAGATCGAGCATCCCTGCGCGGCAGTGACGTCGCTGGTAAACTCGAGGCCCGCGCTCGGCCGCTGGCTCGCAAGCTCAGCCCCCACCTTGATGATGGATGCGACGTCGTGTACCAACCAGCGCATCCCCGGAGGGTACATCAGGTATCGCCGCCAGCCGTGATACGAGAGCCCGACGTGGCCGCCAAAGTCGAACACGAACGCGGACGCGTCGAGGATCCCCTTGAGCCAGAACAGCACCGCGTAGTCGCTCTGGTTGGCCTTGTCCATCCGGTCGCGATACATGCCGGCCAGCTCGGCGTGGTCGTAGCCGATCCGCCCATGCCCGGGGATCGATGCCTCGGCTTCCTCGAAGCTGGCATAGACGCCGCGGAACCGGTTCCTTGGATTGCTTGCGAACGAGTGCTGGTAGTCGGCTTCGAGTATCTTGCCAACCAGCGGAAGTCGCCAGGCATTGCGCGACACGCGCTTCCCCAGGTCGATGATTCCCATTGGACCTTGATATCACGCTCGATGCCGGTCGATCATCGAGCGTGCGCCACGTTTGTCGAGTCGCTTGCGAGCGCGACTGGCGCGGTTACATGCGCGCCATTACACAACCTCGACGTAAGTCCCGTTGCGCTATGCGAGAGGCTCGCCATACGGACGACGACGCGTCCGGCCGCGTCAACGCACGGGGACGCGCACGATGCGCGGCGGCCGATCGGACGTCACGTAGATGAACTGGTCATCGCGCACGACGCCGCGCGGCTGGAACAGCTTGTCGGTCAGCGTCGCCGGCGCAACCCCCGGGACCTTGGCCAGGCGGACGAGCTTGTTCGGCCAGCTCACGGTGTACAGCGCATCGGCCGCGAGCTCGACCTCGTCGCTGTTGTCGAGGTGGTCGCCGAGGACCTTCGGCGCGCCGGTCGCGAGATCGAAGCGAGTCATCCGCTGGTCGCCCTCGGTGTAGACGTACGCGGCGGTATCGTCGACCGCGAGCGCCGTCGGGTGATTGAGCCGCCTCGCGATCGTGCGCGGCGCGCCCCCCGCGGTGGGTAGCGCGAGCAAGTCGCCGGTGTCGTAGCTGGCGATGTAGAGCGTCGAGCCATGGAGCGCGAGCACCGCGCCCTTGGCATCGAACACGTGCTGCGCTGCGCCGCCCGCGATCGGCACGCGCATGACCTGGTCGTGGTTGAACACGCCGAAGAAGATCGTCGACGCATCGCCGACGATGTTCTCCGGATAGTCGGGCAGGCCGGTGATGCGGACCGGGGTCACCCCGCCACCCGGCACCTCGATCGCGATCAGGCCCTTGCCGCTCTTGGCCAGCACGCGGTCGCCGGCGACGAACGGATGCAAGGCCAAGCCGTCGCGATGCTGCTCCGAGACCTGCTCCGGCGCCGCGGAGCCGTCGGCCGGCATCCTCCAGATCGCGCCGGTGAGATCCGCCCATACCAGTGTGCCGCGGTGCAGGGCGAGATCCATCGGGAGCGTCGGGACCCGGTAATCGGGCCACGACGAGCTGGGCACGGGCTCGACCGGCTTCGGCGTCGCCTCGGCCGGCTTCGGCGTCGCCTCGGCGGCGGCGGTCTCCGTCGCCGGCGGCGTCTCCGGCGTCGCGCCCGGATCCTCGCCGCGAGGCGCCGGCTCGGAGGGCAAGTAGACGATCGGCTGCGGCCTCGGACCGCACGCCGCGAGGAGCGCGACGAGCAACGAGCGCCGCAGCGATGACACCGCCGCAGATCGTAGCGCACCGTCGCGCTTCGGACCAAGCCCGGCCGAGCCCTACTGAGACCCTGTCGCCGCCATCCGCGGTCGCTGTTCACAGCGCGAACGTGATCACCATCGTCGCAGCCCTCCGAACGTCGATTGCGCGATCACGCAAGGGCTTGCTCGGCTGTCCTCGCTTGCGATCGAGTGATGATCGTCGGTTAGGCGCGGCGCGGCGCTTGCCTTGGCGTGCGCTCGATGCGCACGTTGTCCGCGGTCCTCGTCCTCGTCTTCGGCTGCGCGAACGCCCAGAGCCATGCCACGGAGCCGCTCGCGCCACCCGAAACCCTCGCCCCGGTCCTCGTGCCCACGCAGCCGTCGCCGGCCTCGCCGGTCGCTGCGTCCCCCGACGCGCCGTACGGCGGCACCCTCCGCTCGGTCGAATTCCTCGCCACCACCGTGCTGCGCAAGGAGCCGCGGAGCGACGCCGCGCGGGTTGGCATCATCCGCAAGGGCACGCGCGCTCGCGCGGTCCGCGCGGCCCCGGCAGGCGACGGCTGTGCCGAGCGCTGGATCCAGATCGCTCCGCGCGGCTGGACGTGCGAGACCGCGGTCGACCCGAGCTTCGACGAGCCGACCGCCGCAGGACCGGTCTCGCTGAGCGAACCCGATGAACCGGATCTCGAGCCAGTCGTTCCGGGTGTCTACGGTGTCGTCCGCGGCGCGGACGTTCAAGCCTACGAGACGCGCGCGGACGCAGCGGCCGGCGCAGGCCGCGTGCTGAGTGGCCCACACGCGGTGCGCGCGATCGGCGTGGTCGACGTCGACGGCGTGCGCTACTGGCGCACGAGCCAGGGCAAGCTGATCGCGGCGTCGTCGATCGTCCAGATCTCGCCATCGACGTTCAGGGGCATCGCGCTCGACGGCGAGTTGCCGGCATGGGTGCGCACGCGGGGCGATCCGCGCAAGCCGGCAAGGACGCGCGCAACGCCCGACCCGGGTGGCGAGGTGGTCGGCGCGCTCGCGCCGCGCACCATCGTCACGATCCTCGCGGAGTCCGACGACGGCCGGTTCGCTCGCATCAACGACGCCGAATGGGTCGCGCGCGCGGACCTGCGCGTGGCCGCGCTCGCCACGCCGCCGCCCGGAGTCGGCCCGGACGACCGATGGTTCGACATCGACCTCGACGACCAGATCCTCATCGCGTACGAGGGCGAGCGCCCGGTCTACGCGACGCTGGTGTCGACCGGCAAGTGGCGCCACGAGACGCCCGCGATCATCGCGCGCGTGGCCTCCAAGCTCGAGCGCGCGCACATGATCAGCGAGAACGACGAGCCCTACTCGGTCGCCGATGTCCCGTGGACGATGTACTACGACGGCAACTTCGCGCTCCACACCTCGTACTGGCACGACGGGTTCGGCGGCCCGCGCAGCCACGGCTGCATCAACCTCGCGCCGCGCGACGCGCGCCTGCTGTTCCGGTGGTCGTCCCCCGACGTCCCGCCGGGCTGGACCGCGGTCTACGCCGACGAGGACACCCCCGGCTCGCTGGTGCGTATCCACTCGCGCAAGGTCCCCGACCCGGCGTTCCGGGGCTACGCCCGCACGCTGCGCGATCGCGGCGCCGCGATCGCGTCGGCGGGGTCGAGGCGGCCGCGGATAGGCGCGAGCAAAGCCGGACAGTAGCAGACGTGGGTCGTTTCGCGCCGAGGGTCGCCTTGAGGTCGGTGGCCCGCGGCGGCGGGTAAGGAGAGAGCGGCCGCGCGGCCGGAGCGCAGCCGAGGAGGGCCATCTCGATGACGACATGTCCGAACAACCGCTACACTCGTCGTATGCGCCTGAGCTGGATCGTCTTGCTCGCTGCGTGTCGGCCCGCGTTGAGCTTCGTGCCAGACAAGTTGCCGGATGCGACCGTCGGCCAGCCCTATCACGCAACCATCGAGGTCTCGGGTGGCGAGACGCCGGTGGGCAACATCTCGGCGGCGCCGCTGCCGTCCGGGTTGACGCTGGCATACGACAGGAGCCGCAACGGAATTGCATCGATCGACGGCACCCCGACGACGGCCGGACGCACGTCGATCACCGTCGACGCGTGGTGCTATGGCACGAACCGCGCCGGGCAGACCGGCAGGCACGTGTACGAGCTCTTCGTGCACTGATTCTGAACCGCGGTAGTGTCGGCGCATCATGGGATCGCAAGCGCAGGTATCTGGACCCGATTTCGCGCAAGGCGTCGCCGACGCCGACGTCAAGGAAGGTGTTCCGCTGCTCGGCCACGTCGGCGACGACGCGATGATCCTCGTCCGCGATCGCGGCAAGGTCCACGCGCTCGCCGCAACGTGCACGCACTACGGCGGCCCGCTCGCCGAGGGCATCGTGTCGAACGGCGCGGTGCGCTGCCCGTGGCACCACGCATGCTTCGATCTCGAGACCGGCCGCGCCGGCGGTCCCGCGATCGCCGCGGTCGCCTGCCACGACGTCGCGCTGACCGGCGGCACGCTGCGGGTCGGCGCGAAGCGCGAGGCCAGGCCCGCCGCGGCGAGCGGCCCGACGTCGGTCGTCATCGTCGGCGGCGGACCGGCCGGCGTCGCGTGTGCCGAGGCGCTGCGCGCCGAGGGCTACACCGGCCCGATCACGATCGCGAACGGCGAGGGCAGCGACCCGGTCGACCGCCCGAACCTGTCGAAGGACTACCTCGCCGGCAACGCGCCCGAGGAGTGGGTCTTCCTGCGCACCCGCGACGCGCTCGACGCGATCGACGTCGCGCTGGTGGAAGACACGGTCACTGCGGTCGACACCGGCAAGCGCAGCGTCGCCACCAGGGCAGGCAAGGCGCTCGGCTACGACGCGCTCCTGCTCGCGACCGGCGCCGAACCGGTCCGGCTGCCGATCGACGGCGCGAACCTGCCGCACGTCTACACCTTGCGCACGCTTGCGGACAGCCGCGCGATCGCCGGTGCGACGGGCCCGGCGGTCGTGATCGGCGCCAGCTTCATCGGGCTCGAGGTCGCCGCATCGCTCATCGCGCGCGGCATGGCGGTCACCGTCGTCGCCCCCGAGGCCGTCCCGCTCGCCCGCGTGCTCGGCGACGACGTCGGCAACTTCGTGCGCCGCGTCCACGAGGCCAAGGGCGTCGCGTTCCAGCTCGGCAAGAAGCCGGCGAAGATCACGGCGGCCGAGGTCACGCTCGACGACGGCACCCGGCTGCCGGCCGGCGTCGTCGTGATGGGCGTCGGGGTCGTGCCGCGCACCGACCTCGCGCAGGCCGCGGGCCTCACGATCGACCGCGGCGTGGTCGTCGACGATCAGCTGCGCGCGGCGCCGAACGTGTGGGCCGCCGGCGACATCGCCCGGTTCCCGTGGGACGGCGCCAGCGTGCGGATCGAGCACTGGCAGGTCGCGGTCCGCCACGGCCAGGCCGTCGCGCGGGCGATGCTCGGCCGGCCGCCGCGCCGCGATGTGCCGTTCTTCTGGAGCCAGCACCACGACGTCACGCTGGGCTACGTCGGCCACGCCGAGAAGGTCGAGAAGCCCGAGATCCACGGCGACCTCGACGGCCGCGACGCCCATGTCGTCTACCGCGAGGGCCAGACGATCCGCGCGGTGGTCACGCTGAACCGCGACCGCCTCGCGCTCGAGGTCGAGGCCGCGATCGAGCACCGCGACAACGCGCGGCTCGAGGCCGCGGTCCGCTAGGCGGCGTGGTCGAGAAGCGCATTCCACCGTGCGCTCGCGCTCACCGGGCGGGCTGGGTGGCCTGGCCCGTCTTGACGTTGATGTCGAGCTCCTTCTTGCCACCGTGGCCGCCGAACACGCCCATCTGCCATGCAAAAAAGCCGCTGATCAGGACGATCAGCACGATCGCGAAGATCGCAACGATACTGCTGTTGCTGCTACCGGTGTCCTCGGCCATACGAACCTCCTGTGCCAGGACGGAGCAGACCGCGTGCCACGGCAGATCAGCGATCTTCTGCGCATGCGAAGAGAACGCGCTGGTCGAGGCCCTTGGGATGCGTGACGATCGCGACCACGCGGACGGGCATCGATCCGCGTCGGCGCAAGATCACGTGTGAAGCGATGTGCCGATCACCGGGATGTGCCGATCACGGGCCGACGACCGTGTTGTTGATCAGCGTGACCGCGGTTTGCGACAGTAGCCTGCCTTTGACCGACGCGGTCGATCCCAGCGCGATCGCCGTCTTGGCCAGCACGACACCTTCGAGGTGCGAGCTCGAGCCAAGCGTCACGCTGCCGCTGACCTGCCAGAACACGTTCTTGGCCTGCGGACCGAGGAGACCGAGGGGGAGAGCGGAGCGGAGGATGACGCTCGCGGAGTTGCTCAGGGTCAGGTCCTGCGCGATCTCGAAGATCCACACGTCCGTCGCGAGGCCCACGAGCGTGACGCTGGTCGGGATGAGGACACCCGTTCCCCATTTATA
Source organism: Deltaproteobacteria bacterium (assembly GCA_005887925.1). GTDB lineage: Bacteria > Myxococcota_A > Polyangia > Haliangiales > Haliangiaceae > JABFXX01. The sequence goes on along the minus strand of VBLP01000432.1, from coordinate 37,130 downwards.
GACGCCGGGAAAGAGCGTCCGCCCACCGAGGTTCCCGCCACCGAGCTCGGTGACGTCCGCATCGCGCCCGGCTGCATCGGTGAATGCGTGCTGCATGTCGCCGATCGCGGTGGTCAGCTTCGCCGGCGTGGGCGACGCATAGTCGGCCGCGTACACCTTGCCGGTCACCTGCGGCGAGGTCGAGAACGTGTTCGAGGCGTCCAGGGTCAACGAGAAGCCCGTGATCCCGGTGGCGGCGATCGGACTGACGCCCATATCGCCCGTGACGGCCGAGGGTGGGACGGTGGAGATTCCGGCCTGGGAGAGGATCGCGTAGCTGCCAGCTGTGCCGAGGTTCACGGGGTTCCCGATCAGCGCCTGGTCTGCCGAAGCCTCGTCGTCCAGCTGCGCCTCCGGGTCACTGGCGCAGCCGCCGACGAGCGAGAGTGCCAGGACAGCGCTGCTGATGACCCCCAGATTCGAGATTGATGTGATGATCAACATGAATGAGTTCCTTCGTTGCGTGATTCGTGGTTGTCAGGTCCGGTCGTTGATTGCCAACGCCGGCATTTCCGTGCGCTCCGCGGGACTTCCGAGTCTCCTGTCGAGCGATCACCACGCGATGCACGCCGACGCGGAGGTCGACATGAGCGCCGTAGGTCGTGTCGGTTCGATCTGTCGCGCCACTGAAGACGGCGCTCCGGATCCCGATCGACGGGCGGATCCGGCTCACGCATTCCCTGTGCCACGGGCAAGATCCTCGCGCAGCCACCGCTAAGGCGGTTACATGGAAACTTGTGGCGCTCCGGTACGAGCGCCGGTCGTCGATCGAGCACATCCGCCCCGCCGCACGCGGCGGCAGTGCGTCGACTACGATGCCTCGCGAACGCCGGTTCGCTCCTGCTCCTCGGTGATTACCTTGCGAGCTTGTTGACCCCCGGGCGAGCGCGATGCTGGCCTCGATGATCGCCTCTCGTCGGGGCTCGTGGGAGGCTCGACCGCCTACCCCCGGTTCGTGCATCTGCGTCGCCGCGTGCGCACCATGGGAGTGCGGAGGCTCATCGCGCGTCGCGAGAGCGGTGCGCGGCTATCAGCGTCGTCGGGATGAGTGCGGGCATGGCGCTTGCTGCGAGCTCCGGCATGCGAATCATTTCCAGGTTGACGTGTGCGGTGTGGCTGTTCGCGTCGGCGTGCGGCTTCGAGCCGACGGCGGTCGAGGAGCCCGCGAGCGCGAAGGTGGCTGCGCTCGAGGATCCGTCGGAGTTCGCGATGCTGCCGCTCTATGCGCTCGAGCACAATCCGAACGGTTTCGTGGACGGTTCGGGCCGGCCGGTGTGGCTCACCGGGATGGTGATCGACCGGAAGGCGCACGGCTGGCCGCTGATCGATGGCGCGACGTTGCAGCGGATCCACGACAACGGCGGCAACTATGCCCATATCCGGCTCGGGCCGTTCGTCAGGTGGTACGAGGGTGCGGACTTCGAGGCCTATCGCTACGTCGATGACGAAGGTGTGTACGACCTCGACACCTGGAACGAACCGTTCTGGGACCGAGTCCGCGGCGTGCTGAGAGCCGCCGAGAAGCTCGGGATCTATGTCGAGGTCGACGTGGTCGACGGCTGGACGATGAAGTATCACCCCGAGCAGGACGAGCACTGGATCAGTCCCTGGCAGGATGGCAATAACCGCAATGGCGCAAAGTATCATTGCGACAACATGATGCCGCCCGGGTCGACTGTTCACACTCGATGGATGGAGAAAGTCGCCGAGGTGACTGCCGAGTTCCCGAATGCGATCTATCAGGTTGGCAATGAAACCAATACCTGCCCGGACATGGCGAGGCCTGCGTGGGAGGGCCTGGTGGCCTCGAAGATCCGCGAGCGCCGGCCCGATGCAACGATCTCGACCAACAGCGCAAACCCGGACATCGAGAATGCCCCCTGGATCGACTATGTCAATCGCCATAAAGGCGGGACCTCCCCCGAGCCGATCCCGCGGATCTGGGACAAGCCCGCCGGGATCAACGAGTACGCTCTGTCGACGCCCGAGACCTATTCCACGGAGGTCTGGCATGGCTTTGCCCTGGGGATGTATCTGCACTACTGGGCGAACGACGATGAGTTCTTCGATCAGCAGCGGACGCTCGCCGCGGTCCACTTCTTCCAGTCCATCGTGAACAAGACGCGCTTCTTCCACTACACGCAATGGCCGATCGACAGGGGGCGCCTGGTCGGCGAGCCCGATCGCGACTACGTCGGGTTCCTCTACCCCGGCGATGCGAACGCGATCTTCATCACCGATCTGCGCGCGCCGCTGTACGACGCCCGGTGGTACGACGTGATGACGCACGAGCTGAAGCTCGCCGAGGTGCGCGTCGGCGGCCCGCAGCCGTTCAACCGTCCCGGGCCGCCCAACAGCCAGACCTGGATCGTCCACGCCAACGCGCACGAGCAGCCGAACGGGCTGTGGCTCGACGAGCGGTTCGACGACCTCGACAACGGCCTGCTGCACGGCCAGCACCAGTGGGCGCGCATCGACGACAGTCCGACCGTCGAGGGCACCACCGCGAAGGTCGTCCACATCCACCCGGGCAGCAACGCGATCGCGGTCGACAAGGATGTGCCGATCCAGACCGGCGGCAAGCACCGCCTCGACCTCCGCGTGCGCGTCAACGACATCACGACGCCGACGATGGCCAAGCTCGAGCTCAAGACGCTGCGCTCTCCGGCGTCGCCGCTCGACGACAAGAAGTTCCAGATCGAGTTCGGCGGCGATCGCTTCCGGGTGAACCGGTTCGGCGTCGACGAGGCGTTCGTGATCCCGCCCGGCGGTGTCCAGCTCGGGCACTGGTACGACCTGCGGTGCGACATCGATCTCGACGCCGGCACCGTCGCGATCTACGTCGACGGAGTGCTCGCGGTGCCGTCGTACTCGATGCTGCCCGGTCCGATCACCGACGTGCAGCTGATGGGCTTCCCGTTCGGTCCGGTCGGCTCCGTCGAGGTCGACGACCTGCGCGCCGGCCCCTTGCGGTTCTTCGATGTCCCCCCGTGGCACCCGTTCTACCAGGCGATCGAGGCATTCGCGCAGCGCGGCATCTCCGGTGGCTGCGCGCCCAACCTGTTCTGTCCCGATGCCGAGCTGTCCCGCGCGCAGCTCGCGGTGTTCCTGCTGCGCGCCAAGCACGGCACGGTGTGGACGCCCGCTCCCGCCCGCGGCATCTTTGCCGACGTCCCGGTCGGCGACCCGTTTGCACCCTGGATCGAGGCGCTCTACATCGAACGGATCATCGGATCGTGCAGCTCGATCGCCTTGCTGTACTGCCCCACCAGCCCATCGACCCGCGCGGAGATGGCCGCGTACCTGCTGCGCGCCAAGCATGCGGACGAGTACGCGCCTCCCCCACCCGACTTCTTCTTCGCCGATGTCAGCCATCGCGATCCGTACGTCGCCTGGATCGACGCTCTGTACCGCGAGCACATCACCGCTGGATGCGATGTGTCCCCACTCCGCTACTGTCCGTCGCCAACCGTGTCCCGCGGCCAGATGGCGGCGTTCATGAACGCGACCTTCTTCTCACCATGATCCGGGATGGCCGCAGCGCTGCGCGGTGGCGAGTGGCAGGGCCACCAAGGTCGAGACCGCACGCCACATGGCGCGGGTATGGCGCAAAAGCCATCGGCCGCGCGCCGGATCGCGCCGGTGGGCCTGATACGGTCAGTGGCGATGAGAAAGATCGGCGTGATCCTGGCCGCGCTGTGGGTACTCGGTTGCGGCGGCAAGAAATCGGCAGGTGATCTCACGGTCACCGGCGCTCCAACCGGCCTGGTCTCGGGCCCGGTGCGGATCATCCTCGCGTTCTCGAGACCGATGGTCGCCAAGGACAAGCTGAACCAGCCAGTCAGCGGGACGCCGCTCGCGCTCGTCCCCGACGTCCCGCACGAAGCGAAGTGGGTCGACGTCAAGACGCTCGTCGTGGTTCCGACCGCGACGCTGCCGGTGTCGACGCGGTTCACCGTCGTCGTGCCGGGCGATACTGCAGCGCGCGACGGCAGCTCGCTCGGCAAGGACACCAGCTTCGAGTTCTCGACCGAGCGGCTGACCCTGATCGCCGAGGCGGTCGGCAGCAAGGAGCGCGCGGCGAAGCACCAGCTGGTCCGGCTGACCTTCAACCAGCAGGTCGCGTTCGATCAGGCCGCGGCGAGCTGCAGCTACGTCGCGAAGGGCCAGACCGCCAAGGTCAAGCTCGCGCCCGACACCGCCGCCGGGCCCGCGAAGGACTACTCGGTCGTCCCCGACGGCGACCTCGCACCCGACACCGACTGGGTGCTGACCTGCAAGGCGGGCCTGATGGGCGTCGTCGGCAACCTCGGCCTCGAGGCCGCCGCGGAGGACAAGTTCCACACCTACGGACCGCTGCACTACGTCGACCTGGATCCCAAGGGCAACGACATCGTTCCCGACGAGAAGCTGCGGCTGCGGCTCGCGTTCTCGAACCCGCTCGCCGAGCCCTACAGGCTCTCGATCAAGCCGCCGGTCGCCGGGTTCCCGCGTGGCTGCCACGCGCTCTCCGGGGCCGCGGTCGGCGTCAGCTGCTCGGGCCAGTTCGAGGCGCTGACCAGCTACACGCTGACCGTTGACGGGTCACAGCAGGACGTGTTCGGCCAGGCGCTCGGCAAGCCGCAGGTGATCGAGTTCCGCACCGCCGACGCGCTGCCGACGATCTCGCTCGAGTCGGGCTACTTCGTCGCCGAGCTCAAGCGGGCGGTCGTCCCGATGTGGACCCGCAACGTCACATCGGTCGACATCGTCGCGGTGCCGGTCACCCAGGCCAACTTTCACGAGCTCGCCCCGCTGCTCGACTGGTGGGACCCCAAGCCCGCCGAGTTCTCGAAGACAAAGCTGCTCAAGCCGATCACGAGCGAGATCAAGATCGACGGCACGAAGAACCACTGGGGCCAGCACTCGCTCGATCCGGCCGCGATCACCGGCGGCACACCGGGCTCGGGCATGTACTACCTCGAGCTCGGCTCGGCCGAGGTCCAGAAGGGCGCGTTCGCCGACGGCGGCAAGAAGAAGGTGCTCGTCAACTTCACGGACATCGGCGTCGTGAGCAAGCTGTCGCCGACCCGCGGCATGGTGTGGGCGACCAAGCTCACCACCGGCAAGCCGCTGCCCGGTGCGACGGTGACCGTACGCGACGCGACCGGCAAGGTCACCTACACCGGCACGACGGGTAACGCTGGCACCGCGGCGCTGCCCGGCGTCGAGGCACTCGGCGCGACCCGCGAGAGCGCCGACGGCCTGCGCATCTACGTCCAGCTGCAAGCCGACTGGACGATGATCAACCCGACGGCGAGCGGTGGGCTGTCGACGTGGGCGTTCAACGTCTCGTCGGATCGCAGCACCGCGCCGACCCAGCTGCGCGGGTTCATGCACACCGATCGCGGCCTGTACCGGCCGGGCGACAAGGTCCACGTCAAGGGCCTCGCGCGCGTCACCAAGCTCGGCGCGCCGCTCGCGCTGCCCGATCAGAGCAAGAAGGTGGCGGTGCAGGTCGAGGGCCCGCAGGGCAAGTCATTCGTGACGACGGACGCGAAGCTGAGCGCGTTCGGCGGGTTCTGGTTCGATATCGATCTGCCGGCGGACGCGCGGCTCGGTGACTACAACATCACCGCGACGCTCGAGCACGGGACGTTCAGGCGGTCGTTCACCGTCGAGGAGTACCGGCCCGCGACGTTCGAGGTCACCGGCAAGACCAGGGAGAGCTTCGTCGTCAACCGCGGCGACGTCCACGGCACGGTCTCGGCGAACTACTTCTACGGCGCGCCGGTGCGCAACGCCAGCGTCGACGTGATCGTCCACAGCCGCCGGCGCCACGTCGCGTTCGACCAGCTCCCCGGCTTCGACTTCGGCAACGAGCGCAATTACGAGTCGTATTACCTGTACGAGTCCGACGACTCGCAGCACATGGTCACCGAGGACCACCTCGCGCTCGACGGGAAGGGCAACGGCGCGTTCACCTTCTCGGTCAACCCCGACGAGGTCACGAGCGACTCCGATCTGCTCGTGCACGCGGACGTCCACGCGCCGTCGAACGAGGTGATCAGCAAGTCGTTCACGATCCCGTACTTCCGATCCAGGCGCTACTTCGGCATCAAGTCGCCAGGCTACTTCCTCGACGTCAAGAAGCCGCAGAAGTTCCAGATCGTCTCGGTCGGACCCGACGGCAAGATCGTCGACGGCGCCGCGAGGGTGAAGGTCACCCGTCGCGACTGGAACTGCGTGTGGGAGGACTGGGGCTATCGCGGCTCGTATCAGTGCAAGGACACGACCCAGACGATCCTCGACACCAGGATCCAGATCGCGGGCAAGCCGGCCGAGATCGAGCTCACGCCGGCGACCGGCGGCGACTACCTCGTCGAGGTCGAGGGTGGCAAGGACACCGCGCCGGCCGCGCAGCGGGTGTACGCGTGGGGCGACGAGGGCGGCTCGTGGCGGAGCGACGACACGCTCGCGTTCAAGATCGCGACCGACAAGCAGGAGTACAAGGCCGGCGACAGCGCGAATCTCATCCTGGAGACCGACCTCGCGAACGCGACCGGCCTGGTCACGATCGAGCGCGACGGCGTGATCGACCAGCGCTTGATCGACGTCACACCGACGACCAAGCGGCTGACCGTGCCGATCACCGCGAGCTATGCGCCGAACGTGTATGTCTCGGTCGCGCTCGTGCAGGGCCGCACCGGCGACGGTCCGCGCGGCAAGCCGCGGATGCGGATGGGCATCGCGAACCTCAACGTGCGCCCACAGGACAACCGGCTGACCGTCACGGTCGCCAGCGACAAGAAGGAGTACCGGCCAGGCGACCAGGTGACGGCCACCGTGACGGTCACCGACACGCAGGGCAAGCCGGTCGAGGCCGAGGTCTCGATCACCGCCGCCGACGAAGGCGTGCTGTCGCTGATCGCGTACAAGACGCCCGATCCGGTGCCGACGTTCTACGCGCCGTGGGGCCTCGGCGTGCAGAGCGCGACCCAGCTCGAGTACATCCGCGACATCCCCGCGCCGAACGTCGAGCGCCCGGCGACCGGCGGTGACTCGCTCGGCACGGTGCGCTCGCGGTTCGTCGCGAGTGCGGTGTGGGTGCCCGGCGCGGTCACCGACGCCAGCGGCGTCGCGACCGTGAAGTTCAAGGCGCCCGACAACCTCACTGCGTTCCGCATGATGGCGGTCGCCGCCGACAAGGCATACCGGTTCGGCTCCGCCGACAAGCGGTTCACGGTGTCCAAGCCGCTGCAGCTGCACTCGGCGCTGCCACGGTTCGTGGACCTCGGCGACGCGCTGCACGCCGGCGTCGTCGTCCACAACGAGACCGGCAAGGCCGGGACCGCAGCGGTCAAGCTCGTCGCCGACGAGCACGTCACGGTCGCCAGCGGCGCCGAGCAGACGGTCAAGGTCCCGGTTGGCGGGCGCGTGCCGGTGCTGTTCGATCTCACGGCCGCGGCGAGTGGCACGGCGGCGCTGACGTTCTCGGTCGCGATGAACGGCGAGATCGACGCGGTCAAGCTCGACCTGCCGGTGCGCCACCCCGGCAACATCAAGACCCTCGACGTCGAACACGGCGCGACGAAGGATGCGAAGACCATCTCGCTGAACTTGCCGCCCGACGCGGTGCCGGCGACCGCGCAGGCCGTGATCTCGGTCGATCCCGACGGGCTGTCGGGCATCGAGGAGGGCCTCGGCAACCTGATCGGCTACCCGTACGGCTGCATGGAGCAGACGACATCAAAGATGGTTGCGATGATCGCCGCGCGCGACCTCGCCGAGTCGCTCGCGATCGATGGGCTCACCGGCGACCGGCTCGATGGCTTCGTCAAGGCGGGCGTTGCGAAGATCAACAAGCAGCAGACCGCGTACGGCGGGTTCTCGCTGTGGCCGGGCGGCGAGCCGAACGCGTTCTACACTGCCTACGGCCTGTGGGGCCTCCACATGGCGAAGCAGGCCGGCTACCCGGTCGATCCGTCTCGGATCGAGGAGGCGATCCAGTACCTCCAGAACGACGGCGCGAACCCCGACAAGAACACGCCGGTCTACAACGAGATGGGCAACCTCGCGGCGCAGGCGTTCGCGACCTACGTGCGCGCGCTGTACAAGGACAGGAGCGCCGCTGCGGTCGCGACGACGCTGCTCGCCCAGCGCAACCTGCCGATCTACGGCAAGGTCTACGCGGCGCGCGCGCTCGCGGCCGGCGTCGGACCGAAGGACCCGGCGGTGGTCAACGTCGTCGAGGAGCTCGCCACGCTCGCGAACGCCGCGACCAGGACCGACGCGCTGATCAAGGAGCCCGACGAGAAGGACCACGACTACTACATGTCGAGCGACATGCGGACGACGAGCGCCGTGCTGCTCGGCCTCGTCGAGCTCGATCCGAAGAACCCGGCGATCAAGCCGCTCGTGCGCACGCTGATGGCGGCGCGGCGCGCAACCCACTACTGGGACACCCACGCGAACTTCTACTCGCTGCTCGCGCTGACCACGTACGCGAAGGCGTTCGCCGGGTCGTCGCCGTCGGTGACGGTCCAGCTCGCCGGCAAGGACCTCGTGACCGGCACGCTCGCCGGCAAGCAGAAGCTGCGGGTCGTCACCGCGCCGCTGCCGGTCCAGGCCGATCTGACGATCGCGCCGAGCGGCGAGGTGTCCTACAACGTCGAGGTCCGCTACCGCGCGCGGCCGGAGTCGATCAAGGCCGAGTCACACGGCATCGAGCTGACGCGCGAGTACCTCGACGACGGCGGCAAGCCGAAGACCGAGTTCCACGTCGGAGACGTCGTGGTCGTCAAGCTGCACGTCAAGGTCCCCGACGACTCGACCCACGTCATGGTCTCCGACGCGCTGCCCGCGGGGTTCGAGGCGCTCAACACGCGGCTCGCGACCGTCGCCGCCGACACGACGAAGCAGAACAGGATCTGGTGGGGCGAGCACCGCGAGATCCACGACGAGCGGGTCGACTTCGCGTCGGAGTACGTGTGGAACGGCTCGTTCGAGTACACGTACTCGATCCGTGCGATCGCGACCGGCAAGTTCGCGCGCCCGCCGGCGACCGCACAGCTGATGTACGACCCGAAGACCACCGCGCAGACGGCGCTCGACATCCTTGAGGTCAAGGCGAAGTAGTGCGGAAGCTGTGGGAGGTCGTTCGCAGCCGCCGGCTGCGCTGGCCGCGCCGGATCGCGATCGGGCTCGCGGTGCCGGTGGTGATCGCGGCGCTCGCGTGGCACATCGCGATCCGCGCAGCCGACGTTCCCCACGACCTGCTCGCGAAGGAGCCGGCCAGCTCGCTGACCGTCGTCGACGCGCAGGGCCAGCTGCTGCGCCAGGAGGCGACCTCGGCCGGCACGAAGGAGCGCTGGGTCCCGCTCGATCGGATCTCACCGTACCTCGTCGCGGCGACGCTCGCCTCGGAGGACAACGACTTCTACGACCACGCGGGTGTCGACTGGACGGCGGTCGCACGCGCCGCGTGGCTCGACCTGCGCGGCGGCGGGTTCGGCGGCTCGACGATCACGATGCAGCTCGTGCGGCTGCTCGCCGACACGCCGCGCAGCCTCTGGGGCAAGCTGCGCCAGATGGTGCTCGCCGGCCGGCTCGAGCGCATGCTGTCCAAGCAGGAGATCCTCGAGCAGTACCTGAACCGCGTCTACTACGGCCACGGCGCGTGGGGCGTCGAGCAGGCGGCGCAGCTCTACTTCGGCAAGCACGCCGCCGATCTCGCGCTCGGCGAGGCAGCGCTGCTCGCGGTCCTGCCGCGCGGGCCGACGTATTACGATCCGTTCCGCAACGCTCCGCGGGTGATGGCCCGGCGCACGCACATCGTCGAGCTCATGGAGAAGCACGACCGGATCACCGCCGACGAACGCGCGCTCGCCGAGCGCGTCCCGCTCGATCTCGACCACCACAAGCCGAGCTTCCGGGCGCCGCACTTCGTCGAGCTGGTCAAGCAGCGCCTGCCGCCCGACCTCCGGCACGCAGCGTCGGTGCGCACCACGCTCGACCTGCCGCTGCAGCGCGCGGTCGAGACCGCGCTCGACGTCCACCTCGATCATGTCGGCGGGCGCCACGTCAGGCAGGCCGCCGTGATCGCGATGCGCAACTCCGACGGCGCGATCCTCGCGATGGTCGGCTCGCGCGACTACCACGACGACGCGAGCAACGGCGCGTTCGACGGTGTCACCGCGCGGCTGCGGCCGGGCTCGACGCTCAAGCCGTTCGTCTACGGCGCGGCGTTCGAGCGCGGCGACACCCCAGCGTCGATCGCGCTCGATCTGGTGTTGCCGGAGGACGTCCACGAGTCGTACTCGACCGACGTCAAGAGCCACGGCTTCGCGCGCTACCGCGAGTCGCTCGCCGGCTCGTACAACCTGTCGGCGGTCCACACGCTGCAGCGGGTCGGCGTGGCGACCGTCCTGCGCAAGCTGCGCACCGCCGGGATCACGACGCTCGGCCGCGCCGACGACGAGTACGACTGGGGCCTCGCGATCGGCCACGCCGAGGTCCGCCTGATCGACCTGACGAGCGCGTTCTCGTTCATCGGCCGCGCCGGCCGCCCGATCGCACCGCGCGCCGTGGAGGTCGCGACGACCGCCGACGGCCGCCGCTGGACCGAGCCGATCATCGAGCGCCCGCCGGTATTCTCCGAGGAGATCGCCTATCTACTGTGGGACATCCTCAGCGATCCCGACGCGCGCAAGCCGATGTTTGGTGACCGCGTGCCGCTCGAGCTGCCGTTCAAGGTCGCGCTCAAGACCGGCACGACGAAGGCGTACACCGATCTGTGGGCGATCGGCGTCACCCGCGAGTATACGGTCGGCGTGTGGGCCGGAAACTTCGACCGCTCGCCGACCTACCACGTGATGTCGACCGAGGGCGCGACGCCGCTCGTGCGCGCCGTGTACACCGCGATCGCCGCGCGGTTCGGCGCGCCGACCGAGCCGGCACGCCCGCCGACGATCGTCGCCGCCGATGTCTGCCCGCTATCGGGCAAGCTGCCCGGTCCGCATTGCGAGCACCACAAGCGCGAGCTGTTCATCGCGGGCCACCTGCCGGAGGAGACCTGCGACTGGCATCAGGTCGTGTGCGACCAGCCCGCGGTCGTCTATCCGCCGCAGATCCGGCCGTGGGCCCGCTACTACGGCAAGCCCGATCCACCGCTGTGCACGGTCGCCAACGCGAACGCGCCGCTCGCGATCACCGCACCGGCGAACGGCGCGCACTTCATCCTCGAGCCGTACCGCGCCGCGACCTCGCAGCGCCCGCTGCTCGCGGCCTCGCCCGCCGGTCCGGCGCTGCGCTGGTCGATCGATGGCGTCCCCGCCGACCGCTGGGTACCCACGCCCGGCACGCACCGCGTGGTCGCAACGCGCGGCAACGTCAGCGACGAGGTCACGATCACCTACGAGTGACCCGCTCGACCCTGTCGTGCGCCGAAGGTGAGCCGGCAGGAAATGCGAGGTATCTCCACGACGTGACGGCGAGCCGGATCTGCGACGTCGGTCATGCGGGGATGTGCGCGGTGCGGTTGCGGTAGAACAGCAGGAGGTCGCGAGCGGCAACCGCGACGCTCTCGCCGCGCTGGATCGCGGGCGGTGCACGGTGCCACGACGCCCACGCGTGGAGGGCCGCGGCGAGCACGGCGCTCGGCGTCGCGGGATCGAGACCTCGCCACGGTCGTCCGAGTGCGGGATGACTCGATCGCGGCGAGCACGGTAGCACCGGGCAGCTCGGCATGATCGAGGTCGTGGAGTGCGCGGGCGACGATGTGCGTGGCAAGGAACACGCTATCTCGACGATACGCGGTCGTGAGCGCGCGCGCGACCCGGGGACGCCACGGACCCTCGTCGGCGCGCGGATCGATCGGCTCGCCGAACCGGATGACCACGCGCTGATCGAGGCGGCTGAGTCGTCGGGCGGTATGTCCAAGCCGGCCCCAGACGAACAGCTCGTCGCCGACGATCCGTTCATGCGCCCGGCCCGCGAGGTAGTACGCGATCAACGGCTCGGCTTCGAGCACGACCTGATAGTTGATCGTTACCGGCACGATCGCGATCGGACGCGCGACGTGGACCGCGGCGCCGAGGAGGCCGAGCTTGACCGCCGACTCGACCTCGCCGGATCGGCAGCGGGTGCCGCTCGGAAACACGACCGTGTGGTAGCCACGTGCGACGAGCTCGTTGGCGTAGACTTGAACGACGCGCAGGTACAGCCGGTCGCGTCGGTCGGGATCCAGGCAGTAGGCGCCGAGTCGGCGCATGACCGCCGCGAGCAGCCGGTTGCGAAAGATGTGCTTGCCCGCGGCGTACGCGAACGGCGGCATGCCCGCGCGCCCGAGGACGAGGCCGAGCACGATCGAGTCCAGGTTCGACGCGTGGGTCGGTGCGATGATCAGCGTCGCGCGCGCCGAGAGCTCGCGCACGGCGTCGAGACAGCCTTCGACCATCACGCGCGTGCCGAACGTGCCGCCGCCGAACGCAGCGCCGAGTGCCCCCGGCAGCAGGTCGACCGCCGCGCGATGTAGCGGCGCAGAGAAAGTCGCGCTGCGCTCGCGGCCGAAATCACGGACGTCACTCATCGCGCCGTGCCGCACGCGAGACGATCTCGCGCAGACCGCCCGCAAACAGCAGGTACGGCACGCCGATGCCGACCTGCAGGTAGAGCGTGAGCCCGCGGAAGCAAAGAACGAACATCACGGCCTTGTCGGCGGGTAACAGCGGCCCGAAGAACGGGATCGCCATCGCCTCGGCGAACCCCGCGCCGCCGGGTGTCGGAGCGAGGTACGTGAACATCAGGTAGACGATCACCGCCGCGAACGAGCGCACGCCGACGTCACCGCCGAATGCATGGAGCAGCGCCACGCCGAATGCGCCGAACGCGGCGAAGTACAGGACGTGGGTCGCGAGCAGATCGACGAGCGGCCACACACCGCCACTACGCAGCCGGACCAGGCGATCGATCGACTGCGTCGTCGTGCGCTCGAACGCGGTCAGGACACCGCCGCGACCGAACCGCCGGGCGAGGCGCCCGAATACGCGGGCGACGAAGCGCCGGGCCGGCTCCGGCCGGAACGCCGCCGCGACGAGGAACCCGAACAGCGTCGTGAACACCGTGCCGCCGAAGACCAGGATCCCGACCACACTACGATCGTAGGCGGGCCCGAGGCCGAGCGCGACGAACACGAGCGACGCGACGACGATCACCGCAACGCCCGTGAACGCCTTGGCGAACGCGATCACGACCGCGGCGTCCCACGGCACCCGCCGCCGGCCGAGCATGTAGATCGTCGCCGGCGCGCCGAAGGTCGAGCCGGGAAACACCCACGAGAACAGGAAGTTCGCGACGCTCGAATCGAGCCCGGCCTTCCAGTCGACGTGCGTGCCGACGGCCCGACCGAGCGAGCGGTAGCGCAGCACGTCGGTCGCATAGATCGCGACGCACGACAGCCCGATCACGGCGAGCAGTGCGGCGGGCCGACCAAGGAGCACGGCAGCGAGGTCGCGAGCACGGACCGGCGCACGCGACAGCGCCCACAGCGCACCGGCGGTGGTCAGCCCGGCGAACAGTCCGCCGAACAGCAGCAGCCGCGATGTGCTCCGCATCGGTCCACTCTACTGTACAGTCGTAGTGTGGACGTTGCACCCGACGCCATCGCGACGGCCGTGATCGATCACGAACCGCCACTCGCAGAGGCAACGATCCCGACGACCGTGCAGCCAGGCGGCGGCCTGTGCTTCGGTCTCGAGGCCGCGTGGGGGCGCGCGCGCCGCGCCTGGCTGCATCGCGTCCGTCCCGGGTACGTCCGTCGGATGACCGCGATCCGCCAAGGACAGTGCGACGGCTGCACACACGACATCGTCGATTCGCGCGACCTCAAGCTCGTGCGCAACGTCTGCGGTTACTGGTTCCGGCCCGAGGACGATCGGTTCCGCTGGCGCGACCGCCTGCGGATCGCGCGCTAGGGCGTCGCCGAAGCTGTGTTCTCGAGTGCGCTGTGCGGCCCGGTGTTCGCAGGTTGCCTGGCCGCCGCGGCGGGCACCGGCAACGTCGCGCTGTGGCTGCTCGCCGGCGGACTCGGCTGGCTGTGGTTCCAGCTCGTGTGGTTCTTCCGCGACCCGACGCGCGTTGCGCCGGCCGACCGGGATGCGATGCTCAGCCCCGCCGACGGCGTCGTCACGCACATCGACGAGGTCCTCGCGCCCGGGTTCCCCCGCGACCGCGCGGCGCGGATCAGCATCTATCTCTCGGTCTGGAACGTCCACCTCAGTCGCGTCCCGCGGAGCGGCCGGGTGAATCAGGTGCGTTACTTCCGGGGCGCTTTCCTCAACGCGCGCCATCGCGACTGCGTGCGCCGCAACGAGCAGCTCTGGCTGGACTACGTCGAACCGAACGGCCGGATGATCCGCGTCAAGCAGATCTCGGGTGCGCTCGCGCGGCGGCTGGTGTGCGTCGTCAAGCTCGGCGAGGACATCACGGCCGGCGACCGCTACGGCATCATCAAGTACGGATCGCGGATGGATGTGCTCGTCCCGACCGACGAGCCCACGTGGACGGTGAAGGTCGGCGACATCGTCGCGGCCGGCACCACGGTGGTCGCGCGGTTCGGAGGCCCGAGGACATGAGCCGGCTCGCGCTCTATGGCCGGACGTACCTCGACGCGGAGGTCGAGCTTCCGCTCGAGCTGCTCGCGACGGGCAAGGGCAAGCTTGACGTCGAGGTCCGCGCCGTGCTCGGTGGGTTTCCGTGCAACGCCGCACGAGCGCTCGCCGGCCGGCTGCGCCCCGAGGACGTCACGGTGGTGACGCGAATCTCGCATCTCGATCTGCCGCGCCTGCGCGCCGGCCTCGCACCCGGGACGCAGATCGAGGCGATCACGACCGAGTCGATCGACTGGCCACCCATCACCGTCATCATCAACCCGGCGCGCGAGTGTCGCTTGCTGCGCAGCGGACGCCCCGGTGACCTGCAGGCGAGCGATCTACGCGCGATTCCGCAGGCGAACCTGCACGCGTTCGGCCGCGTCGACCGCGACCTCATCGACGCCGTGCGGCGCGCCGCGCCGGATGCGCTGCTCGCGTGGTGTGCGGGCGTGCCTGCCGAAGGCGCTGACCCGGCGGTCGTCGACCGCTGCGATCTGGTGTGCGTCAACACCGCCGAGGCCCGCGCGCTCCTCGACAACGCCACCGGAACGACGCGCGATCTCGCGATCTTGCTCGCCGACCGCGCGAAGCCGAGGAGCGTCCGCGTCGTCACCGGGCGCGGCGATGCGGTGACCGTTGCGGCGCTGCACGGCGACGACGGCGTGCGGTGCTTCGAGTGCGCGCCGCCCCCGATCTCGCGCGAGCAGATCCTGCGGCTCAAGGGCGTCGGCGACGTGTTCGCTGCGACCTTCGTCGTCGAGGCCGCACTCGATAACGGCGGCGAGCGGCGTGCCGAGCTCGCGATCGAGCGCGCACTCACCGCCGCCCAGGCAGCGGCCGCGACGTTCATGACGGCGGCCGCGTCATGACGGGCGGCGTGCTCGAGCGATTCCGGATCGACGATCGCGTCGCGATCGTGACCGGCGGCGCACGCGGGCTCGGTCAAGCGATCGCGCGCGGTCTGGCCGAAGCAGGCGCTATCGTCGTGCTGACGAGCCGGGACCTCGCGGCGGCGGAGGCGGCGGCGGACACGCTCTCCGCAGCGAGCGGACGCCCGGCGCTCGGGCTCGCCACCGATGTCACCGACGCGCGATCGGTCGCGGCGCTCGTCGATGCGACCGTCGGCCGGTTCGGCCGGCTCGACATCCTCGTCAATAACGCCGGCACGACCCGTCGCGAGCCGCTGGCAGCACTGACCTCCGAACAGTGGGACCTCGTCATCGACACCAACCTGCGCGGGACCTGGCTGTGCTGCCAGGCGGCCGCGCCGCACCTGCGTGTTTCCAGGCACGGTCGCATCGTGAACATCGCGAGCATGTTCGCGCACGTCGGCATGCGCGATCGCACCCCCTACGTCGCGAGCAAGGGCGGCGTCGTCGCGCTGACCCGCGCGCTCGCGCTCGAGCTGGCCGGCGACGGCGTCACCGTCAACGCGATCTGCCCCGGCCCGTTCATGACGGCGATGCACGATCCGACCGCGCGTGGCGACATGCTGGCCGCGATCCCGCTCGGCCGCTGGGGCGATCCGGCCGAGCTCGGTCCGGCCGTCGTGTATCTCGCCTCGGAGGCCGCCGCGTTCATCACCGGCACGACGCTGACGATCGACGGAGGCTACACGGCGCGATGACCTCGCTCCCCGCTCGGCTTGGCGATACGCGCGCTCTGCGCTTCGTACGCGAGCCGCCCGCGGAGATCGACGCGATCGCCATCGTCGGCTCGACGTGCGCCGGCAAGACGACGCTCGTCGGCGCGATTCGCGGCTCTGCCCTCGCTGGGGTTCACGTTCCGCGCCGGTTCGTGACACGGCCGCCGCGCGAGGGCGATATCCCCGAGGAGACCGGGTACATGACATCGGCCGAGCTCGACGCGGCGATCGCGACGGGCACCGTAGGGATCCACTGGGCGCGGACGCTCGAGCCCGGCCGCATCGAATACTATGCGTTCGCCGTGCCCGCGCGCGGCGCGTTGGCCGTCTACTCCGCGAACAACGCGATCTACGTCGAGGGCAACGTCCGCCCGGCGGGCGCACTCGCTCGCGCGCTCCTCGTCGGGGTGTTCGCTCCGGAGCCGGTGCGCGAGCAGCGTCTGCGCGCGCGGTCCCCCGCGCTGTGGCGCGACTATCCCGATGAAGCGCGGGCACGGCTCGCCGACCCCGCGGATAGCATGGGCCCGCACGTCGACGCGATCATCGAGAACCACGGTGCTCTCGAGGTGGTTGCCAAGAGCGAAATGCTCGCGTTGATCTGCGCCGTTGCGCAGATGCGGGAGTGCTCATGAGATACGAAGCCGACTGCGACCTCGCCGATGAAGCGCGGATGGCACTCGCGCGTGTGCTCGGCTCGGCGGTCTTACCGCGGACCAGTTGCTCGGGACGCCGAGGAGGGTGTAACCATCGCGTTGCAATGGCCCAGCTGAGATGTCGACGCTCGCCCGTCGGCCCAAGAACTCCAAGGAGACAAGTCATGAAGCAAGTGCGCTCGCTCGTGGTGCTTGCCACGCTCTGCTGCATCGGGTTTCCGGCACTGTCCCAGCCAAAGCCGCCGCCGGCGGAAGAGCCCGGGTGGGCCAAGGGGCGTCCGAAGTCGGATGTCGCGATGCACATGGCGCCGGTTCCGGCGTTTCCGATTCCGACCGCACCCGACAAGCTCCCGACCTCCAAGTTCAAGTTGCCGCCCGGCTTCAAGGTGGAGACCTGGGCTTCGGGCGTGCTGGACGCGCGCGGCTTGCGCGAGGGAGCGAAGGGCAACGTCTTCGTCAGTTCGCTCTTCGTCGCGAACAAGGTCTACGTGATTCCGCAGCAAGGCAATCACCAGCCCAAGGTCATCATCGACAAGATGCCGATGGCCACGGGCATCGAGTTCCACAACGGGAGCCTGTACGTTGCGACGAACACGAAGATCATGCGGTACGATAACGTCGAGGACAAGCTGGACAACCTCGGCGAGCCGAAGGTGCTGTACGACAAGCTGCCCGGTGGCAACGACCACAGCTGGAAGTACCTGCGCGTCCACGACAACAAGCTGTATTACGCCATCGGCGCGCCGTGCAACATCTGCGATCCGGGCCAGTACGGGAAGATCTACCGCATGAACCTGGATGGAAGCGGCATCGAAACGATTGCCTCGGGTGTGCGCAACACAGTGGGCTTCGACTTCGACCCGAAGACCGGTGACCTCTGGTTCACCGACAACGGACGCGACTGGTTCAGCGAGGAGCTGCCGAACGACGAGCTCAATCACGTGACCAAGCCCGGCCAGGAGCATTTCGGCTACCCGTTCTGCCACCAGGGCAACATCCCTGACCCGGAATTCGGCTGGGGCAAGTCGTGCGACGAGTATGTCAAGCCGGCCGCGCTCCTGGGTCCACATTCGGCCTCCCTGGGCCTGACGTTCTATCGCGGCAAGATGTTCCCGGCCAAGTATCAGGGTGCGATGTTCATCGCGCGCCACGGTCCGTGGAACCGCACCAAGAAGTACTCCGATATCTCGGTGGCCTGGCCCGACGGCAAGGGAGGCGCGCGGGTCGAGACCTTCATGACCGGCTTCGTCGAGAACAACAACTATCTCGGTCGTCCGGTGGACTTCCTCGTGCTCAAGGACGGATCGATGCTCGTGAGCGACGATCACGCGGGCGCCGTCTACCGCATCAGCTACGGGAAGTGATGACGAGGCGGGCGGCAGGTCTGTTGTCCTGCACGGCGGCGGTGGCGCTGGCGCTGATGGTGGTCTCTCTGCAGGTCGGTGGGCAGCAAAAGGCCCCGGCAGCCCCGCCTGCGGGGAGTGGTCCCAGGCCAGCTGCCAAGGCGCCCGCGGTGACGCCCTACGAGCTCGCGGCGATGTCCTACGCGCAGCGCTTCGCCGTCCTGTGCGCGCCTTGCCATGGCGCGAACGGGCGCATTGAAACGCCGCTCACCCCGGTGCTCGCCGGCCAGCCCTCCCTGTATGTGATCACGCAGCTGTTCCTGTTTCGCGAGGGCCGGCGCAGCAACGAAGCCATGACGGCAGTGGCCAGGACCCTGACCGACGACGACCTGCGAGGCTTTTCCGAGTTCATCGGGACCCTGCCACCCGTTACTCCCCCGCCACCGGCCACACCGCCCGACCCGATCCGCATGGCCAGGGGGCAGGCGCTGGCGGAGCAGCACAGGTGCGTGTTCTGTCACGGTGCGGGCCTGGGCGGCGGCCAGCAGGTGCCATGCATAGGAGGCCAGCACGAGGATTACCTTCAAGCGAGCTTGCGCGGTTTCCACTCGGGCTCCCGTCCCGGGTACACGCAGGCCATGACGGAGGCGGTGAGCCAGATCCCGCCGGAAGACCTGGACACCCTGGCGTACTACGTGGCGCAGTTCCGTGGCCCTGCGGCAGCACTCACCGGGAAGTAGCGGCAGGTCCGTCGAGCGTGTCGCCGCTGCGCGCCCAGTCTTGCGAGCACGCCGCGTGCGTCGGCTTCGAGTGAGGCGGCTCAGCGCTTGTCGACGCGATCATCTGCGCCGTTGCGCAGATGGCGCCAGGCCGGAGCAAGCAAAGTGAGTCACGCGCCACGCGGCTTGAAGTCGTCCGACCGCACACCGTGCTTCTTCAAGAGCCGATGCATGCTCTCGCGCTCGATCCCCGCGCGCTCGGCGGCCTGGGTGACGTTGCCGCCGACGTCCTTCATGACGGCGACCAGGTAGTCGCGCGTCGCGCGCTCCCTCGCCGCCTCGAGCATGTCGCGGTAGGTGAGCGTTTCCGGACGGAGGTCGGTCAAGCTCGGGCCAGATAGCGGACGCAGCTGCTCGAAGGCAGCGGCGCCGAGCTTGGGACCATCGCTGACGGCGAGGGCGCGCTGGACGAGGTTCTCGAGCTCGCGGACGTTGCCGGGCCACTCGTAGTCCATCAGCAAGGCGAGCGCGTCGGGGGTGAAGCCATCGGGTTGGCCGTCCTTGTGGTGACGCTGAAGGAACAGCTCCGCGAGCAGCGGCACATCGCTCCGGCGGTCGCGTAGCGGCGGCACGTGGATCGGGAACACGTTGATCCGGTAGTACAGGTCCTCGCGGAACCGTCCGGCGGCGATCGCCACGGGCAGATCGATGTTGGTCGCGGCAATCACGCGCACATCGACCGGCCGCTCGGTGGTATCGCCGACGCGACGGACCGTGCGCTCCTGCAACACGCGGTTGAGCTTGACCTGCATCGCCAGCGGCAGCTCGCCGATCTCGTCGAGGAACAGCGTCCCGCCGCTCGCTTGCTCGAACAGGCCGCGATGATCGGCGGCGCCGCCGGTGAACGCGCCCTTGACGTAGCCGAACAGCTCGGCCTCGAACAGTTGCTCGGGCATCGCGCCGCAGTTGATCGCGATGAAGCGCTGCTGGGCGCGGTTGCTCGCGCTGTGGACGGCGCGCGCGACGACCTCCTTGCCGACGCCGCTCTCACCGGTGGTCAGCACCGTGACGTCGCTGGTCGCGGCGCGCCGCACGAGCTCGAGCACCTTGTGCATCTGCGGACTCTCGGCGATCAGGTTCTGGAACCGGTGCGCGCTGGCGAGCGCGGCCTCGAGATCGCGCGCCTGGGTGCGCAGCTGCTTGCGCTCGGCGGCGCGCCGCACGAGCAGCAGCGCCTCGTCGGGCTCGAACGGCTTCTGCAGGTAGTCGTACGCGCCCTGCTTCATGGCCTCGACGGCGGCCTGCACCGTCGCGAACGCGGTCATCAGGATCACCTCGGCGTCCGGCTGCACGCGGCGCGTCTCGCGCAGCACGGCCATGCCATCCGCGCCCGGCATCCGGATGTCGCTGACGACGACGTCGAACAGCTGCGACGCGATCAGGCCGAGCGCTCGCGTGCCGTCGGCGGCGGTGGTGACGTCGAACTCGGAGGAGAGGATGCGAGACAGGAGCATCACCATCGTGTCCTTGTCATCGACAACGAGCACGCGCGGGCGGGTCATGACGGCGAAACCTCCGCCGGCGGCGAGGCCGGCAGCTGGAGCGATACACGCGTTCCGGTCTCGGCGGACGATGCGATCCAGATGCGGCCGCCGTGGGCATCGACGATCGCATGCGCGATCGCGAGGCCAAGACCTGTGCCGTGCGCCTTGGTGGTGACGAACGGGTCGAAGACCTGCGCGAGCACATCCGCCGGGATCCCCGGGCCATCGTCGGCGATGGTCAGGATCGCCGCATCGGGTTCGCTGCGCGCGTCGATCGTGATCTTGCCGTTGGGTGCAGTGGCCTGGGCGGCGTTGACGACGACGTTGGCGATCACCTGGCGAATGCGTCCCGCGTCGGCCGGCACGACGACCGGAGCGTTCGCGATCACCTCGACCTTGCGGCCGTGCAACGCGCCGGCATCGTCGAGGCGATCGACGGCCTCGCGTGCGAGCGTCGCGAGATCGACCGGCTGCACGTCGAGCCGGTGCGGCCGCGCGAGATCCAGCAGCTCGCTGACGATACGCTGGCACTGCCGTGCCTCGCTCTCGATGATCGCGACATCATCGGCGTGGGGCCCAGGAACGGCGCGCAGCAGCTTGGCGTAACCGAGGATCACCGACAGCGGGTTGTTGAGCTCGTGGGCGATGCCGGCGGCGACCTGGCCGATCGACGCGAGCTTCTGCGAGCGCACCAGCGCGGCCTGCTCGCGCGCGAGGCTCGCGGCCATGTGGTTGAACGATGCTGCGAGCTCGGCAAACTCGTCGCTGCCGGCGAGCTCGATCCGTGCACCGAGGTCGCCCGACCCGATGCGCCGCGCCCCTTGCCGCAGGCTCTCGACACGGCGGACGATCGTACGCGTCAGCCAGAGCCCGAGACCTGCGGCCAGCAGGATCGCGAGCGCGAAGCATGCGATCGTGGCGAGCCGGGCCTGCCCGCGCAGCTCCTCGGCGCGAGTGCGAGCGGCGCTGCTTCGGCGCTCGAGCTCATCGTTGAGCCGGCCGTTGAGCTCGACGACGTGATCGACCACCGACTCGAGCTGATCGCCGAGCTCCGCGATGTGGCTGCGATCGCCGGCGCGGATCACCGGCACGACACGGTCGCGAAAGTCGCGATCGTTCTGCTCCGCGAGCTCGGCGATCTGCCGGGCGAGCGCCTTCTCGGTCGGAGCCTCCGCGACCGATTCGAGGTGCGCAATGGTCTGATGTGCCGTCTCGACCGCCTTGGCGTAGTGGCCGAGGTGGCCCTCGCCGAACTCGATCAGGGTGTGGGCCTGGTGAATGTACTGCTCGCGAACCTGCGCCGCGGCCATGTGGCCGGCGTGCTTGGCGTGATCGAGCCGCGCGACCTCGGCTTCGGCGGCGGCGATGCGCTGCAGCGTGAACAGCTCGACGGCAAGCGCAGCGGC
Source organism: Deltaproteobacteria bacterium (assembly GCA_005887925.1). GTDB lineage: Bacteria > Myxococcota_A > Polyangia > Haliangiales > Haliangiaceae > JABFXX01. Next base: position 15,151 of record VBLP01000432.1, on the reverse strand, counting down.
AAACAGGAGCAGCACCGCCCCGAACGCCGCCAGGAGACGACGCCCGGTGATGTTGCGCAGGCGAGCCGATGGGTCGGTCACAGCGACCTCGTCACGACGGCCGAGGCCAGCTCGCCGGACGGCGGCACGCGACGAGCGCGGCGACCCGCAGCACCGGCCCACCTCCGACGATCGCGATCTCGCACATGTTGCTCCTTCGGCTGGCAGTCGACGTCTCGGGGTCCTGGGAGTGGAGCCCGGGCGGCGACGTCCACAGGACGCCTGGAGCACGGCGCGCGCCAGCGGCATTGTCGCGCAGGTTCGAGCGCCAGTGGGGTGCGGAGCCGCCGCAGTGTGACCGCCCGGGTTACAGGGTCACCCGGCACATCACGCCGGCTCCGGCGGTCACATAGCGTGCATGCCGCTCATCGCGCCGTGCTCCGACATCTCGGGAGGCCGCAATCGGACGAACACCATGCCGCCCCACGGCGCGCGCGTCCCATAGAACGGCTCGAGATCGGCACCGATCGCGTCGACTGTGGCCACGAAGCCGATGCCCGGGACGACATCGCCGAGCCAGCGAGCATCGTAGACGTAGCCGAGCGAGAAACTGGCCATGCCGAAGGTCTGGTCGGCCATGGCCTCGGGCAACGCGAGATCGTGCCCCGACTTGGACATGAGCTCCGCGCGCGCGAAGACCGTGTGCTCGGGCCGCAGCATCAGCGCCGCTTCGCCGAGCCCCGCGGTGGTCGATGGTCCCATCGACGGAGCGTTGTGTCCGATCACGCCGACGAGCGCCACGTTGCGCGCACGAGCGGACTGGTTCCACATCACGGAGGCCGTCAGTCGCTGCACGCTGACGGCGGGCTCGAGCGCCTCGGGGCTGTCGAGGCGGGCCCACGAGATCTGCGCGCTGGTGTCGGCGGTCGGGTTCACGGTCAGCCGCGCAGCGAACGAATCCGGCGTGCGCAGGTCGAGATCGTAGCGATCCTCGTCGGGCTCGCGACCGTTGAACCACGAGCCTTCGAGCTTGAGCTGGCGGGTGAACACGCCCGCGGTGAGCACGCCGAACGAGATGTGGGTCGAGTCCTCCCAGTGATGGCCGAGTGGCGCCAGCGGGTTCGCCAGCGCGGAGAAGCGGTGCGCATAGGCCGGCGGGCCGATCGCGGGCTCACCGGCCGGTGCGGCGTAGAGCTCGATGCCCACCGAATCGCCGATCGGCTGGCGATAGCGTGCCGCAATCTCCATGAACAGGTCGTGTGGGTGCTGCCGGTCGTGCAGCGGCGCGCCGTCGAGTGTCTCGCCGGTCTGCAGCAGCAGCGGATAGCCGGTCTTGCCGACGGTGAATGGCTCGAGGCTCAGCATCGTGCGAAGCAGGAGATCGCCGCTGCCGACCGGATGACTCGCCATCGCCATCAACCAGTTGATGCTGATGAACTTGTCGCCACCACGGTCGCTCGACTTGCTGTCGTAGCCGGCGAACACGTTCGCGTGCAGGCCGAGCGACCAGCCGCCGGTCATCCAGTGCCACATGAACATCGGCGTCAAATCGGGTTGCCAGCTCGTCCCCGAAGCGTCACGCGTCTCCGGAATGCCCAGCGTCGTGCTCATCGCGCCGTGTTCCATCGCCATGTCGTGCTCGGGTTGATCGTGCTGCTGGTTCGGCGGCTGCTCGTGTTCGTGCTGGTCTGGCTGATGCTGGTCTGGCTGATGCTGGTCTGGCTGATGCTGGTGTTCGCGGTTCGTTGGCTGTGCACTGGCATTCGCAGCCATTGTCATCGCAGCGATCGCGGTGGCTGCGATCACGGACGGGCGCCGATGGAGGGCCGCGCCGGTGTTGTTGGGGGCCCATGCTCGTTGCGGCTGGTTCGGGGCAGACATCAGGACTCCCTCGTCGTGGATGGAATCCTGGTTGCAAGTCAGGTGCCCTCGGCTGTGACTCCACCAGTTACGTCGCTGCCGCGCGCTGGAGCACGCCGACCAGGCCATCTGCGCTCACGATGCAGCGCACCGCGCACACGTTCTAGTGCATCAGCCTGCAGCTGTGGCCGGCGTGATCGGTCAGGGCGGCGTCACGCTCGCACGAGCGTGCCGTCGATCACGGTATCGCTTGGCTGCGCGATGATCCGATCGCCTTCGACGAGCCCGCGTTCGATGACGGTGAGCGTGCCGTCGGTCTCGCCGAGGTCGACGAAGACCTGGTGAGCGCGGCCATCGCGAATCGCGAACACGGCCCAGCGATCGCCAACGCGGAACAGCGATCGCGAGGGAACGCGGAGGACGCTGGTACCGGACCAGGTGACGATCGCGAGGTCGACGCGGTAGTCGTGGCCGAGGCCGGGCGGCAGCGGATCGACGAAATCGAGCGCGATGTGGACGCGCTGCTCCTCGAGGCCCAGCGCGGAGATCTTGGTGAATGCGGCGGGCTCGACGCGGCGAACGCGGGCGGCGAGCGGCTTGGGACCGCCCCAGCTGGTGACGATCGCGGCGGCCCCGTCGCGGACGGATGCCGCGTCGCTCGACAGCAGGTCGGCCCGGATCTCGAGGCCAGTGACGTCGCCGATCTCGATCAGCGGCGTGCCGGCGGCAACCGGACCGGCGCTCTCGCGCAGGACGCGCAGCACGCGGCCCGAGACCGGAGCGGTGATCGAGACCGCAGCGTCGCCGGGCGCGGTCGTCGGAACGACAGCTGCCTGGGCGCGGATCAACTCGGCGCGTGCCTCGCGCACCGCGGCATGGGCGGCCGTCTTCGCGTGGCGACGGCTCCCGGACTCGTGACCGGCATGCTCGGCCTCCGCGCGCGGCACCGCGCCGGTCTGTGCGAGCTTCTGCGAGCGGGCGAGCTCGCTGTCGGCGTGCTCGACGGCGACCGCAGCCTCCTGATCGGTAGCGATGGCGCGCTCGACCGCCGCGCGCGCGACCTCGACCTGGGCCCGCGCCTCGGCGCGGCTGCGCGCGTCGAGCGGACGCGGCGCGATCGGCTGGATCTGCGCGATGACCGCGCCTGCGCTGACCGGGTCGCCGGGCTGGAGCGAGATCCGCTGCAGCTGCCCATCGACGGAGGTCGACACGACGAACAGGTCGCGGACCCGGGTTCGGCCTTCCCCGGTGACGGCCGCGGTCAGGGGGCCGCGCGTGACGGCAACGGTCTCGACGGCAATCGGCCGGGGACGCAGCGCCCAGACGATCGCCGCGATGACGACGGCGACGACGCCGAGCCAGGTGATACGCCGGAGGAGTTTTTTCCGCCTCATGTCATTCCCTCGCTTTCAGGACCTCGATCAGGTCGAGCCGGTCGATCCGCCGGCGGACGACGAGCGCCGAGACCAGCGCCGATACGATGAACACGACGACCGCGAACGCGTACGTCGGTAGCGACACGATCACCGGCACGTGCATGCGCGAGCCGGTCATCGAGGCCGCGACCGCGCCGGTCAGCAGGTAGCCGAGCGCCAGGCCGAGCGGGATCGCCGGAGCCGCGAGGATCGCGATCTCTCCGAGCATGATCCCCGATGCCTCGCCGCGCGTGTAGCCGAGCACGCGCAGCGTGGCGAGCTCGCGCCCGCGCTCGGCCAGCGCGATCCGCGCCGTGTTGTACACGACGCCGAACGCGATGATCGTCGCAAATATCAGCACGATCGTGCGGACGAAGTCGAGGCTGGTCTCGCTCATCGACTTGAAGCTGTCGAACGTGCTGCGCCGGATACCGATCGCCATGGCCTGCGGCGCGTGCTGCAGCTGGTCGTATAGCGCCGGCGCGCGGGTCGGATCGACGAGCAAGCTGACGTGCGAGTAGGTCTCGGGCTCGCCGAGCAGCCGGCCCAGCGCGCCGAGCTCCATGTAGGCCGCCTGGCCGAGCGGATCCTCGACGGTGGCCTCGAGCCGGACGCTGACCACGCGCCGGCGGTTCTCGCGGATCTCGATCGACAGCAGGTCGCCGGGCACGAGCCCGAGGTGGCGGGCTGTCCACGCGGTCAGGACGACGCCGGCGTCTAGCCGTGGCGCGCGCTGGAAGTCGGTGTCGACGACGTTGCGAAGTCGCCCACCATCCGGAAGCCCGTACAGCGCGATGTCCTCGTACCGGCCGCGCCCGAGCAGCCGTGCCGGAACGATCCGGTACGGCTCGGCAGCGCGCACGCCGGGTAGCGCGAGGAAGTCGCGCGCCGTACCGAGCGCGCGCGGGTGGCGTAGCGCGACGCTGAGATCCTCCCGCTGCACCGCCTCGAACTGGACATCGCGCATGCGATGGAAGCCATCGGCCGACGAGCCGCCCACGACGACGACCGCGACGGCGAGCGCCATGCCGGCGGATGCCAATCCCGAGCGCAGCGGTCGCTTGGTCAGGTTGCGGACGATCATCCGTACCGCTGGCGACAGCAGCGGCGTGATGCCGATGCGGTCGAGCAGCGTACGGCGAAACGCCGGCACCTCGGGCGTCATCGCCACGATCGGAGGCATCGCGACCACGCGCCGGAGCGTGCCGAGCGCACCCGCGGTCGCGGCGAACACGGCGACCGCCGCGCCGCCGAACGCGACGCCAGGCTCGAGCTCGAACACCAGCGCCGGAAAGCGGAAGAACTGGGCATAGAACACCGCCATCAGCCGGCCGAGCCACGATCCGACCGGAACGCCGAAACCGACGCCGAGCAGGACGATGATCAGCGTGAGCTCGAGGTAGTGGAGTGCGACGCGCGCGTTCGAGTATCCGAACGCCTTGAGCATGCCGATCTGCTCGCGCTGGGTCGCGATCAGGCGAGCGAGCACGACGTTGACGAGGAACGCCGAGACGAGGAGGAAGATCGACGGGACCAGCAGCGTCAGGCCGCGGAGCTGATCGATGTGCTCCTCGAGCATCACATGCGAGGTCTGGGTCTTGCGACCGTAGGCGCCGGCGCCGCCATAGGGCGCGAGGATGCGATCGACGGCCGCGATCACGGCTTGCTCGTCGGTGCCCGGCGCGAGGAGCAGCGCGGTCTCGTTGAACGAGCCGTTCATGTCGAGCAGCGCCTCGAGCTGGTTGCGCGCGATCCACAGGATGCCGAACCGGCGATCGTCGGGCGCCGCCGCGCCGGGCTCCACCGGCATGACGAACTCCGGCGACAGCGCGATGCCGACGATGCGGAGCGCCGTGCGGTGGCCCGCCACGGTCGCCGGGATCGAGTCTCCGGGCTGGAGGTGGTTCTTGTCGGCGAACGCCTCGCTGACCATCACCTCGTCGGCGTGGCCCGGCTCGAGGTGGCGACCGCGCCGGATGTAGAGATCGTTGACGCCGTGCCCCGGTCGGTCGGGGATCGAGACGAGCAGGCCGGAGGCCGGTTCTGCGAGGTCGCGGATGTCGAGGATCGCGCGCGCGACGAGCCGGGCGTCGACCGCGGTGACGCCGGGCAGCGCGGCGATGTCGCGCGCCACCGAGACCGGCGCGCGGCCGAGTCCCGACCAGACCTGTGCGAACCGCTGCTGGCGGTAGAACACCGCCTCGGACGCGCGCAGCGAGCGATACGTCGTCATCGTCGCGACGAACAGCGCGACGCCGGACGCGACCACGAGCGAGATCGCGATCGCCTGGGACTTCATCCGGGCGAGGTCGCGAAACAGCTTGCGGTCGAGGGCGCGCATCACCAGGCGAGCTCCTCGGGTGCACGCTTGGTCGAGTTGCGGCGATCCGCGGTGACCAGGCCATCGGCGAGCTGCAGCACGCGATCGGCCATGTCGGCGATCACCGCGTTGTGCGTGATCACCACCGTCGTGCTGCCGAGCTCGCGATTGACCCGGGCGATCGCGGCGAGCACGATCTTGCCGGTCGCCACGTCGAGCGCGCCGGTCGGCTCGTCGCACAGCAGGATCTGCGGACGCTTGGCGATCGCGCGCGCGATCGCGACGCGCTGTTGCTCGCCGCCCGACAGCTGGGCCGGAAAGTGATCGAGGCGATGCGACAACCCCACGATCTCGAGCGCCTGCTCGGGGCTCAGCGGGTTGTCGGCGATGTCGGTGACGATCGCGACGTTCTCGCGCGCGGTCAGGCTCGGGACGAGGTTGTAGAACTGGAACACGAAGCCGACATGATCGCGGCGATACGCGGTGCGGACGCTCTCCCGCGCTCGCGTCAGATCGCGGCCCTCGTACACGAGCCGACCGGCGCTCGGCACGTCGAGGCCGCCGAGCAGGTTGAGCAGCGTCGACTTTCCGCTGCCCGACGCTCCGAGCAGGACGACGAGCTCCCCGGAGCCGAGCTCGAGATCGACGCCGCGCAGGGCGCGAACCTCGACCTCGCCCATCTGGTAGCTCTTCGCAAGTCCTTCAGCACGCAGCACGGTTTCCACATCCGGTTGAGGTGCAAGGACAGGTCCAGATCAGAGTTGTTCGCGCCACCGGCGCAGCGACGACGAGAGCTGGGCGCTGCACCGCATTTCCGGCGCGATGTTCACGTCGTGGGTTCGCGATCGCGAAAGATCTGCGCCGCCGGCGCGGGTGGCGGCACCGCTTGCGTGGCGGTGCTGGATGCCGCCGGGACATCCCAGGGTTGCAGCGAGCCAGCGAGGAACCCTGCCCGAGTGGCCTGACGGCGGATCTTCCCGCTCGTCGTCTTGGCAATCGTTCCCGGCCTCACCAGATAGAGCTGATGCAGATCGATATCGTGATCGGCCGATATGGCGCGCCGGGCCGCGCGGAACAGCGCCGCTGGCGGGTCACCGCTGGCCGTCGTGTCATTCGCGATGTTTCCGTGCGGATCCGCCTCGGCGACGACCACGACGCGCTCGGCGCCGTCCACGTCGATCGAGAATGCGGCGGTGCAGCCCGCCCGGAAGGCAGGGTGGCTGTGTTCGACGGAGAGCTCGATGTCCTGCGGGTAGTGATTCCTGCCGTCGACGATGATCAGGTCCTTGCGGCGGCCCGCGATGAACAGCTGATCGCCCCGCACGAAGCCGAGATCGCCCGTGCGCAGGAACGGTCCTTCGCCCGAGTCCGCCAGGGTCGCACCGAACGTCGCCTCGGTCTCGGCGGGTTGCTTCCAGTAGCCGTGCGCCACGCTGGGACCGGCGATCCAGATCTCGCCGACCTCGCCGTCGCGCAGCGCCACGCGGCGCTCTGGCTCGACGATCACGACGCGCTGTCCACCGACCACGCGGCCGCAGCCGACCAGATCGCGCGCAGGCTCGAGGGTGCCGGTCACCGACGTCGCCTGGCCACGCTCGAGACCGGCGGTGTGAAATGGCGCGATCGTCGGCGGTGTGCCCTCGGGATCGCCCGTCACGAGCAGCGTCGCCTCCGCGAGGCCGTAGACCGGCGCGAAGGCACCCGGCTGGAAGCCGCACGGCCCGAATGCGCGCGTGAACTCGCGGATCGTCCGGGCTCGCACCGGTTCGGCGCCGTTGAACGCCACGCGCCACGACCGTAGATCGAGCGCGGCGCGCTGCTCGGGGGCGATCCGGCGCACACACAGGTCGTAGGCGAAGTTCGGGCCGCCGCTGATGTATGCACGGAACCGCGACACCGCCTGGAGCCAGCGCAGCGGCCGCTGGAGAAACGCCGCCGGTGCCATGACCACCGTCGACGAGCCTTGCAGGATGGGGTGCAGCACGCAGCCGATCAGCCCCATGTCATGGAACACGGGCAGCCAGCTCACGATCGTCGTCTCGTCACTCGTGCCGAACGTCTCGCCAATCGTGCGCATGTTGTGGAGCAGGTTGCCGTGACTGACCATCACGCCCTTGGGAAGCGCCGTCGAGCCAGAGGTGTACTGGAGAAACGCCAGGCTCTCCGGGTCGAGTTCGGGTTCGCGCCACGTGCCGGCGTCGATCGTCAGCGCGTCGGTCGAGACCACGTCGAGCTTCGCGATCTCCGGGTCGACACCGCGCAGCGCTTCGACCATCGGAGCGATCGACGCGCTGGTCAGCAAGGTCCGCGGCTCCGCGCTCTGGAGGATGGCCCGAACCCGCGGAAGCTCACGCGCCAGCCTCGTCGGGTTCGGAGGCGAGATCGGCACGGCGATCCGCCTGGCGTAGAGGCAGCCGAAGAATGCAGCGATGAAGGACAGGCCCGGCGGATAGAGCAGGATCGCGCGGTCGCCCTCCGAGCCACGCTGCTGCAGCGCGGCCGCGATCTGCCGCGCTCGACGGTCGAGATCGCGAAAGGTCCACGCGTCCTCGGCCTCCTCGCCGTCTTTCAGGTACGTGAATGCGAGCCGTGTGCCGTGGGCCTCTGCACGCGTGCGCAGCAGCTCCACGAGCGTCGTGATCGATGATGTCAGCATGGGGAAGCTCCTCCGTCGAGCCGCGCGCGCGAAACGCCTGCCGGGGCACGGTGCGTTGCGAGGTCCTCGGCGATCGTCTGCAGCAGGCGAGGCTTGGCGTCGTCGAGGAAGAAGTGGCCGCCCGGAAACATGCGAGCCTGGAAGCCGCCGCTGGTCTCGGCGCCCCAGGTCAGGACATCGGCGCGCCGCACGTGATCGTCGAGGACGCCGCCGAACGCCGAGATCGGACACGGCAGCGGCGCTTCGGGGATGTAGTGGTAGGTCTCGCAGATCGTCAGATCGGCGCGGAGCAGCGGCAGCATGAGCTTCATGACGTCGTCGTCCTGCAGCACCTCGTCCCGCGTGCCGCCCATGCGGCGAATCAGCATGAGGAGCTCGCGGTCGGACATGCCGCTGACGGGCGGCAAGCAGAACGCCTTGCGCGGCCCGCAGTGCGCCGAGACGAACAGATGCTCGGGCAACGGAAGCCCTGCCGCGCGAAGCGTGCGCGTGAGCTCGAACGCGACGAGCCCGCCCATGCTGTGGCCGAACAGCGCGAACGGGCGGTCCAGGTAGCGCGCGAGGACGGTGACCAGCTTCCTGCTCAGCTCGACGGCGCTGGTGTACGCCGGCTCGCGCAGCCGCTCCTCGCGACCGGGAAGCTGGACGGCGATCACCTCGACGTCCACGGGCAGGTGAGCCGGCCAGCCGCGATACGTCGACGCACTGCCGCCGGCAAAGGGCAAGCAGAACAGCCGCAGCCGAGCACCGGGGTTGGGCCTCGATCGGATGATCCAGGGATCGGGGGCGATCTCAGCCAGCATGGGCATGCTCCGTCAGGTCGGATTCGGCGTACCACTGCGCCAGTCCGTCCAGCGTGGGGTGGAGATAGAACTCGTCGATCTGCGGCCGGGCGCCGAGCTCTTGCTGCAGCAGGTTCGCGATCCGGATCATCTCGAGCGACGCCACGCCGAGATCGAGCAGGTTCGTGCTCGGATCGATGGCGTCGATGTCGAGGACCCGGCGGATCAGCTCGCCGAGCCGCGCGACGATCGGCAGCTGCGCGACCGATGCTGCCGCGTGAGGCGCAGGTGGCGCAGGTGGCGCGGCGGAAGCGACGAGCGCGCCGCGATCGACCTTGCCGTTGGCCGACAGCGGCAACGCCGGCACCACGACGAAGCTGCCGGGCACGAGGTACGCGGGTAGCTTCTGCAGCAGGAACTCGCGTAGCTCGCCGGCGGTGGGTGCGCGACCGTCGCGCGGCACGACATAACCGACCAGTCGCCGCGCCGTCACGTCGCCCGCCGCAGCGGCGACCGCCTGGGCAATCGCCGGATGCAGCTCGAGCGCCGCTTCGATCTCACCGAGCTCGACGCGAAAGCCGTTGACCTTGACCTGGAAGTCCTCGCGGCCGAGGAACTCGAGGTTGCCGTCGGGCAGGTAGCGGCCGAGGTCGCCGGTGCGATACAGCCGCTCGCCGGTGCGCGGGTGGACGAAGAAGCTCTTCGCGGTCTTGTCCTCATCGCGCCAGTAGCCGCGCGCGAGCCCTGTGCCGGCGATGTACAGCTGACCCGGCACGCCGATCGGACATGGCTCGAGCAGCTCGTTCAGCACGTGGAAGCGCTGATTGAGCATTGGCTTGCCGTACGGGATGCTCTTCCAGGTCGGATCGACGGTCTGGATCGGATAGACGATCGACCAGATCGCGGCCTCGGTGGCGCCGCCGAGGCTATGGACCTCGACGCCCTCGACGAGCGCGCGAATGCGATCGGGCAGACCGACCGGGATCCAGTCGCCGCTCATCAGCACGAGGCGCAGCGAGCCGGGAATGCGCGCCGGGTCGCCGTCCGCGTAGTCGACGAGCGCCTGCATCAGCGCCGGAACCGAGTTCCAGATCGTGACGCCGGTCCGGAGCATCAGCTCGGACCACAGCGCGGGATCCCGGGTCGCCGACGGCGCGGGCAGCACGATCGCTGCGCCGGCGGCCAGCGCGCCGAAGATGTCGTAGACCGAGAGGTCGAATGTCAGCGACGACAGCGCCAGGATGCGATCGGTCGGTCCGACGCCGAAGCGCTGGTTCATGTCGACGATGGTGTTGACCGCCGCGCGGTGCTCGATCATCACGCCCTTCGGCAGGCCCGTCGAGCCCGAGGTGTAGATGACATACGCGAGATCCAGGGCGGTCTGCACCGGTGCGAGCCGGGCACATGGCGCCGGCGGGCGATCCGTGACGCACAGGTGCTCCACGTCGGCCGGCCAGACCAGCCCCGCGTCGACGCTGGGCTGCGTGATGGCGATCCGGACCTCGCTGTGCGCGAGCAGGTACGCCAGGCGCTCCGGGGGAACCGCCGGTGAGATCGGCACGTAGGCGGCACCGGCTTGCAGCACCGCAACGGCCGCGACCACCTGCTCCCAGCCCTTGTCCATGACGATCGCGACCAGCTGCCCGGGTCGGGCGCCCCGCGCACGCAGCTCGTGGGCGAGTTCCGTCGAGCGCTGATCGAGCTCGCGGTAGCTCAGCGTGCGGCCGTCGGAGATCACGGCGATCGCGTCGGGCTGCCGGTCGGCCTGATCCTCGAACCGCGTATGGAGCAGGCCCGGCGGGATCGCCGCGTCGGTGGCGTTGGCGGCCACCTGCACGGCGAGCTCCGCGGCCGGCACCAGGCGCCGCTCGACCTCGGTCCAGCTCTCGGGTTCGTCGGCGAGCCGCGCGAGGAGCGCCTTGTACGCAGCGAACATCGCGTCGAGCAGGCCCGGCGGGAAGATCGCCTCCACGGCATCCCAGTTGAACGTCAGCGCGCCGCGGCGCTCGAACACCTGGTGATCGATCCAGACCTGCGGCGTTTGCGAGATGCTGTAGGCCACCTCGCCGAGCCAGTCGATCGGGAAGCCGTCCTCGTCGCTGCTGTACGACGTCGCCAGGGTGCTGGTGAACACGATCGGCATCAGGGCGCGCGGCGCGCTGTGCTGGGCGCGCGCGAGCTCGCGCAGGACGTGCACGCCGCTGACCCGGCTGTGCTCGAGGTCCTCCCACAGCTGGCGCTGCACGGCGAGCGCGCGACTCTCGAAGCTGTCGCCGGCGGCGGCGTCGATCGCGAGCAAGTTGACCGAGGTGAAATCGCCGACGATGTCGTTGACCTGCGGATGCAGCGGCAGGCGATGGAACAGCGTGATGTTGAGCGTGAAGCGCGGCGTCTTGCTCCAGGTCGCTAGCACCTCGGAGAACGCGGCCATGAGCACGCCCGACGGGGTCAGACCCACCTCGTGCGCGCGCGCCTTCAGCCGCCGCCACGCGGGAGCTTCGAGCGTCGCGGTGCGGCGAACGAACCGTCCTTGCGCCCTGGGGTCGGGACTGGACGCGAGCGGCAGCTCCGGCGCCGGCGGCAGGCTCGGGATCCGGTCGCGCCAGTACGCCAGCGATCGCTGCTCGGCTTCGCTGCCTTCGAGCGCTCGCTCCGCGAGGACGTAGTCGCGGAACGTGATCTCGAGCGGCGGGAGCGCAGCGCCGGTGCTGCCGTACAGCGCTGCCCACTCACGGAACAGGATCTGCCAGCTCCAGACGTCGGCGATCAGGATGTCGAAGGACAGGTGCATCCGGACCCGACGGTCGTCGAGCCGCGATGCGCGAATCTCGAACAGCGGCCAGCGGTCGGACGGCATCACCTGATGTGACAGCCGCTCGCGCGTCGCCGCGAGCCGCGCAGCCGCGCGCTCGGCGTCCTCGCCGCGCAGGTCGTCGACCTCGATGATGTACGCCGGCACGACGGGCAACACCTGCTGGCGACCGTCCGGCAGGATGATGGCGCGCAGCATGTCGTGACGGGCGACCAGCCGCTGCCACGCGTCCTGCAGCCGGGCGATGTCGAGATCGCTGCCGTCGACCTCGACGTACATGTGCGCCGAGACCGATCCGAGCTCGAAGAAGCCGTTGCGGCCGACCCAGTACGCTTGCTGGATGTCGTTGAGCGGGAACGGCTCGCAGCGCGCGCCGGGCTCCGCGACGATCGTCGGCAGCGCGGGATCGGGCGCGGCCTGCGCGCTGCTCTCTGCGCGGGCCGCGAGCAAGGTGATGAGCTGCTCGGCGAGCTGCGCGATGCTCGGTCCCTGGAGGAACCGGACCACCGGCACCATCACGCCGAGGTCGGCTTCGATGCCGTTCTTGAGCTCGACGGCCATCAGCGAGTCGAGGCCGAGTCGGTTCAGCGGCTGCGCGATGTCGATGCGCGCCTCGGGGAGCCGGAGCACGCGCGCGAGCTCGCGGCGCAGGTACGCCGTGAGCGCCGCGGTCTGCTCGTCGGGTGGCTGCGCGAGCAGCGCTGCGACGTCGATCTTCGAGGTCCGGCGTGCCGCGGGCGGGTGCGCCGGTCCGGTGCAGACGTCGGCCAGCACGGGGAGGCGAGCCGCGTCGCCGTGGGCGAGCCGCCAGCGCTGCCAGTCGATCGGCATGACGCCGATGTGCACCGGGTTGGCCCCGATGACGCGCTCGAGCGCCGCGAGACCGTCGGCCGGCGAGAAGCTGCCCATGCCCTCGGCCGTGCCGTCGCGTCCGCGCGCGGCCTGGAATCGCGCGCCCATGCCGATCTGTTCCCAGTAGCCCCAGCCGATGCTGATCGCGGGCTGGCCGAGCGCGCGGCGATGCGCGGCGAGCGCGTCGAGGAACGCGTTGGCGGCCGCGTACGCGCCGAGCAGCGGCGAGCTCAGGATCGAGGCCATCGACGAGTACAGGACGAAGAAGTCGAGCGGCTCGCGCGCGAGCACGCGGTGCAGCGCGTAGCCACCCTGCAGCTTGGGCCGGAGCACCGAGAGCAGCGTGCCGGTGTCGCTGTCCGCGAGCGGCACGAGCTCGGCGATGCCGGCGGCGTGGATCGCGCCGCAGATCGGCGGGAGCCCGTCGGCGCGCAGCGCGGCGAGGCACGCGGCGAGCCGGTCCTCGTCGGCGACGTCGACCGCCACGACGTGAACGGTCGCACCGCGCGCTTCCAGGCGCCGGATCGCGGCGATCGCCGGGGCGACCGGCGCGTCGGCCGGCAGATCGGACCACGTGGCGCGATCGGGCAGCCCGCTGCGGCCGAGCAGGATCAGATGCCGTGCCCCGCGTTCGATCAGGCGTTCGGCGGCGGCAAGGCCGAGGCCGCCGAGGCCGCCGGTCACGAGATACGCGCCGTCGGCGCGAAGCGCGAGCTGCGTGTCCGCCGGGGGCGCTGCCGCCGGCGCGAGTCGAGCCGCGAGCCGTGAGCCGGCGCGATACGCGATCTGATCTTCGCCATCGGAGCTGTGGAGCTCGCCGGCGAGCTGGGCGGCGCTGTCGTCGATGCCGGCCTCGGGATCGAGGTCGACCAGGCCACGCCACAGGGCAGGATGCTCGAGCGGCAGCGTCCGGCCGAGGCCCCAGAGCGGCGCCTGCGCGAGCATCGCCGGACGGTCGTCGGGGGCCACTGCCTGGGCGCCGCGCGTGATCAGCCACAGCCGCGGCGGGGCGGCGAGCGCGGACAGTCCGCGCAACAGCCCGGCGACGAAGCAGCAGGTGGGCCCCTGTGCATCCGTCAGCATCGCCGCGGTTGCGGGCTCGACCGGTGCGTCGAGGCTCCACAGATGAACCGCGCCGCGCCAGGCTGGCACTCCGGTCGCCGCCACCGCCGCGAGCAAGTGCTCGATGTCGTCGGTCGCGTCCGGACGGACGCGGTAGGTGCCGTCGCGATCGCGCTCGAAGCGGTCGCCGGTGCGGACGCAGATCACGTCGTCGCCGGCCGTACGCAGGCGCTCGGTGAGCGCTGCGCCGACACCGAGCTCGTCCGCAAACACGAGCCAGCGCCCCTGCCCCGCTTGCGAGGTCTTCGCCGCGAGCGGCTTCGATGCCCAGCGCAGCTCGTGGAACCAGTCGAGCTTGGCAGGTGCCGCCGCGACTGCATCGCGATCGAGGCCGCGACCGCGCAGGCCGAGGAGCTCGACGACGACGGTGCCATCTTCGTCGAGCAGACGAACATCGCCGCTGAACCCAGCCGCACTCTGCGCCGCGTTCGCATCGAGGCGGGCGTGACTCCATAACCGCATGCCGCGCGGCCGACCACGAACCACCACGCGATCGACGTGGACCGGTACGAACGACTGCGTCGTCCCGGTGGCCTCGACCGGAACCGTGGCGCCGAGGACCTGGAGACAGGCATCGAGCACGGCCGGATGCACGCGATAGCGAGCCAGCTCGGCTTCGAGCGCGGACGGCACCTGGAGCTCGGCGAGTGCCTCGTGCTCGCCGCGCCACAGCGCCGCGATGCCCTGGAAGCGTGGTCCCCACTGGTTGCCGCGCTCGGCGAACTCGCGATAGAAGTCCGCAGCCGCGATCGTGGCCGGGCAACGCTCCTGGATCGCACCGATCGTCGATGCGTCCGCAGGCGCAACCTCCGCGGGTGCCTCCGCCGCGGCGATCGCATCGATCCGCGCCGATGCGTGCAGCGTCCAGGGGGCATCGGCAGCATCGGCCGGCCGGCTGTGCACCTGGAACGAGGCGCCCGTCGCCTCGTCATCGATGAAGGGGGGTCGATCCTCCCCCGTGGGATCGATGACGAGGCTGGTCTGCAGGATGCGAGCGCCGTCCTCCGGGAAGAACAGCAGGCGCTGGAACTCGAACGCCGACAGCGCGCGCGTCTCGGCGCCGAACACCTGCGCGGCTGCGGCCATCGCCATCTCGACGTACGCGGCGCCGGGCAGCACCGCGAGACCCTGGACGCGGTGATCGTCGATGTACGGCAGCCGGTCGAGATCCGCGATCGCCTGCCAGACGCGGTGCCGCGGCGCATGAGCCAGGATGACCGGCGAGCCGAGCAGCGGATGCGCGGACGGATCGGTGCGATCGACGGCGGCGGTCGCGGTCGGCTTGGCTTCATGCCAGAACCGCTCGCGCTGCCAGGGATACGACGGCAGCGCGACCACGCGGCCCGGCGCGGT
>VBLP01000430.1:30053-37667 GCA_005887925.1 Deltaproteobacteria bacterium | reverse complement strand
GAGCGGCGTGAATGCGCCGACGCCGCGCACGTACACGGGCCGGCGCGACGTCACAGCTCCACCGCGGACCCGGTCAACCAGATGTTCAGGTACTCGCGTCGCTTCGCGAGCACCGCCGGGTTCGTGATCGCGGCAAATGCGAACGACAGCTGCGCCTCCGCCGCGAGCTTGCCATCGACCCGCGCCCAGCCCTGCGCCTGCCCGCCGTCCTCGGTGACGCGCTCGACGCGCGCCTCGAGCTCGACGCGATCGCCCGGCCGCACGGCGTGCCGGAACTTCGCGCGATCGGCCATCGTGAGCAGCGCGTGGAGATCGTGCCGGTCGCGCTGGCGCATGGTCGCCTCGAGCAGCACGCCCGCGAGCTGCGCGAGCGACTCGAGCAGCAGCGCGCCCGGCATGACCGGAAATCCCGGGAAGTGGTCCGCGAAGATGTCGTCGGCGAGCGACACGCACTTGATGCCGCGCGCGAGCTCGGGCGGCTGCAAGTGGGTGATCCGATCGAGGAGGATGTAGCGCACGAGCCGGCCCAGCCTAACAAAAAGCCGTTGGTGAGTGCAGGCTCGCCCCGGTGATTCGTCGCTGAGCGCGACAACCGCTTGCGTCGACCCACGACCCCACGGTACGTCCTGGACGATGGACTGCACGAGCTGCAACACCACGCCGACGCGTCCCGATCGCCCGCACACGTTCTTCGCGCACGCGCAGGACACGTGTCCGGAGTGCGCGACACCGGTCGAGGCACGCGTCGTGCTGCGCGACGGCAGGGTCGTGCACCTCCTGCGCTGCGCGGCGTGCGGCCCGCAGGAGCGCGAGGTCTCGGCCGATGCAGCGGCGTACGTGCGCTCGTTTCTCGCCCGCGGTGTCGTGCCCGACGGCCTCGTCGGCGATCATCTGTTCAAGCACACGACGTCGACATGCCCGGGCTGCCTCGCGCTGGTCACCGCGCAGGTCGTGATCCGCAAGGGTCAGGTGTTCTTTCTCAAGGACTGCGCGCGCTGCGGCCCCTCGGAGGCGCTGGTGTCCGAGGACGCGAGCTACTACGTGAAGGCGTACTCGTTCGCGCGCGCGGGCACCGAGCCGCTGATGTTTCGCAACACGGTGGAGCATGGCTGCCCCACCGATTGCGGCACGTGCGACGACCACGAGCAGCATACCTGCTTGCCGATCGTCGAGGTCACCGATCACTGCAACCTCGAGTGTCCGATCTGCATCGTCGATAACCAGTACTCGAACCACATGGCCCCGGCGACGTTCGCGACCATCGTCGATGGTCTGGTCGAGGCCGAAGGCACGTGCGAATCGCTCGCGCTGTCGGGTGGCGAGCCGACGAGCCATCCGGACATCCTCGGGCTGCTCGATATCGCGAACCGTCCGGAGATCGGCCGCGTCGTCTTGATCACGAACGGCATCCGGCTCGGCAAGGACCGCGCGTTCGCCCAGGCGCTCAAGGACAGAGGGGTGTACGTCGGGCTGCAGCTCGATGGCTTCACCGCCGACGTGCACACCAGGATTCGCGGGCGTGACCTCGTCGCCGAGAAGACCGCGGCGCTCGCAGCGCTCGCCGAGCTCGATATCCCCACGCAGCTGATCTTCGTCGCGACGCGCGGGGTCAATGATCATCAGATCGGTCAGGTCGTCGAGCTGTTCCTGTCGGGCCCGCACTTCCTCTCGCTGAACTTCCAGCCGGTCGCGTACACCGGCCACGGCGGCGGCACGTTCGACCACGATCCGAACAACCGGCTGACCATCCCCGGCGTCATCAGGCGCATCGACGAGCAGACCGCCGGCAAGGTCAATTACACCGACTTCTTCCCGCTGCCGTGCTCGCATCCGCAGTGCGTGTCGCTGACCTACCTGCTGCGCCTCGACGACGGCACCAGCATCCCGTTTGCGCGGTTCGTCGACTTCGAGAAGCACGCGACGCTGCTGCGCTCGTCGGCGACGCTGCCTGCGACCGCCGAGGTCGAGGACGCGCTGATCGATGTCATCCACGACGTGTTCGCGCGTCAGGACGAGATCCCCCGGGGCACCGAGATCCTCGCCGCGCTGCGCCGCTCGCTCGACGAGATGTTCCCCAAGCAGCCGCTGTCGCCGCGCGAGGCCTTCCGCGTCAGCGAGCGCCAGTCGAAGTCGATCTTCTTGCATCACTACATGGACCGCCACGACTTCGACCTCGAGCGCCTGCGCAAGTGCTGTCATCACTACCCGCAGATCGACGGGCGCATCATGCCGGCATGCGGCTTCAACATGTTCCATCGCGGGGCCGCGAAGGGACCGGGCACGCCGCGTGCGAAGTTCGGGCGCGCGCCGTTCTCGTTGCCGGTGGTCACCTAGATGTCGATGCTGTGCGAGGGCCGGGTCGCGCTGGTCACCGGTGGATCACGCGGGCTCGGCCGGGCGATCTGCCTCGCGCTCGCCCGCGAGGGCGCGATCGTCGCGTTCAACTACCTCAAGGCCGACGCCGATGCCGACGCGACCGTCGCGCTGATCGAAGCCGCGGGCGGCCGCGCGTCCGCGCACAAGGTCTCGGTGCTCGACAAACCCGGGCTCGCCGAGCTCGTGCGCTCGCTCGACCGCGGTCACGGCAAGATCGACATCCTCGTCAACAACGCCGGCTACGGTCAGGTCGTTCCGCTCGCGCTGATGGAGGAATCGGACTGGGACGAGATGCTCGACACGCACGTCAAGGGCGCGTTCCTCACCACGCAGGCGGTGCTGCGCATCATGGTCCGCGAGCGCTTCGGCCGCGTGATCAACGTGAGCTCGCTCGCAGGCATCAAGATGATGCAGGCGCCGGTTCACTACGCGACCGCGAAGGCCGCGCTCAAGGGCTTCACGGAGTCACTCGCGAAGGAGGTCGGCCGCTACGGCATCACGGTCAACTGTGTCGCCCCCGGAATCCTCGACGAGGGCGTGAGCGATCACCTGCCGCCCGCGCGCAGGGAGGAGTACCTGCGGCACTGCGCGCTGCGCCGGGTCGGCAGGCTCGACGAGGCCGCGGACATGATCGCGTTCCTGGCCTCGGACCGGGCGAGCTATACCAACGGCGCGACGCTCGTCGTCGATGGCGCGGTATGATGTCGCGGTATGATGTCGCGACACGGGCCCGCGCCCGCTACTGCCAGGTGATCGCGATCGTCTTGCCGGTGTCGAACTTGCTGGTGGCCGACGAGAACGGTGTCCCGGCGACGGCCGCCTGCAGCGTTCGCGTCAGGCTCAGGGTGCCGGGCCCGGGTGTGAAGCCGCTCGTGTCGAGCCCGTCATGGGTCCCGTCGTCGGCCTGTGAATCGTTCTTGCTGTGCGAGGGATCGCTCGCGTCGCCGCGGACGGCCGTGCCGCCGTCGGCCACATAGTGGATCGTGAAGCTCGCCGATCGCGCGAGCGTCGCGCCCGCGGTGGTCGGCGCCGCGAACACCGGACGGGGCGGCACGGTGACGTTCACATCGCTGTTGACCCCCGACCGCGTGTGGCGGAACCGGTAGGTCCCGCCGGTGGCCACCAGCGGCACGCGCTCGGCATACCCGAACAGCAGGCCGTTGTAGGTCAACGCGACGCCGTTGCACGTCATCGTCGCGTCGCCGATCTGCACGGTCTTTCCGCCCTGCGAGAACTGCATCACCGCGATGACCTTGCCGTCCGAGGGCGTCTCGGTGATATCGATGATGTTCACCGTCGTCGACAGGCCCGAGCTCGGCCCCGTCACCGTCGCCGGCGGACCACACGCAGCCAGTGCGGCAGTCGACGCGAATGCCAGTGTCAGGAGCCTGTACGCCACGAGCTTGTTGCCTTCCATCCCACGGTGTTGTTGCATGAGGAACCTCGGCTCGCAGTATCCATCGCGGCAGCCGGCAAGTGCAGTGTTTCTGCTCCGCCGCTGGTCGATCGAGCCTCCTGTACGCGAAAGCTATCGCCGGAACACTGCAAAACTTGCCATGTGGCGGCGATCCGGCGAAAGCGGCGCTACGCGGGCACCACGTCTCAGCGCTGCAGCTGGAAGCTGACGCCGAATTCGCCCAGGTCGGCCGACAGGACGCCATTGCGCTTGCTACCGCGGAACGCCGGACGCTTGTCGCCGAGGATCAGGGTGAACTCGCCGCCCCCCTCGTCGCTGCTCAGCCCGGCGTGGATCGCCGCGACGCAGACCCGCGAGTTGCCGGCGTAGGTGCCGGTGCCCCAGGCCCCGCCCCAGGGAGGGAGATCTTTCAGGCAGCCAGAGGGACACGACACCCGGTGAATCGAGCCCGGCTCGCCGTGGATCTGTTGTCCCTCCAAGGTACAGCCGGCATCGACGAGGGCAGGAGCGCGGACCTCCGGTTCGGCCTGCACGACGCGGCGACCTTCGAACCGAAAGCTCCCGTCGTACTTACCCCTGTCCACGCTGGTGATGCCGTTGTGCTTGCTGCCGCGATAGGCCGGCCGACCGGGCTCGACCACCACCGTCACCTCGCCGCCGCGCGCGGCCATCACACCGGCGTGCATGGCCGCGGCACAGACCGGTGTGTCCGAGGTATAGACGTCGGTTCCATAGACGTAGACGTCCTTCGGGCAGCCGGCGGGACATGTCAGCTGCCTCGGCGCGCCCGGCTCGCCCTTGATCTGCCCCCCGGTGAACGTGCAGCCGGCCTCGATGAGCCCGCCGCTGTCGCCGGCCTCTGCGGGCGGCGCCGACGGCGCCGACGGCAACGACGCCGATGCGCCCAGCGATGACGAGAGCGAGGGCGTCCGCAACACGCAGCTGGCCATGCACAGCGCGAACATCGGAATCGTGGCATCGAATCGCATCGTATCCTCCTGATGATCTCGAGACAGCTGCCGGTCGCGATGCAGCAGCGATGCCACGCGCCGTTGCGCCGCTGCCAGCGCCGGCGCGGCGCCGCAGCCACGTGGCGGCCGATTGCGTGATGCGCGATTGCGTGATGCGCGATTGCGTGATGCGCGATTGCGTGATGCGCGATTGCGCGATCGGCTACCGGCAGCGGTCGCCGTGCAGGGCGTCGATCTCGGCGACCCGGAACGCGTTGTGGGCGCGCTCGAAGGCCGCGCGCACGGCGGCGATCTGCGCCGGCGCGTCGCCGCGCGACCGCGCGACCGCGAGCCGGGCCGGGGCGAACAGCCGGTCGCCCTGCTCGTCGGGCGACTCGTCGGGCGTCGCGTGGCTCGCCGCCCGGGCGATGGCGGCTTCGGCGGCCCTGCAGTCGCCGCGATCGAGCTCGAGGTTCGCCAGGATCGTGTACAGCATGGCGCGATCGCGGGGCGTCAGCGTCTGCGACCCTTCGATCTCGTGCAGCAGCGCCCGCGACTGCTCGGGTCGGCCGCGCCGCCGCTCGGCCTCGGCGCGGTACTGCTTGGCCTGGACGAGGACCAGATCGAACCCACCGAGCTGGTCCTGCGCGCGGGCCAGCTCGTCGGCTGCCTCGCCGGCGCGACCGAGCTGGAGCAGCGCGACACCGCGCTCCAGCGCCAGCGTGCCACGCTCGTAGGTGTCGACCACGGCGGACGGATCGCCGTGCGCCGCCGCCTCCTCGTAGAGCTGCTGCGCGCGCTGCAGGAGCGCGAGCGCGCGGGACTCCTCGTGCGCGTTGATCAGCACCACCGCGGTGTCGGTCCACAGCTCGTAGGTCTCGCGCACCCCGAGCTCGTCGGCGCGCTCGGTGCCGCGCTCGATCACCGCGTTGGTCTCGGCGATCGTCCGGTCGCGCTGGCCGAACTGGATCGTCGCCTGCGCCGCCATCACCCTGCATTTCAGCTCGACGCCGACGCTCACCACCTCGGGCTCCCGCGCGGTCTTCGCACAGCGCTCGAGCGCAGCGAGCGCCTCGGCCGCCTTGCCGAGCTGCCACGCGACGTGGCCCTCGACCGTGAGCGCCAGGGCGAGGTCGTGCGGATCGCCGCTGCGCTCCGTGAGCCCGACCGCGAGCCAGCTCCAGCGCTCGGCGTCCTCGAACTTGCCGCCCGCGGCGAAGTCTCGCGCGACCACGGTGACCGCGCGCGCGTGCGCCTGCGCCGTGCCGGCCGCTGCGGTGTCGCGCATCGCCTGCCATACCACCGGCCAGCGCTGCTCGGGTCCGCCGCGCTGGACGTCGGCGAGCGCGGCCATCGCCTCGGCGGCGAGCGCCGGATCGCCGGCCGCGTGCGCCAGGTCGGCGGCGCGCCGCGCCTTGTCCATCGCGAGGCCGAGCTGTCCCGCCGCGGTCATCACCTGCGCCGCACCGAGGGCGGCACGGATCTCGCCGAGCGCCGCGCGGCGAGCCGGATCGGCGGCCGGCGCCGGCTCGCCGGCGAGCCGGTCGGTATCGCTGCAGCGATCGATCGACTGGAGCTGGCGCGCGGCGGCGATCAGGCTCGCCGGGTCGGTGTCGCGGCGCCCCATCAGCCCCGCGAGCGCGACCAGCTCGTCGCGGCGGTCGTCGAGGCACGCGCCCCGCTTGGCGGCGAGCACGGGCGATTGTTCGCCGCGCGCCGACGCCAGGCAGGTCTGCTCGCGCGCCGTGCGCAGCGCCGCGGCGCGGTGGTCGACGAGCTGCTCGAGCTTGGCCCAGGTCCGCGCCCGGCCGGGGCGCTCGGCGACGCCGAACCCGGCGGCGATCGCGGCCTTGCGCGGCCCGTCCCAGGTGCCGGCGAGCTCGTCGGGTACCTCGCGGCACGCGGCCAGCTGTTGATCGCGGTCGCGCGCCGCGGTCGCGGCATAGCCGCCGCCCACGACCACGACCACCGCCGCCACGGAGATCGCGACCGCGCGCCGGCGCCGCGCGGCCGCCGGGTCAGCCTCGAGCGCGGCCACCAGCTCGGCCATCGATGCGAAGCGGCGCTCGCGCTCGGTCTCGAGTCCGCGCTCGAGGATCCGACGCAGCCAGGCCGGCAGATCGCGCGGATGTGCGAGCGGACGCCCGGCGAGCACCGCATCGCGGATCGCGCCGGGATCGCCGGCGAACGGTCGCTGGCCGTGCAGCGCCTCGTACAGCGCACACGTGAAGGCGAACTGATCGGTGCGCGCGTCGACCGCGACGCCGGCGTACTGCTCGGGCGCCATGTAGCCGGGCGTGCCCATCACCGCATCGTCGACGGTGAGCCCGTCCGGCGCGGCGCTGCGATCGCCGGGTTCGGTGGCGGCGTCGGCCGCCTCGGCGGCGCCGGCTGCCTCCCAGCGCGCCAGGCCGAAGTCGGTGACCCGCGCGCGACGGTCGCTGGCCATCAGCACGTTGTCGGGCTTGAAGTCGCGATGCACCAGGCCGGCGAGGTGCGCCGCGTGCAGGCCGCGGCCGGCCCCGGCGAACGCGGCGACGATCTCGTGCCGCGCACGCGGTTCGGCGAGCCAGCGCCGCAGCGTCACGCCCTCGACGTACTCCATCGCGACGAACAGCCCGTCGTGGGCCAGGCCGACGTCGTACACCGTGACCACGTTGGGGTGCGCGAGCCGGGCCATCGCCTGCGCCTCCCGGAGCAGGCGGGCCCGCCACTGCCAGTCGCTGCGCACGCGGCCGAGCAGCTTGATCGCGACGGGGCGGCCGAGATCCGGATCGCGCGCGCGATAGACCACCCCCATGCCGCCCGCGCCGATCAGCTCCTCGATGACGTAGCGTCCCAGCACGGCGCCGGGCGCGAACGCGACCGGCT
>VBLP01000430.1:26792-29721 GCA_005887925.1 Deltaproteobacteria bacterium | reverse complement strand
GCAGCTCGCGGATGTTGCCCGGCCACGCGTAGCCTTCGAGCGCGGCGAGCGCCTCGGGCGACAGGGCCGGCGCGGGACGCCCGGCGCGCGCCGCGGCGTCCTCGCAGAACGTGCGCGCGAGCGGTTCGATCTCGTCGCGGCGATGCCGCAGCGGCGGGACCACCAGGGTGACCCCGCTCAGCCGGTAGTAGAGGTCGGAGCGAAACCGGCCGCGCTCGACCTCGGCCTCGAGGTCGCGGTGCGTCGCCGCGACGAACCGCACGTCGAGCCTGGTCGGCCGGATGCCGCCGACCCGGAGCACGACGCGATCCTCGAGCACGCGCAGCAGCTTGACCTGGATCGCGTCGGGCAGCTCGCCGATCTCGTCGAGGAACACCGTGCCGCCGTCGGCGGTCTCGAGCAGCCCGGGCTTGGCGCTCAGCGCGCTGGTGAACGCTCCCTTCTCGTGACCGAACAGCTCGCTCTCGAACAGCGCCGGCGACAGCGCGGCGCAGTGGATCGGCACGAACGGCCCGTCGGCGCGCTGCGAGCTCGCGTGCAGCGCACGCGCCATGACCTCCTTGCCCACCCCGGTCTCGCCGAGGATCAGCACGCCGATCGCCGTGTTCGCCACGCGCTGCATCATCGCGCGGGCGTGCTCCATCGCCGGCGCCTGCGGCCGCGCCGGACGCGCAATGCCGGCATCGCCGTGCAGCGCCGCGCTCGCACACGCGATCAGGCGCTCGGGATCGCTGCCGTCTCGCGGAAAGCACGCCAGACCGATGCGCGCCGCCGCGCCCCGCGCGCCGAGCGAGGCCGCGATCTGGTCGGCGAGCGCGCGCGCCTGCTCCGGCTCGGCCTCGACCAGCAGCACCTCGTGATCGTCGGGGCCATAGCTGCCGAGCACGTCGATATCGCGAAGCGTGCAGGTGATCGCGTCGACCACGAGCTCGGCGCCGGCGAGCTCGCTCGCCTGGACCCGGAGCACGGCGAACGGCCGCCGCGTCGCGGCCGCGCGGGCGCACTCCTGGGCGACCAGGAGCTCGAAGTAGCCGTGCGGCCACAGGTGGCGCGAGCGCGGCGGCGACGGATCGAAGATCACCAGCGTCGCGGTGCCGAGGTGAACCACCTCGCCCGGCAGCACCGCCCGGCGCTGGCCGGACGCGACGCGGCGCTCTCCGATCCGCGTGCCGTTGTGACTGCCGCGGTCCTCGATCTCGAACACCGCGCCGACGTGCAGCACCGCGTGCAGCCGCGACACCGAGGTGTCGTCGATCACGATGTCGCAGTCGCCGCCGCGGCCGAGCGTCAGCGCGCCGCTCGTCGGCAGCGCATGGCCGGTACACGCGTGGCCGCCGGTGACATAGAGCCGCAGGCCGGCCGGCGCGCTCGACACCGCGGCGGTGGACACGAGTCCGTCGCGCTCCCCTGGTGACGTCGAGCCGGGCGGCACCCGGTCAGCATAGTCGATCGCCGGGCGCCCGCGGCGTTCTCGCGCGACCGTGCAGGGTGTCCATGCGATCCAGCGACGCGTCGCCGGCTGCTGTGGGCCGTTCCGCCGGCGTCACTGCCGCTGCCAGACCCTGACGTAGTCCACCGTCATGAACAGCGGGAAGTCCGCCTGGTTGGGCTGCGTGCCGGGGAACTGTCCGCCGATCGCGAGATTCAGGATGATATGGAATGGCTTGTGGAACTCCTCCTGATTGGTTGCAGTGATGTCCACCGTATGGACCGGATTGGGATTGGCCGTGCGGTCGATGTACCAGCGGATCTGTGTCGGCTCCCACTCGATCGTGTAGAGGTGGAACTGGGTGACGTCGCCGACGCTGAATGTGTGCGGCTGCTGGTTGTTCATGCCGCTGGCCCACGGGAATAGCCCGGTCCGGCTATCCCAGAACAGGTTCTGGAACGTCACCGTCTCGCTGTTGCGATGCTCCATGATGTCGATCTCGCCGCAGCTCGACCAGTTGGAAGCCATGGTGTCGAACCGCGAGATCGGCGCGTTGAAGTCGGTGGTGCTCGTATCGTCGCACGCATCGCCCATCATCCAGAATGCGGGCCACGTCGCCGTCGCGTTGGGGATCGCGATCCGGGCCTCGATCCGCCCGAAGGTCCACGACCGCTTGCCCTTCGTCGTCAGCCGCCCCGAGCGCTGGAACCAGTTGCGCCCGGCGATCACGGTGGGCGTCGAGAAGAAGTCGGCGCGGATCACGAGGTTGCCGTTCTGCCGGGTCGACTGCTCGGGGCGATACCACTCCCATTCCCCGTTGCCCCAGCCATCGAACGTCCCGGCGCCCGGATTCAAGCCGTTGCCGACGTGGTACGTCCAGTTCGCCGTGCTCGGCTGCCCGGTGCCGTCGAACGTGTCCTCCCAGACCACCGCGTAGGTGCCGCCGCCCCCACCGCCGGACATCGTGAACTGCGACCACGCCGTGTCGGTGGCGCCCCCGGTGAAGCTGCCGATCGTGAAGAAGTAGCGGACGATCGCGCCGCCGGGCACCGCGGTCACGTCATAGGTGTGGTTGGTGCCATTGGCCGTCATTCGCACGTTAAGCTGTACTCCGCCGTTGATCTGATAATGCAGATCGGCCCACGGTGCATCATTCACCCAGAACTGAACACTGCTGCTCGACGTGATCGTGAAGCCCGATGTTGCGGCGCGCGCCTCCTCGGGCGCGAGCGTGCAGATCGCCAGTCCGATCAGGATCGCAGCCGACAACGCCGAGGGACGGATCCGCGCGAAACGATGAGTATGCATGGCCTGCCTCCGCCGCGCAGTATTCTCCCGTCGCGACGGCCGCGTCCACATGCCATCACGCCATATCCTCATCGCGTCATGTGCGCAGCGGCCACGCAGGTATGCCGCTGGGCGCACGGCGCGCCGAACGGTCCACGCCGGTCCTGCGTTCACGAACGAAACCGTGAAGCCGGACACCGTTCCACTGCGACG
>VBLP01000430.1:18020-26776 GCA_005887925.1 Deltaproteobacteria bacterium | reverse complement strand
TGGCGGGCGAGACTTCTCGACAGGACGCCATCCATGAACCGACGAACGTTGCTGAAGGCCGCCGCAGCCGCCGGGGGTGCCATGGCCGTTCCGGCCGCCCGCGCGCAGCCGGCGCCGTCCTCGGCCGCGAAGGGGCCGCCGGTATGGCTCGACCTCGACCAGAAGGCGCTCGACGACGCGTACGACCAGAGTGTCTGGGCCACGAACGGCAAGCAGCTGCTCGAGCGGTATGCGGTGCTGAGCGATGACGCGCGCACGCGCCTCGGCCCGCCGCAGCGCTTCTCCTACGGGGCCACGCCGGTCGAAGCGCTGGACGTGTATCGCGCCCGGAACGGTGCGCCGATCCAGATCTTCATCCATGGTGGCGCCTGGCGCTCGGGGACGGCGAAGGAATGGGCGTTCCCGGCGGACATGTTCGTGCACCGGGGGGCGCACTTCGTGGTGCCCGACTTCGCCTCGGTGATCGACGCGGGCGGCAACCTGGTCGCGATGGCCGAGCAGGTGCGAAGCGCGATCGCCTGGACCTACCGCAACGCCGCGCGCTTCGGCGGCGACCGCGAGCGCATGTTCGTCTCGGGTCACTCCTCGGGGGCGCATCTCGCCGGCGTCGCGCTCACGACCGACTGGAAGCGGCTCGGGCTTCCCTCCGATCTCGTGAAGGGAGGCGTCCTGCTGAGCGGCATGTACGACCTCAAGGCGGTGCGCCTGTCCGCGCGCAGCCGCTACGTCCACTTCGATGACGCCACGGAAGCGGCGTTGAGTCCCCAGCGCCACCTCGACCGGCTGCACGCGCAGCTGGTCGTCGCCCACGCGTCCCTCGACAGCCCGGAGTTCCAGCGCCAGTCGCGCGACTTCGCTGCGGCGGTGAAGGCGGCGGGCAAGCCGGTCGAGCTCCTCGTCGCGCGCGGCTACAACCACTTCGAGGCGCCCGAGACGCTGGGAAATCCGTACGGGCTGCTGGGCCGCGCCACGCTCGCGCAGATGGCGCTCGGTGACGCGAGCCCTGACCGCAGCCGCTAGCGTTGCCGAGGCGAAGCGCGCCGCTCGGGAACGCGATGACGGAGTTTCTGTATTGCGATATGTCGCATTCCGCGGGCCTGTGCCTTGCTTCATCAGCTCGCACACCCACTTGAGGATTTCATCATGCGTTTCGTATCAGCTTTGACAGTCTGGGCGTCGTGCGCCGTGCTCGGTGCGCTCACAGCATGCTCGAACCCCGCGCAGGCTCAAGGTGCACCCTTAGGTGAATCTGTCACAACGGCCACGGCGAATACCGGAAGCACCTACTACGCGCTCTACGCCGACCTGCGCAGATGCCCGTCACCGCTGTGCGGCGGATGGTTCGTCGATGAGCTCAATCGACCTGCGACGCAGTGCCATGACGGCAGCACGGCCGACCAGTGCTACACGCCCGAGCTCGACTGGTCACGCTCGGGCCTGTCGGACGCGCAACAGAGCCAGCTGCTCGACGCGGCCCACACGGGCGCGACATCGGGCCAGGTCGTTGCGATCGCGCGCGGCACGTTCGCGCACGGCAACAGCACGCCGCAGCCCGAGCTCGGCCGGTTCGTGATCAGCGAGGCGTGGGCCGAGGTCGGCAGCGGGGCGGCCACGGGGACGTTCGTGGAGGTCCACGACAATGGCCTGCGCTGCTTCGCCGCGCCGTGCCGGAACCTGACCGAGGTGACGCTCGATACACCGCAGGTGACCGACATCGCTGCCGTCGACTTCACGCCCGCCGGCTTGACCGATTCCCAGGTCGAGACGTGCACCACCGCGATGTACGGCCCCGATGGCCTGATCGTCGCGGGCGATCGCTACACGGTGCAGGCCAATGGCAGCACCGCGCCCGGTCGTACGGCGACCGCTGCCTATCTGCGGCTGTCCAGTACGCCCCAGTGATGCCCAGCTCATCCGGGTTCTGGAACGGCTACGGCAAGAGCGCGCGCGCGAACATCACCTGCGAGGTGTCGGCGCTCGCGGACCCACACGTCGTTGCCGTCGGCCGCGCAGCGCGGATCCAGGTGGTCTGGGTGGGCTAGTGCCGCTGCGCCTCCGTCGCCCTGTTCGGCGGGGACTCGTGCATCGCCTGGCGCGCCCGCGCGCAGCGGCGCCGCGAGAGCTCCACGCCGATCGCATCGAGGCCGTGCGCGTTCGCGGCGGCGAGGATGCTGCCGTGGCCGCAGAACGGATCGACGATCGCGCGCGCGCCGATCGACGCGACGAACCGCGCCGCCGTCTCGCACGCCGCCGCGCCCATCGCGCGCGACCACGTCATCGCGCCCAGCGCGGGCAGCACGTCGGGCGTCGACGCAGCGGGCGCCAGCCGGCGCGCGCGACTGACGCAGACCATGTGGGCGTACGCCGGGCGACCGAACGTCGCCGTGCCCGGCGCGACGCGGCACACGACCTTGTGCCACAGGGCGTGGCTGTCCGCTGCATCGGCGCCGCACAGCACGAGGTGCGCCTTGTCGATCCAGCGGCCGTCGTGCTTGACGTCGGTCTGGTAGAAGATCGCGACCGCGTCGCCGGCGATCGCGCGGCAGGCGAGCGCCACCGTGTCGACGAACCACGTCCGCCAGCCCGCGACGCCGAGCGCCGGCAGCTCGCTGTGATCCGGCAGCGACGTGACGATCGCGTGATCGGCGGGCAGCCGACCGCGCGCAAGGAATGCGACGCCATCGCCGTGATGCACAACGCGACTCGGCATCGCGCGAGCATATCGTGGCCGGGGCCGAGGCCGTGGCGTCAGGTCCTCTCCGACGATGCGCGGCGATGGGCCGACAGGATCGCCTCGATCTTGGCCGTCAGCTCGACCGCCGAGCGCTGTACGGCGATGATCGGCGCGAGGCGGTCCTCGCCGAGCGCGGCGGCGTCCTCGATGAACAGCGCGAGGTACTGGCGGACGTGGCGCAGCGGCGCCTGGAGGTCGTGCGAGATCGTGGTGGCGAACGCCTCGAGATCGCGGCTGGCGCGTTCGAGCTCGATCGCGCGCTCGCTGACCAGGCGCTCGAGCTGCGCGCTGGCGGCGACGAGCTCGGCGTGGGCGACCTCGAGCCGGGCGGTGCGCTGGATCAGCGCGGCGAGCAAGCGCTGATAACCGTGCGTGAAGATCATCATCAATATGGTGATCAGCAGGAGCTGCACCACGACGTCGGCCCAGACCGGGGTGGTGGGCGGCGACAGCGGGATCGCGAGGCCGGCGGTGGTGACGACCGCGAGGATCGCGATCTGGAGCACCACCTGCACCGCCGCCATCCACGGCCGCGTCGCGAGACCGAGGAACGCGACGACGATGTGGAGCGCGCCGAGCCGCGCGGAGTGCTGACCTTGCAGGGCGACCAGCGCGAGCGCGCCGTACGCCGCCAGCGCTGCGGTCGCGAGCTGCGTGGCGGACAGGCGGCCGGTCCTGGCGAGCGCATGGGTCAGCGCGGCGATCACCGCGACGCTCAGCGCGATCAGCATGGCCGTGTGGCGCCCGCCGACCGCGTAGAGCGCGGTGGCGCCGATCATGTAGAGTGCGGTCACGGCGGTCGCGGTCGCGATCAGCCGCGCGCGCCGCGCCTGGTCGAGGTCGTCGATCGGATGAACCAGGAAGCTGCGGAACAAGCGCTCCGTCATTTGGTCTCGCTGCTCGGGGCCGCGAGCCGGAAGAAGAAGGTCGCGCCCCCGTCGGGCTCGGCCTCGGCGGTGATGTCGCCGCCGCTGCGATGGAGGATGCGCCGCACGTTGGCGAGCCCGAGGCCATGGCCTTCGAACTCGTCCTCGCGATGCAGGCGGTGGAACGGTGAGAACAGGTTGCCGGCCCGCGCGGGGTCGAAGCCGACGCCGTTGTCGCGCACGAAGTAGCCGCGCTCGGGGTCGTGGCCGATGTGGATGCGCGGCGGGGTGCGGTTCCGGCTGAACTTGACCGCGTTGCCGACCAGGTTCTCGACGACGGTGCGGACCAGTGCGGGGTCGCCCCACGCCGGCGGCAGGGCGTCCACGCGCCACTCGACGCCGGTACCTGCGCGGTCGTACTCGTCGATCACCTCGCGGATCAGGGCGTCCATCGCGATCCGCGCCGGGCGCAGCGCCGTGGTGCCCACGCTCGCGTGCTCGTGCAGTCGCTCCGTCATGAGCGAGAGCCGCGCGGCGGCGCTGCTGGCCTTGTCGACGTCGCGCAGCGCGGCGGGCCCGAGCGCGGCCTCCTTCATCGCGAACTCGTCGAGCTGGCGGCGGATCGTCCCGAGGTGCCCGCGCACGTCGGCGGTGAGCTGCGCGGCGAGCTCGCTGAGCTGGTCGCGGGTGTGCTGGAGCACGGCCGTGCGCTCCGCGACGCGCGCCTCGAGCGATGAGTTGATCGCCCGCGCACACGCGACGGCCTCTCCGCAGGCGCGTTCGCGCTCGCGAACCTGGAGGACGAGCCGGTCGTAGCTCCGGC
This sequence comes from Deltaproteobacteria bacterium, assembly GCA_005887925.1. GTDB lineage: Bacteria > Myxococcota_A > Polyangia > Haliangiales > Haliangiaceae > JABFXX01. Next base: position 22,353 of record VBLP01000430.1, on the reverse strand, counting down.
GCAGCAGTATCACCATGACCCCGAGCGATATCGACTGCCGGATGAACGGCCCGTAGACCAGGTCGCGCGCGGAGTCGTCGAGGCCGTGGTAGATGCCGGCCGCCTCGCTCACCCCGAGCCCGCCGACGATCGCGGCGAGGCCGAGGCCGACCGCCGCGGTCAGTCGCGTGTTGAGCACCGAGCCCACCGCGACGACGCCGAGCACGGCCACGCTCATGCGGACACCGCCGGGCCCTTCGGTCCATGCGATCGCGGCGAGCGCGGTGCAGACGAACACGCTCAGCACCAGTGCGCCCGCATCGGCGCGACCGCGGCGCGCGAGCAAGAACGTCACCAGCATGGCGAGGACTCCGATCGGAGACAGCGTGAGCCAGGTCTCCGCATTGCCCCGAACGAGCTTGATCGTCACGGCCGACAGCAGCAGCAGGACCACCATGGCCGCCGCCATCACGAGCAGCAGCCGCGACCGGCGCTCGGTGTCCGCGTCGGGTGCCCCCACCACGGCGAACGCCGAGCGGACCACCCGCGAGAGGACCACACGCACGAGGCCATGATACTCGATCCCGCAGTCGACCAGTGCGATCGCGACGGCCCCGGTCAGGCGATGCGGTTGGGGCGAAACAGGATCGAGGTGGCGGCCACGCCGAAGGCGCCCTCGCTTGCGAGAAATGCTCGCAGCGCGAGGAACTGGGTGAGTGGCGCCGCGGGGAGCAGCTGAAATGCGAAGGTCGATGCCGAGCCGCCGTCGAGGATGACCGTCGTCCTCGCGACCGAGGCCGGCAGCAGCTCTCCGCCCATCGCGATGGCCACACCGAGCGCGACGCGCCGCGGGCGGTCGTCCTCGTTGGTGATCTCGACGCGGCCGGTCACGCGGTCGGCCGCGTACGTCAGATCATCGGACAGGATCCGGACGCGCAGCGCGCACACCGGCATGTCGGCGACGACCCCGCAGTGTCCACACCCGGTGATGGTTCGCTCGATCCCGACGCTCGCGTGGTCGGTGTAGTCGACCGCGGTCGCGAAGCTGCCGCAGCCGTCGCAGGTGGACGCCGTCGCGCTGGGGACCGCGTGGAGACGATGCGCATACTCGACGACGACGTCCCACGATTGCCGCGAGCGCACCAGCGCCTCGTCGATGATGGCATCGTCGAACCGGCACGCGGCGCGGACCTCGTCGAGCCACACCTGGTCGAGCAGCTCGCGCAGCATCAGCAGGTTCATGCGCGACGAGGCGATCCGGCGCAGCTGCACGAGCTCGGCCTCGAGCCTCCGCGACGCTCCGGCGAGGACGGTCGCGAACGATGGCAGAGCTTCGAGCCAGCGCACATGCTCGACAGCGCGCTCGAGGGTCTCGCCCAGCGCTCGATCGATCGGCTCGGCGAGCGGCCGGAGCCGGAGGGTCAGCGCGCCGGCGCGCTCGCCGCCCCGCGCGTGCTCGCCTCGGGGAAGCGCCAGGACAAGCGATCGGTCTCCCCACGGATCCGGAATCACCGCGACGATGACGTGCGACGGGCGCTCGCCGGACACGTGCAGTCGATCGGCCGCGGCGAGCTCGGCCCAGCGCCGGCCATCGACCCGCGCGACCAGCACGCGATCGAGGCTCGCCCAGCGCACCGCGGCACCATCGTCGTCGATCACCACCTCGCCCTGGCTGACGCCCTCCGCGGGCCAGGCGGGGTTGGCCGCGTCGCCGAAGTAGAGCGCCGAGGCGAGCACCTCCCGGCCCGACGCGCGCCGCGCGGCCTCGATCAGCTCGACACCTTGCGCGGGTGGATATCCGAGCGCCGACCCGGCGAGGAACCAGTCGAGATCGACCTCGTCCGACAGCACGAGGCGGACGTTGCCGACGAGCTCCCGGGCCTGGCTGCGAAGCGCGGCGTGGCTGACCATCGCCGCGCGCGGCAGGTAGTCTGCACGGCGGCCGCCGATGTTGGCGGTCGAGCATCCGTTGAACAGCACGCGCGGCGCCCGGAGGTCCTGCATCACCACCCGGGGCGCCTCGCCGAAGTAGCACGCCGAGCCGTCGATGCAGCGTCCACCGGCGCCGCCCGACGCGAGCCCGCACAGCCCCACCGGCCCGTCGGCGACCCGGAGGATGCCGCAGTGGGGTCGAGAATGGCTGTTGATCAGCAGCGTGCCGGCCGCGCCGTGGAGGCGCCGGACGACCTCGGCGACCTTGTGATCGGTCCCGAGCACGGCGAGCGACGACGACGGTCGCTCCGAGGTCTCGCTGGTCGACGCGAACGTCAGCGTCGCTTCGCGAGGATCGCGCGGCAGCAGCTGCTTGACCAGCAGCCAGGTGAGCTGCGCCACGGTCTCCGCCGTCAGCGCGCCGAGGGCGGGCGCGTGGCCGAGCCGGGCGGCGAACGCGCCGCGCAGCGCCACGAGCGAGCCCGCGAGGTCGGTCTCGTCGAGCGAAGGAAACCATGTCACCGAGCGCGGCCGCCGCCCACCGAGCGCCACTCCCAGCGTGGCCGCGTCGGCGATCACGAGCGGCCGGGCCGCGACGGCGGCGTACCGCCTCGCGAGCGGCAGCTCCGGAGCGCGCGGCGCGACGAGCACGATGTCCGCGGAGCCCGGTGCGATCGCCAGACGTGCCAGCGCGCGCTCGCCGAGCGGTGCGAGCTCGGCGAGCTCGGGGTCGACGGTCCTCGCGATCCAGCCGCGCTCCGCGTCCGTGAACCACAGCGGCAAGACATCGGGTTCGTCGGCTTGCAGCATCGCCCGGAGCTCCGCGTCGACCACACACCGCCGGATCCGCATCCCCTTCGATGTCTCGCACATCCGCGCGGCTGCGGCCAGCCGCAGCGCCCGTACCTCCCGGCAATCCACGGCATCGCTGCTCGCTCGACCGTCGACCGTGGCGGCATGTCACCGGAACACCGGAACACCGGAACACTGAACACCGTAACACCGTCACAGTGATACATGGAAACATCGAGTGCAGCGACACCCGGCATCGATCGCAATACAGACTGCCAGTGATCATTTGCTCGATTGACACATCGAACAAGCGATGTATAGTGCCCGAGGTGGAGACCGGGCGTCGCTTGCTGCAAGCCGTTGCTGGCCACGACGGCAACCGGCGAAGTCGGCGCGGGCTTTGCCCGGCGCACGCTCGAGGGGACGGGCGGTCTGCGCCATGGGTCTCGTTTTTCCCCATCGCAACACTGGGAGACATGACATGAATCGAAATCCGAAAACGACCAAGGCAAACAATGCAAAGACCGCCACCCGGCGCACCCTCACGGTGGAGCAGCTGAAGGACGTGACCGGTGGCACCGCCGCCGCGATCCCGCAGACCGCCACCGTCCTCCGTTGCTGGTGAACGAAAGAGAATCGACATGAATCTACAAGCACATTCCACGGAGCAGCGGAGCTCGCGACTCGACGCGATCAGCCAGGTCCGCGTCGCCGATCTGAAGCGGCTCGACACGCACGCGCAGGACGTCATGGCCAAGGCCATGGAGCTCACCGATGCGTGGGGCCAGGCGATGTTCGTGATGGACCCGCAGCTGGTGGCGGCGGTGTTCTCGGCGCTCGGGTTCTCCGCCGACGTCTGCGCGAACGTCTACGACGCCGTGCGCGGTCTCGCGTATGTCTCGCACCGGCAGCAGGGGCTCGCGAACCAGGCGGAGGTCACCTGGCACGGGATGGACGCGACCTGCCTCACGCTGCGGGGCGCCGTCGGTCTCGAGTCGGCGCTGGCGAGCGTGAACGACGGCAACGTCGAGCACATCCTCGAGCGCAATCGCGATCTGTTCGACACCATCATGAAGGTCGTGCCGGACTACACCCGCAAGCTCATGTTCTCTCCGGAGGTCGCGGCGACCGTGATGTCGTGCTTCGGAGCGAAGGTGAGCGCGGACGCCATCCATGACCTGGCATGGCGCTACGGCGGCCAGACCACGCTGGACCTCGACGGCCGGCGCGGTGTCGCCACGCAGTTCATCCGCGCACTGACGCTGACGATCTGCGCGCGCATCTGACGTCGTGTCGTGAACCCCGGGATTCCGATGGCCGGTGGCGGTTCGCGCACGGTGCGGAATCCCGGGTCTGTCGTGGACCGAACCAGAGAGACTCCATGATCGACCTCAGCGTACTCAGAAATTCCGGCAAGTTCGCCATCGCCGGCGGCCGGCCGCGGCTCGCGCTGGTGCATCACGGCTTCCGGACGACCGAGCTCGAGCTGATCGACGGCCGCAAGACGCGGTTCTCGGCACGCTATGCCTCGCTCGGGCTGCTCAACCTGGCTCGCTCGCTGCAAGTCGACTTCGAGAACGGGCGGATTCCGTACGAGCCCGAGCTCAAGTACTTCGACGAGGACAGCTAC
>VBLP01000430.1:0-17866 GCA_005887925.1 Deltaproteobacteria bacterium | reverse complement strand
GTGCCGCTGCGCCACCTGCTGACCAGGCTGTTCGACGCGTCGTTCGGTGACGGACCGGACGCCCGCGGCATCTGCTACCAGCTCGACGGCCACCTCCACGTGAGCGCACCGGCCTTCGACAGCTCGCTGGCGACGATCCCGGCTCCCGCGTTCGCCTACGACCTGAGCCAGTCGCGCAGCGACTTCATCAACCGGCCCCAGGATCGCTGGTGGAAGGCGACCGGGAAGCATCCGCAGATCTACGTGTGCACGCAGAGCTGCCGGGCGCGCTGCACGTTCTGCTCGACCTACCTGATCCACGGCCGCCTGGTGTCGCGTCCGGTCGCCCTCATCGCGCAGGACCTCGACTTCATCATCGACGAGCACGGCCACGACTCGCTGCAGTTCTTCGACGACGATCTGCTGCAACACGACGAGCTCGATGCACTGATGGAGCTGTTGCAGCGCAGGCGGATCGCGTGGAGCTGCAACGCGCGCGCCGAGTTCATGACGCCCGAGCGGGCGCGGCAGATGTTCGGCGCGGGATGCAAGAAGGTGTTCCTCGGCGTGGAGTCGTTCGACCAGAGGAGCCTCGACTACTACCGCAAGGGCACGACCGTCGAGATGAACCGGCAGGCGATCCATGCGCTCGACGACGCCGGGATCGCCGTCGTGTGCGGATACATCATCGGCGCCCCGCACGACACGCTGGACAGCATCCTCGCGGACATCGATCGGATGCTCGAGCTTCCGATCTTCTTCCTGAGCGGCAGCATCCTGACGCCGGACATCGGCTCGGTGGAGTTCCTGCGCGCCCGCAAGACCATCCCCGCGCTGCGCCTGCTGGGAGACGGCGGCTCGGACTTCAACCTCAAGCCCAGGCCCGAGCTGTTCGGGGCCGGGCCGCCGTACGGGTTGCCGACGGTGTGCACCTCGCTGTCCAAGGCGGAGCTGAACGAGCTCTACGAGCTGGCCGAGTGCTCGTTCTTCCTGCGGGAATCCACCGCCGAGCGCGTCACGCGGCTATCGCCGCCCGATCAGCTGGAGCTGATCGCGGAGTGGTTCCAGTGGAACACCGCGCGGGCCGAGAAGCTGGCGCAGACCGCTCGCCTGGACATCGTGCGAGAGCGCGCCGCCGCCGTGCTCTCGGGCCAGCCGCACCGGCCGGCGAGCCAGGTACCGGCGGTGAGCCCGCTCCCGGCGGCGTTCGAGCTGGGTGCGTGACCGGCCGTGCCCGGAACGGAACAAGGAAGGACAGGGAACCGTGATGGACGACAGGACCTATTTCGACGCTCGCGGCTATGTGGTGATGAAGGGCCTCCTCGATCCGCAGCGCGACCTTCAGCCGGTGATCGACGAATACTCGGTGCTGGCCGACCGGATCGCCGGGCGCCTGCTCGAGGACGGCGCGCTCGCGAGCTACGACCGCGACCGGCCGGTGCTCGACCGGCTGCATCACCTGCTCGCAGAGACCGGCGGGAGCTGCTTCCAGCACCTCGATATCTCCCTGCCGATGGACCATATCCGGGACGACACGCCGGTTCACCTCGGGCGGGCGATCTTCGATCTGATCAGGAATCCGCACCTGCTCGATGCCGTGTCGACACTCATCGGCCCCGAGATCTATGCCAATCCGGTGCAGCACACGCGGATCAAGCTGCCCGAGCGGCACTTTGCTCGCAATGCGCCCTACAGCCTGATGGGGACGACGTTCTGGCATCAGGACCTCGGTGTGATCAGCGAGGAAGCGGATCGCTCGGACATCGTGACGGCCTTCATCGCGGTCACGGCGTCGACCGAGGACAACGGCTGCGTCATCGTGGCGCCCGGCAGTCACAAGGGTGGGCTGGTACATCACTGCCGCACGCTGGCCAGAAACGGTATTCCGGACGCAGCGGTCGGGCCGTGGACCCCGATCATCATGGATCCCGGTGACGTGCTGTTCTTCCACCGGGCGACGCAGCACGCGTCGCTGCCGAACCTCGGCGAGGACCTGCGCTGGAGCTTCGACCTGCGGTACGGCCCGATCGGCCAGCCGACCGGCCGGCGCTGGTTCCCCGGGTTCGTCGCGCGCAGCGCGGCCCACCCCGAGCAGGAGCTGACCGATCACGCGGCCTGGGTGCGATCGTGGCACGAGGCGCGCTCGCAGCTGGCGACGATGCGCGAGCTCCCGAAGTTCACGCGGTGGCCGTGGGATCCGAGCAACCCGACGCGCGAGTGCCCGGTGTGCGCCACGCACGCGCCGGTTGCCGCGATCGCGACCGCGGTGTCCGGGTAGCGGCCATGCGACCCGGAGACGCCGCTCCGCTGTTCCGGAACCTCCGGACACCGATCTACGCGGTGCACTTCATCCGCAACTACCTGCCGCTGTCCCTCGGCATGATCCTCGGCTATGCCCGGGCACGGCTGTCCCCCGAGCGCTTCGATCTCACCGTGCGCTTCGTGGCGTCGATGGACGACATCAAGTCGGCGCTCCAGACCACCGGTCCCGGCGTGTTCCTGTTCTCGGACTACGTGTGGAACGTCGATGAGCACCTCGCCGCGTCCGCGTGGATCAAGCAGCATTGCCCGGCGGCGATCACCGTGCACGGTGGCCCGAGCGTTCCGGGTCGGGCCGACGCCTGCGACGGTTTCCTGCGCAGTCACCCCGACATCGACTTCGCGGTCCGCGGCGAGGGCGAGAAGACCGCCGTCGAGCTGCTGGGCCACCTCGCGGACCAGGACGGCCTGCCGGCATCGGTGCCGGGCCTGAGCTTCCTCGACGGCGACGTGCTGATCCAGACCGCCGCACGCGAGCGCGCCACCGATCTCGACGAGTTCCCCTCGCCGTACCTGACCGGCGTCTTCGACGGCATCTACCAGCAGGCGATCTACGCGGTCCTGGAGACCAATCGCGGCTGCCCCTACGGCTGCACGTTCTGCGACTGGGGCTCCGCGACGCTGCAGAAGATCCGCTCGTTCTCGCTGGACCGGGTCGCCGAGGAGGTCCGCTGGATCACCGAGCACCGGATGCGGGACATCAACCTCGCCGACGCCAACTTCGGAATGTTCGAGCGCGATGTCGAGATCTGCAGGATGGTGTGCGACGCCAAGCGGCGGACCGGCTTCCCGCAGCGCCTCATCGTGAACTACGCGAAGAACACCCAGCAGCACGTGGTCGAGATCGTCGACATGATGGCCAGCTCGGGACTGGTCACCTCCGGCACGATCTCCATCCAGACGCGCGATCCGGACACCCTGGTCGCGGTGCGCCGCCGCAACATCAAGACCCGCGAGTACGAGAAGCTCCAGGTCGCGTTCAAGAACCTCGGGCTGCCGCTCGACACGCAGCTCATGCTCGGCCTGCCGGGGAGCAGCGTCGCCTCGTTCGAGCGCGATCTCCGGTATTACTTCTTCGAGGACGTCAACGTTCGCGTATTCAGCACGGTCCTCCTGGTCAACAGCCCGATGGCAGATCCGGAGTACCGGGAGCGCTATCAGATCGAGATCGATGACAGCGGTACCGTCGTGTCGACCTCGACGATCTCGCAGGCCGAGCTGCAGCTGTGCGACCGGCTGGCGCGCATGTTCCGGTGTGCACATGGCTATGGCATGTTGCGATATCTGCTCGATCACCTGTTCTGGGACTTCGCCATCGATCCGATCGAGTACCTGAAGAACCTGCTGTCCGATGTCGCGCGCGATCCGCAGGGTTTCGCCGCGCAGTTCCCGCTCCTCCTGGAGCTGTGCACGCACGACGCGCGGAACGCAGACGAGGTCTCGAAGCTGAGGTGCGCCCCGGAGGACACCGGCGCGAAGGCCCAGGCGGTGCTGCCGTTCCAGGTGATCGCGGCGACCCATATCCGGTTCCGGGAACAGCTGCGCACGCAGTCGCGGTGGCGCGACTTCTACCGCGAGATCGAGGCCTATACCTGCGCTCGCTACAGACTCGAGCCATCGAGCGCGCTGACCGCCGCGATCGCGGTGCAGGAGGCGCTGATGCCGGCGCTGGGCCTCGGCTATCCGCGCATCGTGAGCCTGCCGCACGACTACGTCGCGTACCATCGCGATCGCTCCGATCCGGCGGGCCCGCGCCGCCCGCTCGCCGACTATCCGCCGGGCTCGATCACCGTCGAAGATCCGCTCGGTCTGGCCGAGGTCGGGACGTACCGCCAGGACTGGACGCTCACCGATTTCTGGCAGCTTCTGTCTCCGCTGCCGGGAGCCGGCCGCTCCACGCTGCGCAGGCTGGTCGCCGAGCTGCGCAAGGAGGACCTCGAGACCGCGCCGCTCGATGCGAGCGCCGCGCCGCCGGGTCCGCCGCACGCCGCCACGCCACCGCCCGCGGTCGCCTCGCTGGGCTCGCCATGACGGATGACATCGCCCGATCCTTCGTGCAGCTGGCCCTGGCGATCGACCGGCACAGGCCGGGGTATGTCGACGCATACTACGGCCCGCCCGCGTGGCGAGCCCGGGCGGCCGCCGACGGACCGCGCCCGCTCGCGGAGCTGGAGTTGGAACGCGAAGCGCTCCAGCGCGCGATCGCCGGCGACCTCGGCATGGAGCGCCAGCGCCGCGGTCATCTCGTCGGCCAGCTGCGTGCGATGCAGGCCACGCTCGCCATCCTGGCGGGCGAGACGATGTCGGTGGTCGCGGAGGCCGAGACGCTCTACGACATCTCTGCGGAGTGGGTCGACGAGGCGTCGTTCGAGGACTGTCGGCGGACGCTCGACGAGCTGTTGCCGGGGCGAGGCCCGCTGGTCGAGCGACTCGCCGCCGGCAAGGCAGCCGCGCAGGTTGCCGTCGAGCCGAACGCACCGGCGCTGGCCGAGATCGTGCGCGAGCTCGGGCGCCGCGCGCGAGATCGCTTCGCGCTGCCGCGCGGCGAATCGCTCGAGATCCGGCTGACCCAGGGCCGGCCGTGGTCGGCCTACAACTGGTATCTCGGCGAGCTGCGCTCTCGCATCGAGATCAACGTCGACCGGCCGATCGACATCCTGCGGCTGGTGCACCTGGTCGCGCACGAAGGCTATCCGGGGCACCACACCGATCTGGCGATCAAGGAGGCGCGGCTGGTCCGCCGGCGCGGCTGGCTCGAGCACGCCGTCACACTGCTCGAATCACCGGTCTGCGTCGTCGCCGAGGGGATCGCGACGCGAGGGCTCGACGCGCTGCTGTCGCGTGACGAGCTGTTCGCGTGGTGCGCCGCCGAGGTGTTCCCTCGCGCCGGTCTGTCCGGGCTCGATCCGCGGCGCGAGCACGCGATCGAGGCCGCGTGCCAGAAGCTGCTCGGCGTGCGGGACAATGCGGCGCTGCTGCGCCACGTCGAGCGCGCCGCCGACCACGACGTCATGGCCTACCTCCGGCACCACGGGCTCTGCACCGAGCAGGCCGCCGCGCAGGCGCTGCGATTCATCGACTCGGCGCGGTCGTACGTGTTCACGTACCGCCAGGGTGGCGCGCTGGTCGACGCGCTGCTCGCGGCCGAGCCGGCGCCCGCGTGCTGGTTCGCCCGGCTCCTCGAGGAGCCGGTGACGCCGAGCCAGCTCCGGGCGTGGATCCGCGACCGATCGCAAGGCGCAGCCCCGGATCGAGGTGCCGCGCATCGAGGTGCCGCGCGATGAGCGACGCGATCCCCGTCGAGATCGGACGCGACTTCATCCCCGCCACGAACCCGGTCGTGCGGCTCCGCCAGCACCCGTCCGGGTTCTGGTTCGTGCTGTGGGGCGAGCTCGCCGAGCGCGCGAGCTTCTACGGGATGCGCACGCTGCTCGTGCTCTACATGGTCGACGTGCTCGCGTTCAGCCAGGCCGGCGGCACGACCGTGATGAAGGCGTTCTCGGCGGCGTGCTTCCTGACGCCGTTCCTCGGAGGGTGGATCGCGGACCGGCGCCTCGGGGCGTACCGGACCATCCTGTACTTCTGCCTGCCGTACGTCCTGGGCCATATCGTGCTCGGCGCATCGCAGAGCACGCCCGGCCTGTTCGCCGCGCTCGTGTTGCTCGCGATCGGCTCCGGCGCGCTCAAGCCCAATGCCAGCGTGCTGCTGGCCCGGATCTACGACGCGGAGGGCAAGACCGCGCTGCTGAGCGAGGCGTTCAGCCTGTTCTACGCGATGGGTAACCTGGGCGGCGCGGCGGCGGCGATCGCGCTGCCCCTCGTCGTGAAGGTGCGCGGCGGGCAGTACGGCATGGCGCTCGCGATGCCGGCGCTGCTGATGGCGCTGGCATTCGGCATCTTCGCCGCCGGCAAGCGGCGGTATCCCGACGACGCCGTGCCGCCCCCGCGGCCCTCGGAGCCGCGCCGCCGCGCGGTCGAGCGGCGGACGCTGCTGCACATCGCCGGCGTGTTCGGCTGCATCGCCATCTTCTGGCTGGTGTACGGCCAGAACGCCGATACCTGGGTCTACTTCGCGCACTCGCACACCGATCTCCACGTCCTGGGCGGCATCGCCGTCACCGCGAACCAGACGCAGGCACTCAATCCGCTCCTGATCGTCCTTCTGACGCCGGTGTTCAACTGGATATGGAATGTCGTGAAGCGGCGGCGCGGTGGGCGGGAAGTGCCCGAGACGCAAAAGATGCTGTTCGGTTATGTCGTCGTCGTGATCGCCTCCGCGATCATGGCCTATGCCGGCTGGCTCGCACGCAGCGGCACGCCGGTGACCGTCTGGTGGATCCTCGTGGCGACCGCGCTGATGGCGCTCGCCGAGCTATGCATCGTGCCGGTCGGGCTGATCTTCGCGTACCGGCACGCCGCGGCCGGCACGAAGAGCGTGATCGTGGCCGCATTCCACATGATGGCGTTCCTCGGCAGCATGATCGGCCTGAGCTTCGCCCCGTTCTACGAGAACGGCCTCGACCCCGCCGCGTACTTCGCGCTGCTCGCGGCCGTCATGGTCGCCATGACCTTCGTCTTCGTCCCGATCTCCGGTCACGGGATCGACAGTCGCCGGCCGAAGTAGTCCTGCTTCATCGCCTTCTTCACCAGCGCGATGGTCTCCTCGGCGACCTCGTTGGCGCGGCGCGTGCCCTGGCGCAGCGCCTCGATCACCTCCTCGGGGTGTGACTCGTACTGCTTGCGGCGCGTCCGGATCGGATCGATGAGCGCGTCGAGCACCTCGACGAGCTTCTTCTTCACCGCGACGTCCCCGATGCGGCCGGTGCGGTAGAGCTCGCGGTGCTCGTCGACCCAGGCGGTGTCGGGGTTGAACGTCTCGTGGAACGCCCACAGCGGGTTCTTCGATGGATCGACCTCGCCCGGCTCCTTGCCGGTGATCCGGTTGGGATCGGTGTACATCGACATGACCTTCTTGCGGACGGTGTCGGCTCCGTCGGAGAGGAAGATCGCGTTGTTCAGCGACTTGCTCATCTTGTAGAGCTGCCCGGTCTCGGGGTTCGGCGCGCCGATCCCGACCAGCCGCTTCACGCGCCCGAGCTTGGGCTCGATGATCGGCAAGAGGCCACCGGCTGCGAGGTGGTCCTTGTCGTCGGTGCGCGGATCGACGCCGCAGTAGATGCGATTGAATCGCCGCGCGACCTCGCGGGTCATCTCGAGGTGGGGCAGCTGATCCTCGCCGACGGGCACGAGCTGGGCGCGGAACGCGAGGATGTCGGCGCACTGACCCACCGCGTAGAGCGGGAACCCGAACGGGTACTTGTCGCCGAGGTCCTTGTCCTTGATCTCCTGCGCCAGCGTCGGGTTTCGCATCACGCGATTGAACGGCAAGAGCATCGCGAAGAAGAACGTCAGCTCGTCGATCGCGGGCACCTCGCTCTGGAGGACCATCGCGCTGCGCTGCGGATCGATGCCGACGGCGAGCCAGTCGGTCGCGATGTCGATCACGCTCTGGCGTATCTCGGCCGGCTGCTCGGCGCGCGTGGTGAAGGCGTGCTTGTTGGCGATGAGGAAGTAGCACTCGTACTGGTCCTGCAGCGCCACGCGGTTCTCGATGCTACCGACGTAGTGGCCGAGATGGACGAGACGCCCGGCCGTGGTCACAGCGAGCTCAGGAAGTTGAGGACATCCTGCTTGGACGTCGCCGAGAGGTTGTTGAAGTTGGCGCGCGCGGTCGCGGCCTGGTTGGCGTGGCGGCCGATCGCCTCGGTGAGGGTCGCCGACTGTCCGTCGTGCATCAGGTGAGGCCGCGTGCGCACGCCCCACAGGCACGCGGTGCGGATCTGGTTGCGCGTGCTCTGGCCGCCGTTCTGGACGATGCCATCGCCGGTGCCGATGTTGTGGAGCAGGAAGTCGCACAGCGGATGGATGATCTTGTCGCCCAGCGCCGGCGGCACGGTGAATGCGCCGCCGTTGATCACGGTGCCGGCGGGCGCCGTCGCGATCGACCGGACGTGGCACACCGCGCAACCGATCTGGTTGAACAGGTTCGAGCCGCGCTGCGCGGAGGCCGTCGCGGCACGGGTCGCGTCCACCGGCGGCGCCTTGAGCGAGCGCATGAACAGCGTGAGCGCCGCGAGGTCGGAGCCATCGGCGTCTTCCGGATCCGGGACGTGGTCGAAGGCCGCGACCGAGTTGCCGTTGGACGTCTCCTCGACCGGCAGCAGCGGGGTGGTGATGCCGATCTCGTCGAGGTACTCGACGGCCGCGCAGGTCAAGAGGCTCGGGTGCTGGTCCTTCCATCCGAACCGGCCGGCGCGGGTGTGACCCGCCGCCTCCAGCACCGGCACCTGGATCAGCGAGCCGCGCTGCGCCGCCGGCTGGTTGGCGGCGAGCGAGGCCAGCGTGCTGTCGGCGATCGCCTCGACGAAGCCACCGCCGAACAGGTTCAGGCTGATCCGCAGGGCGCGGACCTCGTTGCCCGGCGGGACGACCTCCTGGATCGCCGGGTCGATCGCGCGATCCTGGATCAGCGAACCGCCCGGCGGTTCGACGAAGATCGTGCCGTTGAAGTGGCCGACGCGGAGCTCGGTGACGTCGCTGGACCCGCCCACCACGGGGTTGTTGTGGCAGTCGCGGCACGACTGGCGGTTGTAGACCGGGCCGAGGCCATCGCCGACGTCCTCGATCTGGGTGAACACGGCCGCCGCCTCGTCCATGGCCGCCTGGGTGGCGAACCCGTTGGTCAGGCCATCGAAGCCCGTCGGCGCCTCGGTGAGCGCGTTGACGGTCACCTCCGCGCCGTGGACGTCGGTCGAGCCGTCCGATGAGCCATCGCCCGGTGAGCATGCACCCGCCATCCATGGCGCGGGCAGTACCAACAACGCGATGACGAGCTGGTGACGTAGTGTCATTCTTGTTCTCCTGTGTTCAGCGTCATGCGATCGGCTGAAGTGGATTGCGAACCGACCGACGAGCCTGCGCGGCGGACACTACACGATCGCGGCTCGCGCTTGCCGCCTCGTCGATCACAGGAGCTGTTATTACTCCCGACCGAACTTTGACTACGCAAAAGACACGTAGTCGCTCCCGACCTCGGTCCTGCGGGCTTTCCGGTGACTGCCAGACTTTACGAGGTCGATGATTTGTCGATCCTGGCATACGCCGAGATCTGGATATGACGCTCGGGCTCGGCATGTCGCGATAGCCACGTCGCGGGCGGTGCTGTCCAGTGACCGCCCGCCACGCCGGGCGCGGGGGCGCATGATCGGGCCGCCGCTCCGGCCGCTTTCGGCGCGGCAATTTTCGGTCAGCTGGCAGACGCTCGGAACCGAGGTCGTCGTCGCCGGTCCGCGCGCCGGCTGCAGCGATGTCGATCCGCAGCATCTCGCTGCACCGGCACCGGCGATCAGTACCGCACGCGCTCGGCCGTCGGTCGCGGTGAGCAGATCGATCTGGTCCGACTCGGATTCGGTGACGTGTCGACTGTGCGGTTTGTCGACGAGTCACGTCATTGCCGCACTGGGCCGCACTGGATGCATTCGATACTCTCGAAGATCCTGTCTGGTGCCGAACTGCACTGAACAACCGTCCAAGTCAATGACGGCACGACCGCGGCAAGCAGTTTTGGTTGCCGGATCGATCACACACTGGCGATCTCTCGACGAGCCTCCTCCGACCGGGCCCGCCGAGGGAAGGCTCATCCGTTCGAGAGATATGCAAAGTAGAGAGGCTCACCGCACATCGGGTGCAGCGTAGTGCTGCGTTCGCGCCGCGCAAGCTCGACAGTCACATATGGACCAGCTGTGACAAAGGTCTCTGTAGAAAAACTCTGTCAGAAGAATAGACAGCGTGAGCAGCTCTCGAATATAAGATTACGTCCGTCCAACATCTATCCTCGAGGGGGCCAGATGAAGCGAAGTGTGTGGCTCTATTGTGCCGTCATTTGTGCAGCGTGCGGTAGCTCGGATTCAGAAACGACCGTGTTCGGCGAGACCGCCATGGTCTATGGGCAACCGGTGAAGACATTCGCCGTCGTCCAGGGCAGCACCGTCGTGCAGGCGGGCATCATCATCCCGAAGGCGGTCGGAGCTGCCGCCATGTCACAGCCGGGCGGCACGATCGACGGCTGGGGACCCCTCGCCTATCCCGCGCAGGTGAAGGCGAGCACCGTGCTCGACCACGCCACGATGGACTTCTACCACGACGGCATCGGTGCGCCGTGGGCCCAGGCGTTCTTCGGCTCGCACAGCTTCATGATCGACGCCGCGACCCAGATGGGCGTCAAGTGCCCTGCCACGGCGTCGCCGACCACCGCCGAGGTGCCGACCAAGTACATGGTCCTGGGGCTGGGCGCGTTCCCCAACGGTGGCTGCATCGCCGCCGAGGGCCTCCACGCGGTGGATACCGCCGCGCCCGAGATGCAGACTCCGGCACAGCCGTTCACGGTAAACATGTGGATTGGCTACAGCCCGACCAACGGCCACATGACGTTCTTCGAGTCGTTCATCACGGCCGCGTTCATCTCGACCGGAACGAGCTACGAAGAGGACGTCCGGGCGCCGTCGACGTTCCCACCGTCCGCGTCGGGCAAGGAGTTCCCCGGCCGGTACCACGTGACGCTCGACAGCAACAACAACTGGAACCTGTACTTCGATTCGTTCGTCAAGGTCCCGTGACCGAACGCCAGGGCCATCCGCGACGCACGTTCCTCGTGCAGATCGCGGGTTGCACGGCGTGCATGCTGGGTGGCTGCCGCATCAACCTGGCGAACGAGAGCGACGACGACGGACCCCTCGATGCCGGGGGCATCATCCATGTCCTCCCCGATCCGGTCGCCGGCGTGCTCACCCTGCCGTTCTCGGACTTTCCGGTGCTGCGGCAGACCGGCGGCTGGGTCCGCGGTATTCCGCCGGCGTGGGGCAAGCCCGTGATCGCGGTCAATACCGGCGGTGGCTACGCGACGCTGGAAGCGGCGTGTCCGCACCGCGGCTGCGGCGTGAACTACACCGGCGGCCTCCTGTTCTGCCCGTGCCACTACTCGGAGTTCTCGCTCGACGGCGCGATCCTGCGCGGCCCGGCCGAGACGCCGCTCGGCCGCTACGTGTCGACGGTCGACGCCACCGCGCTGCGCATCACGCTGGCCTGACCGCCGCGGTCAGAACAGCTGCGACAACCGAACGTAGACCATGCGGCCGATGAAGTCGTAGGTCGCGGACGTCGAGCTCGGCGAATGCGAGGCGCGGACGGTCACGGCAAGCGATAGATCTGCTCGACGGTGTCGCTGATACACATGCATCCGCCGGTGCGGTAGTGTGCGACCCCGAGCAAGATCCTGGTGGTTGGGTCCCACCACACGGACAGCTGGCGTATGCTCCAGCCCGAGCATAGCTGCGTCGGATCGTCGACGGGGTGAGGTGATGCAACGCCGAACGAATGCCGGCCGATCTCGGTGTTGGTCGATGAATCGATGATGCGCCGAGCTGGGCGCGCTCGGCGCCGGCCTGGGCGATCGCGCGCTCGACCCGGGCGACCGAGTCATCGGGCGAGCGTGGATAGCGGAGGTTGGCGAGCGCGATGCGGACGGAGGCCATGGCGACACGGTAACCCATCCCGCGCCGCGCATGCTGAGACGTCAGATCGAGTGCCGGACAGCCGGCCGCACGCGGTCAGCGGCCGAATGACCAGTTGAGCTCGGCGCGGTAGTCGTTGGCGCCGTCCTGGCGGCGACCGGACAGCTCGAGCTTGAATGCACTCCAGGTGTTGAGATCGAAGTGCAATCCCGCAATGCCTTCGATGTAATCGACCGGCGGCGGGGTCGCGGAGTTGACCGCCGCGGCCGGGTTGTAGAACGGGTCGGCGGCGCCGTCGCCGCGGCGCGCCTCGATCTGGCCGAACGGGATGAACTTGCCGATGCGGTAGCCGGCGAGGAAGAAGCCGTCGGTGACCTGCCACGATGTGCCCATCGCGCGGTGCAGCACGTTGTAGGTCTCGGAGAACACGAGGACGCGGTCGCTGCGCAGCGCGAGGTAGACGCCGGTGATCAGCTCGAAGATCGAGGTGTCGGGCGCCAGCGGCCGCACGGTGGCGGGCTCGGGGGCGATGCTGTCGAGCCCGACATTGATGCCGAAGCGCAGCGCGGGGTGCCCGATGCCGACGGCGCCGAGCCGGAGCAGCACGGACTTGGCGCGGTTGTTGTCGCCTCCGGTCTGGATCGCATCGAGCGCGCGGCCGTGGCCGTTGCCGAGGCCGAGGCCGATCTCGAGGCCGGCATCGCCGCGCATGGGGCCGTAGACCGCGGTGACGCCGACCTGATGGACCGGCAGCATGCCGCCGTCGTCCTCGAAGCGCAGCACGTGCGGGCGGTCGATGGTGAGCTGGAGCCAGCGACCGTGATGAAATGCGTTGTTCCAGTAGCCGAGCTCGGCGTGGGTGCGGCCCGCCGCGAACATCCAGTGCGCGGTGCGGTACTCGAGATAGGCGCGCTCGACATCGACGACGGTCTCGCCGTCCTCGAACTCCATCGCGAACTCGGTGCGGCCGACCAGGCCCTCGGCGAGGTGGGCCGCGACCTGAAAGCCGAGCGGGCCGATCGAGAACCCCGGCTCCTGGTGGGAGAGCTGCAGCAGGCTGACGTCGCCGAAGAAGTTGAGGTCGATCCGCGCGGTCGAGGCGATCACGATCTGATCGACGGTGATCGGCTCGCTGGACGGGGCCGGCTGGGGGGTGCTGACGTGCTCCGGCTCGAGCACGGGCTCGGGCGCGATGGGCGGCGGCGGCGCGGGCGGAGCCACATCGGCCGGGTCGGAAGCGGGCTGCGCCGATGCCGTCGAGACGAGCGCCGCGAGGGCGGCGACCAGCAGCGAGATCCTCATGCCGCTACTGAAACACGAGTGGGTACGTCAGGGACGCGGGAGCGCCGCCGGCCGGCCGGGGGAGCTGCCAGCGCAGGATGCCCTGGCGGATGCATCCCTCGACCTGCGGGGCCCCGAGCGTCGACTTGACGATCTCGACGCTGCCGACCGAGCCGTCGGGGTTGATCGCGAGCCGCGCCACGACGGTCCCGGCGAGGCTGGTGTCGTCCATCTTCGCGCGCTCGTAGCACTGCTGGACGGGGCCGATCTGTGCGCGCACCGCCGCGCGGGTCGCGGCGATGTCGATCGTGCCGGCGCGCGGTGCCGGCGGCTCGGGCCGGGCGATGGACGGCGGCGCGGCGGGCTCGCGCTCGGGAGCCTTGACGGTCTCGGCCGCCGGCTCGGGCTTGCCGGGCTCGGGGGTGGCGAGGTTCGCCGGCCCGTCGGCGCGAGGCTCCGGCCTGGCCGCCTCGGCCGGGGGCTCGGGCTCGGACCGGGGCCTGGCGGCCGCGGCGTGCGCGGCACGCGGGCGCGGTTTCGCCTTGTCGGATCGATCGTCGTGCGTCGCCGGCGCGGCCGGCTTCCCGGCGGGCTCGGATGCAGCGGGTGGGATCGGATGGGCTTCGACCGCCGCGCTGGCCGGCGGTGCGGCGGGTAGCTCGCGGACGGCGGCCGATGGTGCGCTCGGCCGCGGATCGGGGACCACCGCCGGTGACGCCGCGGCGAGTGGAGCCGCCGGGGCCGCCGGTGTCGCGACCACGCTCGCGACGGCCGAGCGAGTATCGGATCCCGTCGCGTACTGCGTTGCCTTGGCGACCAGGAACGCGCCGAGGCCGCCGGCGAGCAGTGCTGCCAGCAGGACGACCGTCATGCGGGAGGGCTGGGAGGCGACAGATCTCTCGATCACGGCGGGCCGCTGCAGCATGGGCATCCGCACGTTGCGCTCGATCTGGGTCGACGGGCGGCTGATCGGTGAGCGACCGGTTCGCTCGAGCTCGGGCATCGCCTCGATCCGCGCGGCCGAGGGCGTTGCGGCCAGCGCCGCGCTCGACGGACGCGCCGGCGCCGGACGGATCACCGGCGCGGGCAGCAGCGCGGCGGCGCGGGCGTGCGCAGCGGTCGGAGCGCCCGGCTCGCCGAGGTGGTGATTCGATCCACGCGGCGGCCCGACGCGCGCGCTGGCCAGGCCGTGGCCGACCACGGTCGGCTGATCGTTGTGCTGCGGGGTCGCTTCTTGGATGGCATCCGCCGTTGATCCGTCATCACGAACTCCGCTGCTGCTGCTCTGGACGACCGCCATCCCGCATTTGCATCCTAGCGAGTTCGAGCCGAACTGTGCACGCAGACTTGATCGGCGCACAATCACCTACCCTCGTCGGCAAACCGACCGACCGGCGAGTGATGCCCGGCGAAAGCCACGATGAACTCGCGATCGTTAAGGCCCGCGCTCATGACGACACGAGATCTGATTTCGCCGTGCGAACTCATCGTTGCAGCAAGCGGCCGTGCGTAATCGCGCGCAGATCACGCGTGGATCTGCTGCACGGCGGTCGCAGAGGCGCCGCGTCGAGCTCATCAATTGTTATCCGCGCCCCGATCGGCGAGGCGGGCTCGCGCGATCGGGGCAGTCTGCCCGGGTATTTGCGCCGGCCGGCGATGTCCGGTTTTCGGACACTCGAGCTCGTCTCCGTCGGGTGCGCGCGACGAGCTTGTCGAGCGCATCGCCGGGCATCCCCGGCCTCGGAAATCCGTCGCCCCGTGCCCACCCACCTTGTGGAGCGGCGGCTCGCTCGCTGCGTTCTGTGACGCAGCTTACCCCGCGTACCGCGTCCTGTTGCGCGTGCGGGACACGAGGCTCGCTCCGGCAGCCACGCGAAAACGCTGCGTTGCTCCCGTTGCGTACCCCAGGTCTCGAGCGTGGGCTAGAATCGCGACCCGCGTCAGGAGCCCTTCACTGGCCCCGACGAGCACTGACACCATCAAAGGAGAGAGCAAATCCTATGGCCAAGGCTCTGGAAGGCGTTCGCGTCCTGGACATGACCCACGTGCAGTCCGGGCCGACAGCGACGCAGATTCTGGCTTTCTTCGGTGCCGACGTCATCAAGGTCGAGAAGCCGGGCGAAGGGGATCCGACGCGCGGCCAGCTGCGCGACGTCCCCGGCGTCGACAGCCTGTACTTCACGATGCTCAACGGCAACAAGCGCAGCATCACGCTCAACCCCAAGACCGAGACCGGCAACCGCATCTTCGCGCGGCTGATCGAAGCGTGCGACGTGATGGTCGAGAACTTCGGGCCGGGTGCGATCGATCGCATGGGCTTCCCGTGGAAGAAGATCCAGGAGATCAACCCGCGGATGATCTACGCCTCGGTCAAGGGCTTCGGCCCCGGCCCGTACGCCGACTGACCGGCTCGCAGATCGGCGACTCGGGCACCGGCATCCACCTGGTCGCCGGCATCCTCGCCGCGCTGTACCAGCGCGAGAAGACCGGCCGCGGCCAGCGCGTGGAGTGCGCGATGCAGGACGCGGTGCTCAACCTGTGCCGCGTGAAGCTGCGCGACCAGCAACGCCTCGCGCATGGTCCATTGAAGGAATACCCGCAATACCCCAATGGCAAGTTCGGCGTGGCGGTGCCGCGCGCCGGGAACGCCTCGGGCGGCGGCCACCCGGGCTGGATCGTCAAGTGCAAGGGCTGGGAGACCGATCCCGATGCGTACATCTACGTGATCGCGCAGGTCCAGGCCTTCCCCGCGCTCGCCAAGGTCAGCGGCCACGCCCACTGGCTCGAGGACCCCGAGTACAACACCCCCGAGGCGCGGCTGCCCAAGCTCGACAAGCTGTTTGCCGAGATCGAGAAATGGACACTGACCATGACCAAGATGGAGGTCATGGCGACGCTCAATCCGCTCAACGTGCCGTGCGGCCCCGTGCTGTCGATGAGGGAGCTCGCGGAGGAGCCGTCGCTGCGGCAGACCGGCACCGTCGTCGAGGTCGACCACCCCGAGCGCGGCAAGTACCTCACGGTGGGCAATCCGATCAAGCTGTCGGACTCGCCCGCCGAGGTCGCGCGCTCGCCGCTGCTCGGCGAGCACACCGACGAGATCCTGCGCGGCGTGCTGGGATTCAGCGATTCGGACATCGAGGCCGCGCGCAAGCAGGGCGCGGTCTAGGGAGCTGCCATGACCTATCGAGTGCTGATCCTGGGAGCGTCGTACGGATCGCTGTTCGGCACCAAGCTGCTGATGGCGGGACAGAGCGTCGCGCTGGTGTGCACGCGGTCCACCGCCGAGCTGATCAACCGCGACGGCACGGTGGTGAAGTTCTCGGTCAAGGGCCGGGACATCGACGTCGCCTCGACGAAGCTGCCCGGCCAGCTGTCCGCCACCACCCCCGACGGCGTCGACCCCGCCGCGTTCGACCTCGTCGTGCTCGGCATGCAGGAGGCCCAGTACGGCTCGCCCGGCGTGCGCGAGCTGATGGGCCGGATCGCGAAGGCGCGCGTCCCCTGCCTCGCGATCATGAACATGCCGCCGCTGCCCTACCTCCAGCGCATCCCGGAGATCCGGACCGCGGAGGTCGCGGCCTGCTACGCCGATCTCGGCGTGTGGCAGGACTTCGATCCGGCGCTGGTGACGCTCGCCAGCCCCGATCCGCAGGCGTTCCGTCCCCCCGATCAGCCCAAGAACGTGCTGCATGCAAGTCCCGATCCGCAGGCGTTTCGTCCGCCCGATCAGCCGAAGAACGTGCTGCAGGTGGGCCTGCCGACGAACTTCAAGGCGGCTCGCTTCGCCGGCGACGAGCCGACCGCGCTGCTGCGCCGCCTCGAAGCCGACATCGAGGCGGCCCAATTCGAAGGCATGGAAATTCCTGTGAAGCTCAAGGTGCATGACTCCATCTTCGTGCCGCTCGCCAAGTGGCCGATGCTGATCACGGGCAACTACCGCTGCATCCTGGCCGACCGCATGATCCCGATCAAGGAGGCCGTGCACGGCGACCTCCAGCGCAGCCGCCAGGTCTACGACTGGGTGTCGAAGCTGTGCCTGGGCCTGGGCGCCGACGAGGCCGACCTGGTGCCGTTCGACAAGTACGCCAAGGCAGCCGAGGGGCTGGGCAAGCCGTCGTCGGCCGCGCGCGCGCTGTTCGGCGGCGCCGCGCACATCGAGCGCGTCGATTGCCTGGTCCGGCGGATCGCCGGCCAGCGCGGCCTGTCGTTCGACACGCTGGACGAGATCGTCGCGCTCGTCGATCAGCGCCTGGCGAAGAACCGCGCGACGCCGACCGCGTCGCTTCCGGGCGTGCGCCCTGTACCGTTGCGTCCCGTGTAGATCCTTCGCGGTCACACGGGGTCCTCACGAAGAGGATCACGACGCGCCGGTAGGACAACCGCGCCGCGCCGCTCGTCGGTGCGGTCGATGTTCAGTCTGCCAGGAGCTCGGCCAGCGTAGCCGCCGACAGCACCCGCTCGGCCCAGATCTCGACCTGCTCGACAGATGCCGTCCCGACGCGGCGCTCGATCTCGCCGTCGACCGCGGCTCCAAAGCGTCGCCGTAGCTGACGCAAGAGCAGCTTGCGTTCGCCTTGTTCCAGACCTTGCTTGACGCCCTGCTCGACGCCCTCCTGGATAGCTTCCCGGCGCCAGGTCTCGACGATATCCTGGGTGGTCATCAGAAACTCCTGATCATCGCTGGTTCGCTGTGCAGGGTTGGTGGGCACGGCCAA
>VBLP01000429.1:5383-10307 GCA_005887925.1 Deltaproteobacteria bacterium | reverse complement strand
CGCCTGACGGTTTTTGCGAAAAAACGAGCAGACCCTTCAAATCGACCTGACGGGGAAGTAGAACGGCGAGCCCCGTCCGTAGGATGCGCCGACCAGAGCGGTGAAGGCGCGACGATTACAACGACCAGAGACCGGGAGCGATGAGTCTCGTGCGACGAGCGACGACCGTCCATCGTAGAAATGTGCGGGCGTCGGTCAGGGTGCCTGCCGTGAAGGCGTTCCGCGCGCGGGAATCGGAGCGTCGCGCATGAGGGACAGACGCACCGGCAACAGCTCTCCTGGTGGAGGCGCGGATGGCCGCCCGGATCACGGGCCCGTGGTTGGAAGGCGCAACCTCGTCGAGATGCTTCGGGAACCGAGCGTGCAGCGGTCGGCACAACCGCCGGCGACCGCGCATGCTGGGCACGACGAGCCCATCCAGGTCGGAGTCGGGAAGCACACCCTGATCGAGCGCACGTTCGGCCGTCCCAGCGCGGCGCGCGAGATCGCCGCCGGCGCGGTCGCTCACGGCGGTGGAAAACTCCCATACTTCGACGAGATCCAGCGAAGCTTCGGCCGCCACGACCTGTCCGACGTCTCAGCTCACCAGGGTCCGGCCGTCCACGAAGCCGCCCATGCGCTCGGTGCGCGCGCGTTCGCGGTGGGGAACACCGTCGCGTTCGGTGATGCGCCGGATCTGCACACCGCGGCGCATGAGGCCGCGCACGTCATCCAGCAACGCGGCGGCGTACAGCTCAGCGGCGGTATCGACCGGCCCGGGGACATGTACGAGCAGCATGCGGACGCCGTCGCCGACGCTGTAGTGGCGGGCCAACCGGCGGAACATCTGCTCGATCGTATGGCCGGCAGCGCTTCCGGCAGTCGCGTCGTGCAGCGAAACCCGAAGCCCGGCACAGCGACCGCTCGTCAAGAAGCGCCGGTCCCGGTACGCGGGGAGTACCTCGTCGAGCGAACGGCCGACGGCAGCTACGTGTTCGTGTTCAACACGTCGGACCGCAATGGCTGGAGTGAGCCGATCCTGACCGGGCTCCGTTACTACATGCAGCAGGCGTTCCCCGGCGTCAGCGAGGCGGTCATCAGAACCGTGCTCACCGACCTCAAGGTCAAGCTCGATCGCCACGGGCCGGCGGCCCTCCCCGACAATCATCGCTACGAGCTCCAGGTTGACGTGCAGCTGCACCAGCGTGTCGTCGCCTGGATGGCGGCACATCACCCGGAACTGACCCCACATGCTCCCAAGCTCGGCGGCGGTGCGCTCCACCAAGGCGAGGCAGCTGGTGCCGGCAGCGATGCCCACGGCGCACGCGCGGACGGTGGCAAGCCGCACGGCGCGACGATGACAGCGGCCGCGGCCGGGTCGGGCGCTGCCCGGCCCGCCGACAAGGTCTCCACCGAGGTCGAGCTGGCTCGCGCGCTGTACGAGCGGTTGCGCAGAACATTCCCCGATGAAGCGGCCCTCGGCGGGCGGTCCGCCTGGCCCGAGTTCCTCGCCTACGTGTCCGACCACGCCTAGTGAACGGCAGCTTCCTGCTGGTCTCTCTCGGCCACGGCATCAAGCGAACCATCGCGATCACCCGCGCTGGAGCCAGGTTCGCGGTCCGCGAGCCGGTTCGCGAGCTCGTGAAGCAGGGCCGGGAGCGGATGGAGCAGGCGCTCTCGACCGACACCTTCGAGCACGACGGGCAACGCGTCCAGCTGACTGACGAGGAGCGTCGCTACCTCGAGCACGAGATCGCAGCGCATGAATCCGGTGTGAGCCAGCCGACGACTGCCGCTGCCGAGCCGACCGATCCGGCGGCGTGGATGGCGGAACTCGAAGCGGGTCTTTCGCCCGACGAGGAGGCGAAGCTCGAGAAGATGAAGAAGGGCAAGACGCCGGAGGAGCAACGCGCGATGTTCCAAGGCGATCTCGAAGCGTCGCGCGAAAAGGTACGCGCCGCGCTGCGCGCCGAGCAAGAAGCTGCCGCGATGAAGGCCCAGTCGAAGGCTCGCGTCGACGAGCTGAAGAAAGAGATTGTCGACAAAGGCCTGATGAGTGAGCCAGAGATCCGCGCAATCGTCGACGATGCCAGTAAGAAACCCAGGGACAAGATCCCAGCTCTGCGCGACAAGCTGATGGCAAGACTCCTCGAGGTGGAGGCCCAGGCCGCGCATCCCAACGCCCAGGTGTTCGATGGCGTGAAGATCTACGAGAAGCTGCCGGAGACCACATTCGCCGAGTGGGAAGCCAACCACCCGGGAGAGAAACCGATGGCCTCACCCGCCGGCCGGATGGCATTTACATGCAGCGCGGCGAGCTCGACATGATGGTGGTCGAGCGCGATCCTCTCCGCGGCAAGGGAAAGATCATCGCGCGCGAGGAGATCAAGACGGGGGTCGGTGATGCCCACGCCGACGCCGCCTCACAGCTCAAAGATCAAAGCGAGCTGTTCAAGGACGGCGCCAGCGGTGCCAAGACGATCCGCCTCGAGATCCGTGGTCGCGACATCACCGGTGATATCGATCTGACCAGCGATGCGGGCGCCATGAAGTCCACCCGCGGTCCAGCCGGCAAAGGCTTCGACAAGTCGTTGGGCGTGACCGCAGCCGACCTCGAAGGTTTATGCAAGGATCTGCTCAGCAGCAGCCCGGCCCAAGGGAAGATGCCATGACTCTCTACGCCTTTCGACTCGCGCCCGACTCCACTTCGCTTGAAGAGGCCGAGGTAATCGATCGCTCGCGCTATGGCTGGGAATTCCTCGAGCAGACGATTGCGCTATGGCGTCTCGTAGATCCCGCGCGAGCGGATGCGATCGCGGCGGTCAAGGATCGCGCTTCCGACGCCCGTGGCGATTATACGCGGTTCACCGGTGACGATCTCGCTGCTTTGGTGAGCTTGATCGACGGGGTCAACGACGCTATCATCGCCGCTGGCATCGTCGATGACGAGTGGCGGGTTCCGCCCGAACGCCTCGAGGAGCTGGCGCGCCAAGTGCCGGGCATGGAACTCACCACGGAGCGTCCGTTCGATAGCAAGACCTACGCGCTCGGTGAGGTGATGATCAACGCGGTGTCACTGCGCAACTTCCTGTCCGACGCGCTGCGCGCCGGCTGCGTTGTCGTGCACGATTAAGGCCTACACCGGGTGATGTGGTACGCGGCCACGCTGTCGCGTTGGAATGGCCATGAAGGTCACGGCGGCATCAGCTGAGCATGGATTCCTACGACCGCTTGCTTCTCAGCCAGGACACGATGCCTCGGGTGGTTTCGGGAACTTGATCGCGCTGCCGCTCCAGCACGGCCCTCGGAAGCGAAGACTCGTGACGAACTTCGAGAGAGGACACTCGTCCGATTCACGCAGCTACGCCTGTTAACCGGGCGACCATGCCAGCGGCTCACGAGATTGATACGGCAGTCTCCGGAGACTTTCCGGAGACCGGGTTGGTGTGGCGAGCACTCCGGGGAGCCATACGGCGTAAGCCATGGTCTTGACTCGGTGGTTACCGCTGGGGAGCCCGTGAGCTGATCGTGTGCAGGGGCGGCTGGGCGGTGAGCATGTCTGGCGGCCGGCGAGTGCTCGCCATGCGTGAGTGGCTGTCGCCGCAGGGCGGGCGGTCATTCCGCCGGGGCGGCGGGCCTGGATGACTCGAGCAGCCGTGCAACTTGCGTGACGAGGTCGCTCGATGGAAATGGCTTCTCGATCAGGGCGGCGCCGCGGGCGACCATCTCCTGGACGTCGGCGTCGGTGGCGTAGCCGGTGGCGATCAGGACGGGGACCTGGCTGGCCTGGCGGAGCTTGCGAAAGCACTCGGCGCCGCCCATCACGGGCATGACCATGTCGAGGATGACGAGATCGATCGACGTGCCTCGCTCGAGGTAGAGCGCGAGGGCCTCGTCGCCGTTGCAGGCCTGGAGCGCGGAGAGGCCCATCCGCTCGACGATCCGCGCGGTGCCGGCGCGGACGGCGGGCTCATCGTCGGCGATCAGGACCAGACCGGCGCGCTGGATCCGCACGGTCTTGACGGTCGGCTTCGATTGCGCGGGCGCGGTCTCGGCGGTGAGCGGGATGTGAACGGTGAACGTCGAGCCCACGCGGGGGGTCGATTCGACGGAGACGGCGCCGTGATGCGACTGGACGATACCCCAGACGGTGGACAGGCCGAGCCCGGTGCCCTGACCTGCGGGCTTGGTGGTGAAGAATGGCTCGAACACGCGCCGGCGCGTGGCTTCGTCCATCCCGATCCCGCTGTCGGTGACCTGAAACCGTGCATGGCGTCCGGGGGGGAGGCCCAGGGTGTTCGCCGCACCGGCGTCGAGCTCGACGATGTCGGTGGCGATCACCATCTTCCCATCGCCGTTCATGGCGTGCGCGGCGTTGATGCCGAGGTTGATGAGGATCTGCCCGAGCTGGACGGGGTCGCCTTCGATGCAGTGGGCGCCGGCGTCGAGCTGCGGCTGGATGGCGATCGAGCGCGGCAGCGTGCGCTCGAGCATCGGTATCACCTCGTGCACGACGTCGTCGATCCGGACGGGCTGCTTGCGGTACTTGCCGTGCCGGCTGAACGCGAGCAGGCCGCGGGTGAGCTCGGCGCCGCGCATCGACTGCGCGGTGATCTGTTCGAGATCGGCGCGGCCGCGCGGCGAGGTGACCTCGTCGGCGAGGAGGCCGGCGAAGCTGGTGATCGACCCGAGGACGTTGTTCATGTCGTGCGCGAGGCCGGCGGCGAGGGTCCCGACGGCTTCCATGCGCTGGACGTGGAGGAGCCGATCTTCGAGGCGCAGGCGCTCGGCGAGCTGGATCTTGAGCTCCTGGGCGGTGGTCGCGTGCAGCAGCAACGCCCGCCGCATGACGATCTGCATCACCAGCGCGAACGCCTGCGCGGTGAACGCGGTCATCAGCGACAGCGCCGCATCGTGCGCGCTGGCGCGCAGGCTGATCGGAATC
>VBLP01000429.1:0-5343 GCA_005887925.1 Deltaproteobacteria bacterium | reverse complement strand
GGGTCGAGCTCACGGGGGAGCACCACATCAGCGAGCACAGCGCGTGGCCCCACCGCGGAGCGATCGAGCGACGCGAGAGCAACGCCACGACCCCGACGATCAGGGCGGTCGCGTAGTTGACGACGGACATGTCGAACGTCGGGTGCTCGGTGAGCTCGATGACGATCGTCCAGCTGAGCATCGCGAAGAACAGGACCGGGGACAGCGTCCGGGCGCGCTGGAACGCGATCGCGGCGAGCACGTCGGTCTGCATCGGAGCAGGGCTCGCCGCGGCAGACGTCGACATGCGTGGTGCATCGGCCGGGATGGTGGTTGATACAGCCCGCTGCTGCCCGAGATGTGGCTCCCGTGAGGCGCGCTGGCGCGGTTATCCGACAGCCTGGGCCCGGAGATCCCCGCGATCTCTTGATCTTGCTCTGTGCCACCTCGGCCGCGGCCAGGGGTGCGCGTCGCACAGGGGAGACGCCGGGGGGTGGACGTGCCGGTCAGGCGGGGCGGGGAATGGCCGAGGGGAGCAGGCCCGTCCAGCGGCGAAAGGCGCGGCGGAAGGCGCGGGCTTCGGAGAAGCCGAGGTGCTCGGCGATGTCGCCGAACGGCATGCCGCGCCGGATGAGGTCGATGGCGCGCTGGTGGCGGATGGTGTCGACCAGCTCGCGGTAGGAGGTGCCGTCGTCGCGCAGGCGGCGCTGCAGCGAGCGCGGCGTGGTGCCGACGCGGCGGGCGACGCGCTCGATGTCGACGTCGCCGTTGCGCAGCTCGTCGCCGATCGCGGCGCGGACCTCGTCGATCAGGCGAGGAGCGGGGAGCTGGGCGAGCCGCGCGGTGGCGGCGGACTCGAGGTAGGCGCCGAGCTCGGGCTCGGAGGTGGTGAGGGGAACGCCGAGGGCGTCGCGCGGCAGGACGAGGGCGTTGTCGCGCTGATCGAAGCGCAGCTTGCAGCCGAAGAAGCGCTCGAGCTCGCGGGTGCTGCGGGGGCGTGGGTGCTGGAACCGGACCTCGCGCGGGAGGAAGTGCTTGCCGGTCCAGGTGCGCGCGAGCTGGACGTAGTTGGCGATCGAGAGCTCGGCGATCGCGCGCGGCCAGAAGGTGCGATCGACCTCGGGAGCATCGATCACGGTGAGCTCGGTGGGGGTGGTGCGGAGCTCGAGGCGGCCGCGGTCCTTGACCAGGCGATGGAACTGCTGGGCGCGGGCGAGGGCCTCGCCGACGGTGGTGCTGGCGCGCACGAGGTAGCCGACGACGCCGAAGCTGGCGGCGGACACGCCGCTCTCGGCGAGGTGGACGCCGAGGTCGTCGTCGCCGAGCGCGCGATCGGCGGCCTCCCAGATCGCCTCGTCGAGGTGCGCCGGGATGCGGTGATCGCGGTGGGACAGGTCGACGTCGGCCCGCGAGACAGTCCACGCGGCGACAACCGTGGGCATGCGCATCAACGGTAGCAGAGTTGGCGCGCCGGTGTCGCATCCGGTGATCGACGTGTCGCGTCGGGTCCCTTGTCGGCGGCGATCGCCCGCGGCACGATGGCTGCCGTGAAGTACGCACGACTCGTCATCGCGGCGATGCCGGCCGCGATCCTGGGTTGGGGGGGCACGGCGCGCGCAGAATGCCCGACGACACCGGACGATGCGGTGTGCAGGCCGTGGAGCGCGATGCTGTTGCCGACGGGGTTCGGCACGGTGTACGCGCCGCACGGCATGGACGGCACGTTCTACGGCGGCGGCCTGGAGGCGGTGCTCCTGGCGTGGAGCGACAACTCGAATGCGTTCGGGCCGAGTCAGGGCCGGCTACGGATCGATGTGGCGTATCTCACAAGCAGCGTGATGGACACCGGCGGAATGGCGATGTATCGCGTTGGCGCCCAGGTGGCGTTCGAGCGCAATGCGTCGCGCGCGTGGGGGATTCCGTACTTCGCGGCCGACATCGGTGGGCTGTGGAGCGATGCGACGGGGCGGCGCTGGTTCGTCGACGGCGGGGTCGGGCTGTACCTGCTCCACCTGCGCAGCGCGATCGTCGATGTCGAGGTCACGGGGCTCCTGCCGTTCCGCGAGCCGGGCAAGCTCGGCGGCTTCACCTCCCGGCTGGGGCTGTCGTTCGCGCTATGGTGAAGCTCATCGTCAACGGCCGTCCGGTCGAGGTCGACGCGGAGCCGGACACCCCGCTCCTGTGGGTGCTGCGCGACAAGCTCGGCCTGACCGGCACGAAGTACGGCTGCGGCATCGCGCAGTGCGGCGCGTGCACGGTGCACGTCGACGATCAGGCGCGGCGATCGTGCGGGCTGCCGGTCGGCGACGTCGCGGGCAAGGCGGTGACGACGATCGAGGCGCTCGGCGCGGGCGGGCTGCACGCGGTGCAGCAGGCGTGGCTGGCCGAGAACGTCCCGCAGTGCGGCTACTGCCAGGCGGGCCAGATCATGTCGACGGTCGCGCTGCTGCGCGCCAACCCCGATCCGAGCGACGCCGACATCGACAGCGCGCTGTCGGCGAACCTGTGCCGGTGCGGCACGTATCCGCGGATCCGGCGCGCGGTGCATCGCGCGGCGGCGGCGCTGCGCCCGGTGCCGAAGGTCGGCGCGAAGAGGTCGCCATGACCGCGCGCGGCCTGTCGCGGCGGACGTTCCTGGTCGGCTCGGCCAGCGGCGCGCTGGTCGTGGGCTGCGCGCTCGGCCCGACGGGCGGCCCGGTGTGGCAGCACTTCCGTGTCACCGGCGAGCTCAGGCCGAACGCGTGGATCCGCATCCTCGCCGACAACACGGTGATCTTCATGCTCGACCGCGTCGAGATGGGACAGGGCACGACGACGTCGCACGCGGCGCTGGTGTGCGAGGAGCTCGAGGTCGATCCGAGAAAGCTGGTGATCCAGGCGGCCGAGGCCGATCGCAGCTACGATAACCCCGACAGCCAGCTGCACGTGCAGGTCACCGGCGGCTCGACGTCGACGCGGACGTCGTGGCAGCCGCTGCGCGAGGCCGGCGCGACGGCGCGCGAGATGCTGCGCCAGGGTGCCGCGGCGACGTGGAACGTCCCGGTCCGCGAGTGCGTCGCGGCCGACGGCGCGATCCACCATGCGCGCTCGGGGCGCGCCGCGCGCTACGGCGAGCTGATCCACGCGGCGGCGCTGCAGTCGGTCTCGCACGTCGCGCTCAAGCCGCGCAAGGACTGGAAGTGGATCGGCAAGAGCCTCGACCGGCTCGACGCGCGCCCGAAGATCGACGGCAGCGGCGTCTACGGCATCGATGTCACGCTGCCCGGCATGCTGACCGCGGTGATCGTCCGGCCGCCGGTGCGCGGTGCCACGCTGGCGCGGCTCGACGCGGCGGCGGCGCGCGCCCGGCGCGGCGTGGTCGACGTGGTGGTCTTGCCCCAGGGCGTCGCGGTGGTCGCCAGCGGCTACTGGGAAGCGCGCACCGGCGCCGACCGGCTCGCGATCGCGTGGAACGAGGGCCACGCCGGCACGATCGACTCGCGCGAGCTCGGCCGCGCCTACGACCGGCTCGCCGAGACGCGCGGCGGCAAGACCGTGCGCGACGACGGCGACGCCTACGCCGCCACCGCCGGCGGCGGCGGCCGCACGATCGTCGAGGCCACGTACCGCGCGCCGTTCCTGGCCCATGCGCCGATGGAGCCGCAGAACGCGACCGCGTGGATCCACGACGGGCGCTGCGAGGTCTGGGCGCCGAACCAGGCGCCGGGCGTGCTGCGGTTCCGCGTCGCCGACGCGATCGGCTTCGACCTCGCCGACGTCGCGATCCACACCACGCTGGTCGGCGGCGGCTTCGGCCGGCGGCTGTTCGCCGACTTCGCGATCGAGGCCGCGATGCTCGCCCAGCGCATCGGCCGGCCGGTCAAGGTGATCTGGTCGCGCGAGGACGATCAGGAGAACGACTGGTACCGGCCGATGGCGGTATCGCGCGTGCGCGGCGCGGTCGAGCGCGGCGCGATCACCGGCTGGCTGCATCGCCGGCGGCGACTTCGCCGGCGGGCTCGCCCCCAACGGCGTGCCCCGCGCGCTGCGCCGGATCCTCGCCGACAATGCGCCGCGGATCTTCCTGCGCGCCACGCTGGCCGACATGACGTCGCACGAGGGCGCCTCGGACCTGCCGTACGCGATCCCCAACCTGCGCGTCGAGCTCACCACGGCCGACTCCGGCGTGCCCGCCGGATCGTGGCGCGCGGTCGGCCACTCGCACACCGCGTTCGTCACCGAGAGCTTCCTCGACGAGCTGATCCACGCCGCCGGGCTCGATCCGTACCGCGCCCGGCGCGCGCTGCTCGCGAAGCAGCCGCGCTGGCTCGCCACGCTCGACCTCGCCGCCCAGAAAGCCGGCTGGGGCACGCCGCTGCCGGCCGGCGTGGGCCGCGGCATCGCCGTCCACGCGTCGTTCGAGAGCGTGTGCGCCCAGGTCGTCGAGGCACAGGTGCAGGGCAACCGCGTCAACGTCCGCCGCGTGGTCGCCGCGGTCCACTGCGGTCAGGTGGTCAATCCCGGCCTGGTCGCGGCACAGATCGAGAGCGGCATCATCTTCGGCCTGTCCGCCGCGCTCAAGCAGCAGGTCACGTTCCAGCGCGGGCGCGTCCAGGAGACCAACTTCCACAGCTATCGCTCGCTGCGCATGTTCGAGTGCCCGGTGATCGAGACCCACATCGTGCCGTCGACCGACGATCCGACCGGCGTCGGCGAGCCCGGCCTGCCGCCGATCGCCCCGGCGCTGTGCAACGCGATCTTCGCCGCGACCGGCAGGCGGATCCGCTCGCTGCCGATCGAGGCGGCGCTCGAGGCCCAGGAGAAGACATGACCCGGCGCACCTCCTCCATCCCGGCCGCGCGGTCCGGACTGGCCGTCGGCCTGACGCTCGGCCTCGCGGCTTGCACCGTCGGCCTCGTGGCGTGCCGCGTCGCTCGCGCCGACGACGATCGCGCCGCGCGCGGCCTCGCCGGGTTCGCCACGCTCTACCAGGTGCTGCAGCACCCGCGCTGCATGAACTGCCACCCGAGCGGCGACGCGCCGCTGCAGTACGACGACTCGCGGCCGCACGGCATGGACGTCTCGCGGCGCTCCGAGGCCAACGGCGTCGCGTGTGCGACCTGCCATCGCGACACGAACGGTCCGCGTCCCGGACAGCCGCCCGGCGCGCCCAGCTGGCACCTGCCGCCGTCCGACACGCCGATGATCTTCCAGGGCCGCACACCGCACCAGCTGTGCGAGCAGCTCAAGGACCCGCGCCAGACCGGCCACCGCGACCTCGCGCGGCTGATCGATCACGTCGCGCACGACGCGCTGGTCGGCTGGGGCTGGGCCCCCGGTCCCGGCCGCACGCCGGTCCCGACGCCACGCGCCGAGGTCGTCGCC
>VBLP01000428.1 GCA_005887925.1 Deltaproteobacteria bacterium | reverse complement strand
GCGTCCGTCCCGCCATCAGCGAGCGCCACCGCCTCCTGTGCGAGTCCGATTCCGAGTAGGGGACCGTCGGCCCGGCCCGCCGGCGCCTCGGCGTCTACCGGTGCCTCGGCGTCCATCGGCGCCTCGCCCGTCCCAACGCCGTCCGGTCCGCTGCCATCGGGTCCATTGGCGTCGGGTCCACCGCCCACGGGACCGCCCCAGGTCATCCTTGCGACGCGCCTCCAGGCGACGCTCGATCGCGTTCGGGTGAAGCTCGGGATCTCGGGCGTCTCCGCGACGATCGTGTTCCGCGACGGAACGATCTGGACGGGCGTCAGCGGGCTGGCCGACGTCGCGGCTCGCACGAAGGTCACGCCCGATACGGCCTTCGCCTACGCGAGCGTCAGCAAGACGTTCACCTCCGCGCTCATCCTCCAGCTGATCGGCGAGGGACGGCTTCGCCTGACCGACTCCGCGGCCCGACTCCTGCCGGCGATCCGGCTCAAGGTCGATCCGCGGATCACCGTCGGAATGCTGCTGAACCACACGAGCGGTCTCGCGGATTTCTTCCTGAACCCGAAGATC
Organism: Deltaproteobacteria bacterium; assembly: GCA_005887925.1. Classification (GTDB taxonomy): domain Bacteria; phylum Myxococcota_A; class Polyangia; order Haliangiales; family Haliangiaceae; genus JABFXX01. Next base: position 2,629 of record VBLP01000428.1, on the reverse strand, counting down.
GACCGGCCGCTCCAGGCCGATCCGACGGTCGCCTGGACGGTCGATCGTTCTCTCCGCTACGTCGGCAAACGTCTCTCGCCCCCGGGGGCCGCGTGGCACTACTCGAACACGAACTATCTGCTGCTCGGGCTGATCGCCGAGCGCATCACCGGCAAGACCCTCGCCGAGGCGATCCGGGCGCGGCTGCTCGAGCCGACCGGGCTCGGCGGCACCTGGTACCAGGCCGCCGAAGTGAACCGGATGCCCCTTGCTCACGGATATCGCTTCGTGGGCACGAAACGCACGGCCAAGCCGATCGACCTCGACGACGGGACCGGCATCGCTCCATTCCGGTCGGTGGTCACGGCCGCCGGTGGTGCCGGCTCGATCGCCGGGACGAGCAGCGACCTCGCCCGGTGGGCCCGCGCCCTCTATGCGGGGAAGGTCCTGGGACCCGCGGGCACGGCGATGCTCCTGAGCAACTTCACGAAGACGAGGAACTACCTGCCCGGGGTCGTGTACGGCTACGGCGTCCAGGCATTCACGATCGACGGCCACCCGAGTCTCGGCCACAGCGGTCGGCTCCTCGGGTTCAGATCCGCCGTGCGCCATTTCCCGATCGACGGTGTGACGATCGCCGTCCTCACGAACCAGAGCCGGGCCGACCCGGGCCTGATCGTCCGGGCGCTCCTCGCGGTCGCGGCGCCGCGACCGCCGCTGACCGCTCCATCCACGCCGGCTGCGCCGACGCCGCCCTGCGTGTCGTGCCGGGTCCGCTGAGGCCGACATCGCATCCCGCCGGTCGCTGCGACGCAGAACGAACGGACCAAGCCTCGCGGGTACGAATGGGCGATGCACCACCCGGTTCGCCGGCGCAGACTCGGTCCCTGCCTGGAAGGGACGGGGAATGCCGATCCGGGTCGAGATCTACGGTGCAGCGGGCGTGGCGGTCGGGGTCGTCGCGCGACCTGGGCGGCTCCGCGAAATCCTCGAGAGCGGCCTCGACCTGCTCGTCGAACAGGCCGCCTGGCATCCGATCGACGGCTCTCCGCCACGCTCGAGCGGGACGCTGACGATGGCCGAGGACGACATCCTGCTGGCCGTCAGCGACCAGCTCGATGAGCTACCCGTTCACGCCCAGTGGCACGACATCACCGTCGACGTCGGGCCATTCCGGATCACCGCCCAGATGCCGACGATGCCCGGCTTCGACCCCGGCCGCGCTCTCGCGCGCCCGACCGGTGAGTTCGTCCTGCTCCGGGATGCCCGGATTGCCCTGCGAACGGACGAGGATGGCCCCTCGGTCGTGCAGCCGGCCGCCTTCGTCAACCGCTACGTCGTCGATCGCGTGTCAGCCGACCTGATGCTCGGATTTTTCTTTCCGGGCGCGGAGATGGTCGTGACCGGTGGCCACGAGAAAGCACAAACCCCGGCTCCAGTCGCGCAGCCGACCCCCGCCGTCGATGGTTCCGCCGCACCGCCCGCCTGATCTTCGGCCCCGCGTCACGACATCGGCTCGCGCAACGCCCGGGCCCGCCTGTCTAGGCCCGACCCGCGCCCGCTCGGTACTGGACGGGCTTCCGATGGGGATGATGCGCCGGTCGCGCCGCACCGCGCGGACCGCCGGGCTCGCCGCCGCGGAGCGGCCGTGGCTCGATGTTGCGATCGGGCACGAAGCCCTCCTCGACCGTCCAGGGGATCGCCTTCCGGAGGAGGCGCTGCACGCCGCGCAGGAGGTCGGTCTCGTCGATGCAGACAAGGCTGATCGCCTCACCTGTCGCGCCGGCCCGCCCTGTCCGGCCGATCCGGTGGACGTAGTCCTGCGGGTTCCAGGGGAGCTCGAAATTCACCACGTACGGCAGGTCCTCGATGTCGAGACCGCGCGCCGCGACGTCCGTCGCGACGAGGACCCGGATCTCGCCGCTCTTGAACTCCTCGAGCGCGCGGGTTCGTTCCGGCTGCGACCGGTCGCTGTGGATGGCCACCGCGTTGAGGCCCTGCCGATCGAGCCACGTGGCGAGCCGCGTCGCGCCGATCTTCGTCCGCGTGAACACGAGGAGCTGGCGCAGATCGTCCTTGCGGATCAGGTGCGCCAGGAGCTCTTCCTTGCGATCGCGATCGACCGGGTAGACGAGCTGATGGATCGCCTCGACCGTGGCGTTGCGCGGAGCGACCTCGACTTCGACCGGATCGTGGAGGATCGTCTTCGACAACCGCCGGATCTCGTCGGCGAACGTGGCCGAGAACATCAGGTTCTGGCGCTTCGCCGGGAGCAGCGCGATGATTCGCTGGATGTCCGGCAGGAACCCCATGTCGAGCATCCGGTCGGCCTCATCGAGGACGAGGATCTCGACCTGGCCGAGATTGGCGACCTTCTGCCCGACGAGGTCGAGAAGCCGGCCGGGCGTTGCCACCAGGATCTCGATCCCGCCGCGGAGCGCCTTGATCTGGGGCTCCATCGGCATCCCGCCGTAGACGACGGTCGAACGGAGCGCCACGGTTCGGCCGTACGTGTGGACGCTTTCGTCAACCTGGACCGCGAGCTCGCGGGTCGGGACGAGAATCAGCACACGGACTGGGTGGCGCGCCGGGGAGAACGAGGTGTTCGCGTGCTGCCGGAGCCGATCGAGGATCGGCAGGGTGAAGGCCG
>VBLP01000427.1:5866-20479 GCA_005887925.1 Deltaproteobacteria bacterium | reverse complement strand
TCGCTCTGTGCAGTGGTGCCGGAGTTGATCGTGACCAGCGGGATCTTCTTGGCGACGACCTGCGCGATCGGCTTCTTCAGGACGTCGAAGTCGGCGATCGAGGTGATGACGCCGTCGTAGTTCCGCGCCGAGGCCTGCTCGATGATCCGCGCCATGTCGGCCAGATCGCCGCCCGGCGGGTTGCGATAGTCGACGGTGACGCCGAAGTCCTCACCCGCCTGCTTGATGGCGTTCTTGATCGTGTTCCACCACGAGTCCGAGTCCGGCGCGTGGCTGACGAGCACGAAGCGAGGCTCCGCGCGAGCTGCCGTGGCAAGCCCGGCGACACAGATACACGCGAGCACCCTGAGCAGCATCTTCATGGTGTCCTCCCGGGCGAGTACGAAGTAGGGCCGCGACCGTAATCCAGCCCGGCGTGAGATGGCAAGCTGCCGGCGGTCACTCGATGATCGAGACCCCGTCGCGCGCCAGCCGCGCCGCCGGCGCCACCAGCATCAGATCGATCTCGGCCATCGTGCGCAGCGCCGGTGTGCGCTCGAGCACGCCGCCGCCCAGGATCAGCCGCTGCGAGTTCAGGATCGCGAGCGCGTTGCCGAGCGCGACCGCCAGCAGCGCCGCCAGCTCTGTCCACAGCGCGAGCGCCCACGCGTCGCCGTCGAGCGCGGCGTCGTCGACGTGGCCGGGCGTGACCGCGTCGATCGAGCCGCCCGCGCGCTCGATCACCGTGGTCTTCCGCCGCTTGTTCGCGAGCTCCCGACGGATCCGCGCGATCAGGTAGCGGCCGCCCACGTAGGCCTCGACGCAGCCGCGGCCGCCGCACATGCACGGCGCGGCGTCGTCGTCCCACCGCACCTTGGTGTGGCCGATCTCGCCGGCGCAGTGACTCGCGCCCTCGATCAGCTGCCCGCCGGCGATCAGGCCGCCGCCGATCCCGGTGCCGACGTAGACCGCGAGCACGTCGCGGTAGCCCCGGGCGGCGCCGGCCACCGCCTCTCCCCAGGTGATCGCGTTGACGTCGTTGTAGACGCCGAGCCGGTAGCGCGCGCCGAGCCGGCGGCCGAGCAGCTCGCCGAACGGCACGTCGCGCCACCGCAGGTGCGGGGAGTTCGCCACCGTGCCGCGCCGATCGCGAAGCAGCGCGGCCACCCCGACACCGACGGTGACCGGATCCGCCGAGCCGCCGGCCAGCCGCTCGATCGTCCGCGCCATGCGCTCCACGATCGCCTCCGGCGCGCGGTCATCGCCGACCGCCTCCCGGTGGACCGCGAGCGGCGTCGCGCTGTCGCCGCCGAACGCCGCCGCGCGCAGGTTCGAGCCGCCGAGGTCGATGCCGATCGAGATCGTCATGCCACCCTGTCAGTCGTACCGCGGCCGCCCCCGCGCCGAAAGCGCTGGCTCGGCGGAACGACCGCTCGGGCCGCCGGCGTCTCCTGAGGTCATCCGAGATCCGGCCAGACACCCGAAGACGAAAATTGTGGTGAGTACACGAGCTGCGGCACGTGCGGTGTGAATTACATTTGCCCCGTTGTCGGCAATAACCCGGGAAACTGTACATTCGATTGTAACGCGTGCGTCACACAGACATGCAATGACGATGGCATATCATGTTACTGCCCAGTGTGTAGTGCGACACATAGGAGACAGTGCAGTAACCAGGGCCTGGCGTGTGTATGCGGTGACTGCCTGTAGGTGCGTGTGTCAAGCACTGTCCAGCCTTGTCCACAGGACAGTCGGCGGCCGATCGCGTGACACCACGCTACAGCGGCGACGGCGTCAAGAGGCGAACGACTCGTCGACGAGGGCGTGGCGACGCTGCTTGGTCACGGTGTACCCTGCCGCGCGAAGGAGACCACATGCGGCGTGAACAGCTCACCGAGAAGATCCTCGACATCAAGCGCGACAAGGGCTGGAACTGGAAGCACATCACCACCGAGATCGGCGGCGTGTCGCCGGTGCTCGTGGTGGGAGCGCTGCTCGGCCAGATGAAGCTGGTCAAGCCGCTGGCGCGACGAGCGGCGGCGCTGTTCGGGCTGTCGCCGGGCGAGGAGCGCATGCTGAACGAGATCCCGCATCGCGGAACGGCGATGCCGCCCACCGACCCGCTGCTCTATCGCTTCTACGAGCTCGTGATGGTGAACGGACCGGCATGGAAGGCGCTGATCGAGGAGGAGTTCGGCGATGGCATCATGTCGGCGATCGATTTCGACGTCGAGATCGAGCGCCTGCCGAACCCCAAGGGCGATCGCGTCAAGCTGACCATGTCCGGCAAGTTCCTGCCGTACAAGTACCACGGCAACGAACCGGGCATTCCGGACTACGGACTCAAGGAATCGTGACGTCTCAATGCTCCCACGGGCCGCACTCGTCATTCATGCCCTGGACGATCAGCCGGAGTGCGAGCTGGTGCTCATCGCTCGCGCCGTGATCCGCACGGACGAAGCCACGGTCGACGAGCGCGTCGAGCGCAGCCTCGGCGTCCGCGGCCGTCATCCGCACATCCGATGCGAGGAATCGCCGCGTCACGAACGCAGTGTCGGCATGCTCGGACATCATCAGGTGATAGGCGAGCCACGCCAGCAAGCGGCGCTCGCGCTCCGGAATCGCGGCGTCGCTCAGGCGTTGAAACGTCATTCGCAACACCCATTGCCGGAGCGGATCGGTCCACGGCTCCGTGGACGCCGGTCCCGGCTCGTGCTGCGGCGTGGGCGCGCCGTCGTGGTCCGGTTCGCGTTCCGGCCAGGGCGCCCGTGGCCGGCTCGCCGTCGCTGCCGTGCGCCGCGGGCCGCCCGCGCTACAGCGCGCCATCGCTCGCCTTCCGGATGCGTGGTTCGTGATACACGCCCTTCCTACGCACCGCGCGGGTTCCGCCTTGCAGCGCCCGTGTCGATATGACGGGTCGACCTCGATTTCGTCAAAAACCGTCACGCGCGGCAACCCCGGGCGCGGCGACCGCCGACATCCGACCCATGCTGCCAAGGTATTCTGCGTACAGTGCGGACAGCGGATGTCGACGGCGTCGCAGGGGGGGTTGACAGGCGGGCCGGCCCGCACGAGCTCCTGGCCCGGCGAGCAACTCGGCGGCCGATGCGCAAGCGACCGCGCGGACGATCCAGCGTTCGAGCCGCGCGAGGTCCTGCTCGCCGAGGATCCGGTCGCGCGCGGCGGGATCCAGCGGCACGCCGCGAGCTTCGAGCACGGCCACGACCGCCTCCGCCTTGCCGCGACCGATCCCTCCGGCCCGGCTGCTCGCCTTGATGGTCTCGAGCACCGGGTTGTGCTTGGCGGCCAGCGCGCGCATGACGGCATCATCGGTCTTGCCCTCGCGGATCAGGGTCTCGATGGGCAGCGGCACGGCGAGCGCAGGGTCGGCGATGGTCGCCGCGGCATCGAGCATGCTCCAGGTGCCGAGCGCGGCGGACCACTCCAGCACACGCGCGCGCTCGACGTCGATGGCGAACACCCGGCGCACGCCGCGGCTGATCAGCGAGGCGGCCTTCTTGCCGGCGTCGCCCAGCGATTGCGTGCTGACCACCTCGAACGCGATCTGGGCGAGCTGGCGGCGGCCGGTGTTTGGGTCTCGGGCTCCGGGATAGACGCTGACATCGGGCGCGACGTCATCGCGCTTGGAGGTGCGGGTCAGCAGATCGGACGCGCCCTTGACCTCGGACCCGGTGTGGGCCGCGACCAGCGCGCAGAGCTCGAACTGCCGCTCGCCATGGGGAGCATCCGACGGAGGCACGTAGACTACCTTCCCGTCGAGCATCTCGTAGCGGGTTCCGGGCTCGACGAGGTGGTCGTCGATGTCGGGCAGGTCGGAACCGGCGCCAGCGCCGGCGGCGTCAGAGGGCATGGCCAAGGATACCTCCGTGGGACCGAGTGGTCCCGGGTTCGAACACGGGATGACGGGCGCACGCGCGGCACGAGAGCAAGCCTCGGGCCGCAGCAACGTCGCGAGATCACACTCGACGCTGTCCGGAGATCGGCCGGATCTCGGACAGGCGTCCGAGTTTCGGCCGGAACCCGGACGCGATCGGCCCTGCATCGTTTTGCACGTTGTCCGCTGAGAGGAGCCTGACTATCGTGCCCGCCGCATCACCGGTAGTTCCGCGTCGCGCTGCGCTGTGCATGACAGACCCCGGGAAAGGCGACGGCGGTGATGACGCTGTACGCACCAAGGAGAGAGCAATGAGAGCTGTGAAACAGATCATGATTGGCTCATGTGTGGCTGGCGTGGCGCTGGCGCTTCTCGGCAGCAGCCATCCACCGCCCCACCAGACCGCCACGATGAGCTGGTCCGACGCGATGGCCCACAGCCTTCGCGACACGCATGGCGACATCACCAGCACGCTGCGAGACCCGAAGGGCACGTCGCTCGGCGTGCTGGTGGTGCGGACGGCGGATCACGCGATCGAATGGACTCCGGCCAGCGGCGCGCCCCGCAGCATCCTGTCGGACTCGGGCTTCGGCGGCAGTCTCGGCCTGCAGGAAGCCAACGAGCTCGCCTACGCCACCTGGAAGCCGGCCGGCGAGACCCTGACCGACTGTCAGGCGCAATGTGACTGGGAAACCGAGTGGTGTTGCACGTGTGACGTGACCAATGGTGGGAACTGCATGACGTGCTGCCAGCTGTTTCCGTCTGATCGAAACATCAAGGCGAACTTCGAGCCGGTTCATGGCGACGACGTGCTCGACCGCCTGGCGACGATCCCGATCACGCGCTGGAACTACAAGGCCGACGGACCTGACGTCAAGCACGTCGGCCCCATGGCCCAGGACTTCCATGCCGCGTTCGGCCTGGGAAGCACCGACAAGGCGATCTCGGTCGTCGATGCCAGCGGCATCGCGCTGGCGGCGATCCAGTCGCTGAACCGCAAGGTGGAAGCGCTCGCCGCCGAGAGCGCGGAGCTGCACAAGGAGAATCGAGCGCTGCGCGCAGAGATCCAGCAGCTGACCGGCCGTCCGCGTCCGGCGCATTGACCGCCGCGACACCTGCCCGATCGCACGCGCGGCACGGTCATCGATGGGAAGCGGCACCGCGACCGCAGGGCGGCGATGACGAGCCTCGAGCATCCGCACGAGCTCACAGCCCGGCGAGGGCTCATTCCCGCGCTGAGCAGCTCGGTAGCGAAGGTCTGGCGGAACCACGCGCGGCGTCGCGCACGGCATGCAGCAGGTGGCTCGCGCGCTCGAAGGTCCGACAGTGGAGGCGATTCGCGCGGCAACTGCCTCGCTCGTCGCACCAGAACCGCGACGGCAGAACAGGCGCTGAACGACGACCTCAGGTGCATGCTGCGGCTGCTGCGCAGCAGGCGGCGTGGTGAATGATGCGGGTCAGGCCTGCGGAGGCTCAGCTTTACGGGCTGTACAGTCGAACACCTGCGCGGTGACGTACACCGAGGCCCAGTCCACGGACTCGTGGAGCCAGCGCACGTGGGTCGCGCCCTTGGCAACCGCGATCTCCAGCGCCTCGTGCCGAGCGGCGTTGCGAACCAGGGTGGCGTTGGCGAATTTGGTTCGCCCCGCAGAACCCTCGACGACACCCAGGTAGTTGCAGTCGGTCATCCGGCGCGCTTCCTCAACCGTGCGGATCTCGCTGATGTGAGGCCCCGGCTTCGACGCACATGCCACCGACGAGACGAGGGCTGCCAGCAGAGCTGCACACCGCGTGGGTTTCACCTTCACCATGTTGGGTCAGAGACTACAATGGTCGGCCGGATGGCGCGCACGGGAGCTGAGGGGCTCGACCGCGACCGCCACGATCTCCGGGCAGCTGGGCTGAAAACCGGATCATCGAGCCCCGCCGCGGCTCGTCCGGCGGCGACCGGGACACGAGTTCAGGGTAGGCTCGGGGCCCGCGAGCTCATGACCAGGCCGGACGGAGATCGCACTGATGCCGCGGCGCGCGTGCTCGAACGCGTGCGCTCGGTCGCCGATCCGCGCGCGGTGGTCGAGGCGTTCGGCTCGAGCATCTATGCGCCGGCCCATGCCGACGATGTCGACATCCTCGTGTCCGACGACGACCCCGCGCGACTCGTGGCCGCGCTGGGCCTCACGCTGCTCCCGACGCTGCCACCGCGGCTCCACGGCGTGCTCGAGGGAACGCCCGTCGACATCACGGTGGTGACCGGCGACGACGAGCTCGCGCGGCGGATGCGCTGCGGTCCGCGCGACGCCGCCCTGCTCGCCGCGCAGCTGCGGGACCATGGCCGCAACGACGTGTTCCAGGCGGCGTGGCCGCACGTGCGGCGGTTCGTCCGGGCGCGCGCCCTCGGGCGCAACGGGCTCGGCTGGTTCGGCAGCTTCGGCTGGGCCCTGCTCGTCGCGGTGCCGCTCGTCCACGACCGCGAGCTCCGCGAGGTCTCCGTCGGCGCGGCGCTTCCCGCGTGGCTGGGCTGGCTATCGCGGCTCTCGCTCGGCGCGCGGATCGGCTTCGACGCGATCCGCCAGGGCGATCCCGAGCCGCTGTACATCGCCGCGCCGGCGCCTCCACCGCGGGACGTCGCGCGGCTGACCAAGCGCGCCGCGGCGGTGCTGTTCGCCGAGGCCCGGTCGGCCGCGCGCGCGATCGGCGACGCCGGGACCGATGCGGACGCGATCGATCGGATCGCCGACCTCGCCGACGATCCGCCGGTCGGCACGACGCTGGTCGTCGCCGGTCCCGGCGAGCACACCCGCTGGCGCTACGAGGGCGTGGCGCGCGGCGTGCTGCGCGAGCTCGAGACGCTCGGTGCGATTCGCTCGTGGGGCCGCTTCGATGTCGCGGCCGACGGCCACTGGCAGCACCGCATCACCGTGCCCGCGCACCGCGCGCGGTCCGCGCACCAGCTCGTCACCGACTGGCTCGCGCTGAACAGCATCGACGCGTCCCTCGAGTGAGCCACGGCGACGAGCTCACGGCTCGGCGAGCAGCTCGGCGGCCGATGTGCATGCGATCGCGCGGACGATCCAGCGCTCGAGCCGCGCGAGGTCCTGCTCGCCGAGGATCCGGTCGCGGTCGCCGCGATCCAGCGGCACGCCGCGGGCTTCGAGCACGGCCACGACCGCCTCGGCCTTGCCGCGACCGATCCCTTCCTCCCGCCCTTCGGCCCGGCTGCTCGCCTTGATGGTCTCGAGCACCGGGTTGTGCTTGGCGGCCAGCGCGCGCTGAACGGCATCATCGGTCTTGCCCTCGCGGATCAGGGTCTCGATGGGAAGCGGCACGGCGAGCGCAGGGTCGGCGATGGTCGCCGCGGCATCGAGCATGCTCCAGGTGCCGAGCGCGGCCGACCACTCCAGCACCCGCGCGCGCTCGACGTCGATCGCGAACACCCGGCGTACGCCGCGCGCCACGAGCTTGGCCGCCTTCCTGCCGGCGTTGCTCAGCGACTGCGTGCTCACGACCTCGAAGGCGATCTGTTCGAGCTGGCGCGCGCCGGTGCCGGGATCGCGCGCGCTGGGATAGAGGCTGACATCGGGGGCGACGTCATCGTTCTTCGAGATGCGGGTCAGCAGATCGGACGCTCCCTGGACGTCGGACCCGGTGTGGGCCGCGACCAGGGCGCAGAGCTGGAACTGCCGCTCGCCATGGGGAGGATCGGACGGGGGCACGTAGACTAGCTCCCCGTCGAGCATCTCGTAGCGGGTTCCGGGCTCGACGAGGTGGTCGTCGATGTCGGGCAGGTCGGAACCGGCGCCAGCGCCGGCGGCGTCAGAGGGCATGGCCAAGGATACCTCCATGGGACCGAGTGGTCCGGGGTTCGAACACGGGATGACGGGAACACGCGCAAGGCCGAGAGCAAGCTCCGGGCCGCAGCAACGTCGCGAGATCACACTCGACGCTGTCCGGAGATCACGACAGGACGACAGGACGCAGGACGACAGGACAGGCGATGCAGATTGTGCGGCAGATCGCGCAGCTCACCAGGAAGTCTCGCTGACCGGGCCGGCGGCCGCCGTGCGCCGCTATCCTGCCGTCCCGATGAACGAGCTCGACCCGGCGGAGCTGGAGCCCGGCAACGTCCTGAACTTCTGGGATGCGCGCGCGTACCTCGAGTACTACTACGCGCACGCCCGTGTGCCCGACGACGAGGCCGAGATGTTCCGGTTCTTCGCGCGCGGCCTCGCGGACATCGGGCGGCACTTCGAGGCGGGCATCGAGCTCGGCTGCGGCCCGGTGCTGCACCGCGCGGCGCAGGTCGTGCCGTGGGTCGAACGCCTCGACATGGCCGACATCAACGACGATAACCTCGAGGAGATCCGGCGCTGGCTGCGCGGCGATCCGGGGGCGTTCGACTGGTCGGTGTACCTGGGTGGCGAGAACGGCGCGCTCGATGCGGAGGATCGCCGCGGCACGCTCGCCGAGCGGGAAGCGCTGATGCGCGCCCGGATCCGCCCGGTGCGCTGCAACCTGCGCGCGGCGATGCCGCTCGGCGCACCGGTCGCGTATCCGCTGGTCAGCTCGTACTACTCGATCGAGTGGGTGATCCCGACGATCGCGGGCCGGCGCGCGACGATGGGCAGGGTGGCGTCGCTGGTGTCGCCCGGCGGCTGGCTGCTGCTGGCCGGCGTCCACGCCACCGACTACTGCATGGTCAATGGCCAGCGCGGCGTGTGCGCTCACGTCACGCAGGCCGACCTGCGGCGCCTGCTGGGCGAGCTCGGCTTCGACCCGGCGACGCTCCGCATCACGGTGACACCCGGGTTGCGGCCGGCGGAATCGGGTATTCAAGGCACCTTCATGGCGTACGCGCAGCGCGGCTGCGACGCGTAGGGCACGACGGCCGTTTGGGAACCGCCGAGTTCCGTCACAGCGATATAAGGGTTCCATGCAGCAAACACGCAGAGCCGAGGACGTGGAGAAAGCAGTCGGCACATCCGCCGAGGTCTGGTTCGGCGTCAGCGAGCCGATGAAGACGCCGCGGCCGGTCCGTGTCCAGGACGCCATCGTGGACTCGCATTTCGGCGGACGCGTCGGGCTGTTCGTACATGCGGCGTGCTGGGACTCGGGGCTGATGTTCGTCGAGCCCGGCCACGACACCGCGGTGTTCTCGATGGAGGATACCGACGACGGCACGGCTGACGAGTGGTACGGGCCGGCGCACGAGTTCTATTACATCCTCGCGGGCGAGTTCACGATCCGCTACGACACCGACGCGGGCCGGCTGCGCCGCAAGGAGAGTCCGAGCTATCGCGTGCGCGCCGGAGAGTACGCCGTGCACCCGGTGGGATGGAAGTTCCAGGTCCAGTGCACCAGCAGCGTTCCGGGGACGTTTCTGTGGTGCAAGCAGATCCCGCCTGGTCCGCCGGTGCGCGAGCGCCTGCAGGTCCCGCTGGGGCGATGACGCCATGCAGATCACGACCTCCGACGCGGCGATCGCGGTGGATGCGCAGGGCAGCGGCGATCTGGTCGTGCTCCACCCCGGCGCCGGGCGGCCGGCGAGCGACCTCGCGGATCTCGCGGCGCGACTGGGCGATGCCGGGTTTCGCGCCGCGGTGATCAGCCCGCGCGGCGTCGGCGGCAGCTCGGGGCTGCGGGCCGGGCTCGATCTCCATGATTACGCGCGCGATGTCGCGCACGTCATCGAAGCGCTCGGTGGCCCCGCGCACCTGGTCGGTCACGCGTTCGGCAACCGCGTGGTGCGCTGCCTGGCCCGCGATCGGCCGGAGCTGGTGCGCAGCCTGGTCCTGCTCGGCGCGGGCGGGCTGGTGCCACCGGCGTGCGACGCACCGGCGATCTGGCGGCAGGTCATCACCGGCGAGCGGACCGATCCGGCGCGCATCGCCGCGATCCAGGAAGGCTTCTTCGCGGCCGCGTCGGACCCGACGCCGTGGCTCGACTGGGCGCTCGAGGCGCTGGGGTCGCACGCCGAGGCCGCCGGGACGCCGCTCGCCGCGTGGTGGGACGGCGGCAGCGCGCCGATGCTGGTGGTACAGGGTCGCGAGGACCGGATGGCGCCGCCGGAGAATGCGCTCGACCTGCGCACGCGGTTCGGCGATCGCGTGCAGCTGGCCGAGGTCCCGGGCGCCGGGCACGCGCTGCTCCCGGAGCAGCCGCAGCTGGTGGCCGCGCTGATCGTGCACTACCTCGCGGCGCAGGGGCGGGTGGAACCGGCCGAGCGCGCGACGAGCGAACCGTCTCCGCGCTATGCCCTCGGGTACAGCGCGCCGATGGTGCGCTACCTCGCGGGGCGCAGCGCTGCGAGCCGCGCCCGGTTCTTCCTCGACCGGCTCGATCGCGGCATGCGCGTCATCGATTGTGGCTGCGGCCCGGGGACCATGACGCTGGACCTGGCGGCGTCGGTGGCGCCCGGGCCGGTGATCGGCATCGACATCGAGGCGAGCCAGGTCGCGCGCGCCGGCGAGCTCGCCGCGCAGCGCGGGATCGGCAATGTCCGGTTCCAGGTCGCGAGCGTCCATGCGCTGCCGTTTGCCGACGGCTCGTTCGACGCGGCGTTCCTCCACACGCTGCTGATGCACCTGGCCGATCCGCTGTCGGCGCTGCGCGAGGCGTATCGCGTGCTCGCTCCCGGCGGCTTCATCGGCGTCGTCGATGGCGACTGGGGCTGCGACGTGCATGCGCCGCCGGTGCCGGTCCTCGAGGCGACCCGCCCGCTCACCGAGCAGCTCCTGCAGCGCCGCGGCATGCAGACGCGCCTGGGCCGGCGCCACCGCGCCCTGCTGCGCGAGGCGGGGTTCGTCGATGTGGTCGGCTCGGCGTCGGTCGAGGCCTACGGCAGCCCGGACGCCAACCGCGAGTTCGCCGAGTTCAACGCCGGCATGGCCGAGGCCGCCGGGGCGGCGGCGAACCCGGGCGTCGATCGCGAGCTGACCGCGCGGGTCGCAGCGGCCTGGCGGAGCTGGGGCGAGCATCCCGACGGTCTGTTCGTCCGGCTGCGCTGCGAAGGTCTGGGCCGCCGTCCGGGCGGCTGACGCCGCTCACGCGGGCAGGGCGCTCGCGATGACCTCGGCGAGCTCGTCGGGGCTTTCGAGGTGCAGGTTATGGCCGCCGCGGATCACCACCTCGCGCGCGCCGTCGTCGGGCACCGGGCGGGCCGTGCGGCGCAGGTCGCTGCGGTCGCCGTGGATCCAGGTCACCGGACAGCGCACGCGGCCGAGCAGCTCGCGCAGCTGGTCGGCGGACGACCCGACGTCGCCGAGGCTCAGCCCGGCCCGGGTGGTCAGCCGCGGATCCCAGCGCCAGCGCAGACCGCCGTCGCAGGGCTCGGTGAGGCGGCGGGCCGCGACCGCCGCCTGATCGGGGGGCATCGCCATGATGGTGTGCAGGCGCTCGGCGGCGGCGGCGAGGTCGGGGAACACGGGGTGGCCGTGCGGCGACGCGAGGTGGTCGAGGTGCGTGGTCAGCCGGCCGGCGGCGACCGGGCGCTCGTCGGCGGGGAGCGCGATCTCGACCAGCACCAGCGACGAGATCCGCCCGGGTCGCGCGGCCGCGAACAGGCCGGCGATGACGGCGCCGAGCGAGTGGCCGACGAGCGGGAACGGCGCGGGGCCGAGCGTTCGGGCCAGCGCGTCGACGTCGGCGACGAAGTCGACGAGGTGGTAGGAGCCGCCGGCGCCGACGTGACCGGAGCGGCCGTGGCCGCGCAGATCGGGGGCGATCACGCGCACGCCGCGGCGGACCAGCCGCTGTGCGATCTCGTCCATCGCGGCGGCGTGATCGAGGATGCCGTGCAGGCACACCACCGGCGGAGCGTCGTCGGATCCCCAGGTCAGCACGCACAGGCGCAGGCCCCGGACGTCGACGAAGCTCTCGCGCGGACCATGGCGCTGCGACGCGGCGCGGGCCTCGACGGTGTGGGCACGGGCGGCGCTGGCCTCGACGGGGAGCTCGTAGCCCAGCGCGGCTGCGGTGCGGCGGGCGGGTTCGCCCAGCGCGCGCGGCAGGCGGATGTCGCGCCAGACCTCGGCGAGATGGCTGTCGACGCCGGTGTGGTGGAGGAAGTCGGGGTCGCCGATCGCCACGGACTGGTGATGCACGCCGTCGGTCATGCGGTTGCCGCTGTACGGCGACAGCACCGCGGGATCGTAGGCGACGCGCAGGAAGTCGCAGGTCGCGCGCATCACGCGCTCGGGCTCGCGCGCGAGCTCCTCGTAGCGGATCCGGTGCGCGCGGTCCGGCGGGATGCGCTCCAGGAACGCGAGGATGTTGTCGTTCGACGTGGCCCAGACCTGCTCGGCGAACACATGCGGATCGGCGTCGGCGCCGACGAGCCGGTTCATTCGCTTGCGCACGAACGATTCGATCACCGCATAGGGGTGGCGGTGCAGGAACACGTAGCGCGCACCGTCGAACAGCTGCTCGGCGCGCTCGAGGGTATCGAGCCGGCTGGCATAGCTCGGCGACTTGTCGACGAGCAGCCGCGCACCGGCGAGCGCCTGGAGCCAGGCGTACACGGCCTGGATCGCCGCGTCCTCGTCGAGCCAGGCGGCGACGCGGCCCTGCGCACCGGCGGCATCGAGCTGCGCGAGCTCCATCACGGTGCGGATCAGACCCTCGCCGAGGTAGCTCGTGCCGAGGGCGCGCTGGCGCTCGCGCAGGGTGTCGAAGCGGAGCAGGTGGAGCTCGGGCGGACAGAACAGCGCCGGATGACCGGCGAGCATCACGCGCAAGAGCGTCGAGCCGGCGCGCGGGCTCGACAGGATGAACGCGATACCCGGGAGGCGCTCGACGGCCGGCCGCGCGGCGGGCCGGACCGGCGCGTCCGGAGCCACGGCCGGCGCTGCGGGCGTCGCCGGTTCGGAGCTGCGTCCGGCGGTCGGCGCGCTCGGCGCGGGGTGCATGCGATCGAGCTCGGACGCGACGTAGCTCGACAGCGCGGCTATGGATGGGTGGTCGTAGAGCTCTCGGGGGTACAGTGTAAGGTCGAGCTCGCGCTGGAGGTAGGTGGTCACCTCCGCGGCGATCAGCGAGTCCATCCCGAGCTCGACGAGGCTGCGGTCGTCGCTCAGCGCCGAGCGCTCCGTGCGCATCACAGCGGCGAAGCAGTCGACGAGGAAGGCCTTCACGATTGCCGGGCGGGCGGCGGCGGTCGCGGCGAGGAAGCGCGCGCGTGCGGCGCCGGCGGATGCGCCCCCGCGAGCGCCGTCGAGAGCTCCCGCCAGTCGATCGGCACCACGGCGACCTGAGCGGCGGTGCTACCCAGCAGCGCTCCGAGCGCCGCGACGCCGCGCACGGGCGGGATCGCGGCGAGGCCGGGGGTCGTGCGCGCGTGGGCGCCGAGCGCGGCCCACATGCCGACGTCGGCCCACGGGCCCCAGTTGATCGACAGCGCCGGCAGGCCGCGCGCGCGGCGGCGATGGGCGAGCGCGTCGAGGAACGCGTTGCCCGCGGCGTAGCTCGCCTGTCCCGGCGAGCCGAGCAGCGAGGCGACCGACGAGAACATCACGAAGGCCTCGAGCGGCAGCTCGCCGGTCAGCGCGTCCAGGTGCAGCGCACCGGCGAGCTTGGGAGACATCACGCGCGCAAGCCGCTCCGCGGTCAGCTGCGGCAGCGCGCCGTCGTCGAGCACGCCGGCGGCGTGGACGATCCCGACCAGCGGCGGGAGTACGGCTGCGTCGCTCGCCGCGTCGCCGGCCGGCTTCGTACCGGGGAGATCCTGCGGTGATGGCTGCGACCTCGCGCGCGGGAGGAATCCGGCGAGGGCCAGCGCGCGTGCGACATCGCCCCGGCGCGTCACGTCGCCATGCGCCACCACGACCGTGGCGCCGGCGCGCTCGAGCTCGGCGATCGCCGCGCGCGCCGCGTCGCCCGGCGGGCTGCGCCCGAACAGGATCAGGCCACGCAGGCCGTGCTCGACCAGCCAGCGCGCCACCTGCAGGCCGAGGGCGCCCAGGCCGCCGGTGATCAACCACGTTCCATGATCGTGGCGTTCTGTCCGGAATCCGGACGACACGATCGTCTGGCGAACCAGGCGCGCGACCAGCCGCCGGCTGCCGCGCAGCGCCACTTGATTCTCGCGGTCTGCATGTAGCAGCTCGGCCGCGAGAGCGGCGGCCTCGGGGCCGTCGCGGCTACCTGCGAGCTCGAGCATGTGATCCGGTGCGGGATCGAGGCCGTGCTCCGGCACGGAACCGAGATCGGGCTCCCGCGCATGCTCGCGGACGGAGGTGGGCGCGGGATCGAGGTCGTGCGCCGGAGCAGGATCGATGGCCGGGGCGGGCGAGGGATCGAAGCCGGGATCCAGATCGACGAGGTGGCATGCGAGATCGGGCTGCTCGTGCTGGAGCGTGCGGCCCAGGCCCCAGAGCGGGGACTGCACGGGATCGATGGGGCCCGCCCCCGCCGGCTGGGCACCGCGCGTGACCAGCCACAGCGCGGGCTTGTGCGCGCAGCGCGCGGCGGCCTGCGCGACGTGCAGCACCGCCGCGGTCAGCCGGCGGGCTCGCGCGAGGCTGCGCTCGATGATGCCGTGGCCAGCCGCACGTGGATCGTGTTCGGGCTCGTCGCTCGCCGCGAGGTACACCACGCCGGTCAGCGGCACGCCGTGCAGTGCCTCGAACAGGCGCTGGACCTGCGCGGGCTGCTCGGTATCGAGCACGAATTCGTCCGGACCTGGCTGGAGGAAACCATCGCCATGGCGCGCGCGCACGGCCCGCGCACCTCCGGCCCCGAGCTCG
>VBLP01000427.1:0-5806 GCA_005887925.1 Deltaproteobacteria bacterium | reverse complement strand
GGTTCCGCAGTCGGGGCGGGCTTCCAGTCGATCCGGTAGAACCAGGAGCGCTCTGGTTGGTCGAGCGCATCGGGCGAACCGCGGCCCGCGATCGCGCGCGGTGGCGCTGCGTGCCGCGCCGGGTGGTCCTCGTACCAGTAGCGCCGGCGCTCGAACGGCGCCGTGGGCAGCGCCACGCGCCGGCCGGGCGCGGCGCGGTGGATCGCCTGCCAGCCGACGGCGACGCCGTGGGTCCACAGCCGGGCGAGCGCCTCGACGAGCTGCTCGCGGTCATCGCGGCCGCGCCGCAGCGAGGGGACGAGCGCGAGGCCGTCGGTCCCGAGGGTCTCGGCGGCGAGCCCCAGCAGCGTGGTGTGCGGTCCGATCTCGACGAGCACCGTCGCGCCGTGCGCGCGCAGCGCCTCGAGCCCCTGGCGAAACAGGACCGGCGCACGCAGCTGGCGCCGCCAGTAGCTCGCGGTGGCGAGCTCGGCCCCGCCGCGCTCGCCCGTGACGTTGCAGAACACCGGCAGGGTGGGCGGCGCCAGCGCGATCTGCGCGGCGCGGGCCTCGAACGCGTCGAGCGCGGGCTCGATCAGCGCCGAGTGGAAGGCGTGCGAGGTCGCGAGCCGCCGCGCCTCGCGGCCCTCGGCGGTCATGCGCGCGACGAGCTCGGCGACCGCCGGCTCCGGCCCGGCGATCACCAGCGACGCCGGGGCGTTCACCGCGGCGATCGACAGCGCACCGCCCAGCGCCGCGAGCCGCTCGCGCATCTCGGCCTCGCCGGCGCGCACCACCGCCATCGCGCCGCGCCGCGCCTGCGTCTGCACGATCTGCCCGCGCGCGGCCACCAGCGCGAGCGCGTCGCCCAGCGCGAGCACGCCCGCGACGTGCGCGGCCACGATCTCGCCCAGGCTGTGGCCGATCACCGCATCGGGGACGACGCCCCACGACCGCCACAGCTGGACCAGCGCGTACTCGAGCGCGAACAGCGCCGGCTGCGTGTACACCGTCTCGTCGATCGGATCGGCTCCGCCCGCGCGCTGCGCCCGGCCGGTGTCGCCCTCGGCGAACAGGATCGCGGGGAGCGCCAGGTCGAGGTGGGGCCGCAGCAGCGCGGCGCACTCGTCGATCGCGGCGCGAAACACCGCGTTCCAGCCGTACAGCGCGCGCCCCATGTTCGCATACTGCGAGCCCTGCCCGGTGAACAGGAACGCCACGCGCGGCCGCTGCGGCGCGGGGGACGGTCCGACGATCGCGCACGGCGGCGCTGCGCCGGCGGCGAATTCCACGACGGCCCGGTGGAGCTCGTCGTCGCGGTCGGCGCAGAACGCGACGCGGTGGCGGAGCTGCGAGCGGCCGAGCGCGGCGGTGGTGCACACGTCGACGAGCGGCTGGTCCGGATGCGCGGCGAGGTGAGCGGCGAAGCGCCGCGCGGTCTCGGCGAGCGCCGGCTCGCTGCGGGCGGACAGCGGCAGCACGAGCACGGGTGCGGCCGGCACGGTCGTCGCGGGCGGGGTCGGCGCGGCGGGCGTGGCGCGTGGTGGCGCGGCGTCCGCAGCCTCGAGCACGGCGTGCGCGTTGGTGCCGCCGAACCCGAACGAGCTGACGCCGGCGAACCTCCCGCTCGCATCGGGCGGCCAGGCGATGGGCCGGGTGGGAAATCGCAGCCGTGTGCCGGCGACCGAGATCCGCGGGTTGAGGCGCTCGAAGTGGAGGTTGGGCGGGATCACGCCGTGGTGCAGCGTCAGCACGGCCTTGAGGAAGCCGGCAACGCCGGCAGCACCCTCGAGATGACCGAGGTTGGTCTTGGCTGCGCCCAGCCACAGCGGCAGCTCGCCCGGCTCGCCCAGCACGCGGGCGAGCGCGTCGGCCTCGATCGGATCGCCGAGCGCGGTGCCCGTGCCGTGGGTCTCGACGTAACCGATGCAGCCCGCGGCGATGCCGGCGGCGTCGAGCGCGCGCCGGATCACGGCCTCTTGCGCCGGTCCGTTGGGGGCGGTCAGCCCGCTGGTGGTGCCGTCCTGGTTCATCGCCGAGCCGCGGACCAGCGCCAGGATGCGGTCGCCTGCGGCGCGCGCGTCGCGGGCCCGCTTGAGCACGACCACGCCGCAGCCCTCGCTGCGCACGAAGCCGTCGGCGCGCGCATCGAACGCCTTGCAGCGACCGTCGGACGCGAGCGCGCGGGCCCGCGAGAAGAACACCGTCTCGTGGGGGGCGAGGATGGCATTGACACCGCCGGCCAGCGCGACATCGCACTCCCCGGCGCGCAGGCTCTGGCACGCCAGGTGGATCGCGACCAGCGACGACGAGCACGCGGTGTCGACCACCAGGCTCGGGCCCCGGAGGTCGAGCAGGTACGAGATCCGGTTGGCGATGATGCTGAGCGCCGCGCCGGTCACGCTGTGGGCGTCGATCGCGGCCAGATCGGTGCAGAACAGCAGCCCGTAGTGGCTGACGCACGCGCCCATGAACACGCCGACCGCACCGCCGGCGAGCTCGGCCGGGACGATCGCGGCGTCCTCGAGGGCTTCCCACGCGACCTCGAGCGCGAGCCGCTGCTGCGGATCCATGCGCGCGGCCTCGCGCGGCGATACGCCGAAGAATGCCGGGTCGAACTGGTCGATGCCGTCGAGGAAGCCGCCCCAGCGCGTCGTCATCTTGCCGGCGGCGTCCGGGTCGGGATCGAACAGCGCGGCGCTGTCCCAGCGCTCCCGGGGCACCTCGCGGATGCAGTCGACGCCGCCGATCAGGTTGCTCCAGTACTCGGCCGGCGTCGCCGCCCCCGGGAACCGGCAGCCCAGGCCGACCACCGCGATCGGCTCGCGCCGCGCCGCTTCGCGCTGCTCGAGCTCCTCGATCCGCGCTTCCGTCTTGGCGATCGCGAGCAGGGCGCGCCGGAGCTGCTGCGCGTGGTCCGAGCGGTCGGCGCCCATCAGTTCACCTGGCGCTCGCGGCCCTTCCAGTACGGCGCGCGGAGCTCGGCCTTCTTCAGCTTGCCGCTCGGCGTCCGCGGCAGCGCCGCCGCGAAGTCCACCGACCTGGGCACCTTGAACTCGGCGATCCGCGCGCGCGCGAAGCCGATGATGTCCTCGGCGGTCGCCGCCGCGCCGGGCCGGAGCACGACCACCGCCTTGACCGTCTCGCCCCAGCGGTGGTCGGGCACGCCGATCACGGCGACCTCGGCGATCGCGGGGTGGTCGTGGAGGGCGTTCTCGATCTCGGCGGGATAGATGTTCTCGCCGGCGTAGATGATCATGTCCTTGACGCGATCCTGGATGAACAGGTAGCCGCCCTCGTCGAGAAAGCCGGCGTCGCCCGAGTGGATCCAGCCGTCCTGCAGGGTCTCGGCCGTGGCCTGGTCGAGGTGCCAGTAGCCGACCATGTTGGCCCGAGAGTGGATGCAGATCTCGCCGATCTGGCGCGGCGGCAGCACGCGACCCTGCGGATCGATGATCTTGAGCGTCACGCCGGGGAGCGCGCGGCCCGCCGAGCGCATGCGCGGGTTGCCCGGCAGCGTGTGGTCCTCGGCGCGCAGGCTCACCGCGACGTTGCCGGTCTCGGTCATGCCGTAGATCTGCACCATCGCGCAGCCAAACGTCGCCAGCGCCTGCTCGAGCAGGGCCTGGGCGACCGGCGAGGCGCCGTAGATGACGTGGGTCAACGACGAGAAGTCGGTGGTGCGGCAGCCCGGCTCGGCGAGCAGGACGGCGAGCATCGCCGGCACCGCGCACAGCTTGGTCACGCGATGGCGCGCGATGTGATCGAGCACCTGCCAGCCGACGAAGCCCTCCATGACGACGCAGGTCGCGCCGGCGGCGAGGCACCGCACCATCCACCACACGCCGGCGATGTGGAACGACGGCAGCGGCAGCAGCAGCACGTCGCGCGGCGTCCATTCGATCCAGGGGTCGCGCTCGCGCGCCAGGTCGTCGAGCAGGGCGAACAGGCTGCGGTGCGCGAGCTGCGCACCCTTGGGGCTGCCGGTGGTGCCGCTGGTGTAGAGCTGGAACACCACGTCGTCGGGGCCGCACGGCACGCCGGGGTCGCCGTCGCCATGGCCGGCGAGCCAGTCGTAGAGCGTGGGCCCGTCGCCGTCGCTCGACATCGCGATGATGCGCCGCACGCCGGGGAGCTCGGCGCGCACGCTGGCGAGCTGCGCCGCGAAGTCGCGCCCGACGAACACCAGCTCGGCCTGGGCGTCCTGCAGGATGAAGGCGATCTCGCGCGGGGCGAGCCGCCAGTTGACGCTGAGCGCGACGGCGCCGGCCTTGGCGCAGCCGAACAGCACCGCGTAGCTCGCGTCGGAGTCGCGGGCGAGCAGCGCCACGCGCGCGCCGGGGATCACGCCGTCGGCGATCAGCGCGTTCGCCACGCGGCTGGCCGCGGCGTCGAGCGCGGCGTAGCTGACCGTCCGATCACCGGACACGATCGCAGGGCGGGTCGGCCGCTCCCGGGCCTGGCGGCGGAGCAGCTCGGGCAGCGTGCGGACAACGGCATCGGTCATGGTCACCTCGCTTCCTGGCCGGCGTCGCTGTCACCGAGGATGCGGTCCACGCTGCGCGCGAGGCGGCGCTCGACCTCGTCGTCGCTCAGCGCCGCGATCCCGTCCGGCTCGTCGGGTGGCGGCGGCTGCGGGTGCGCCCCGTCGGGCTGCGCGGGTGGATCGTCGACGGGCAGCTGAAGCACGTCGCCGATCAGGTGGTCGACCAGCGCGCGCAGCGTCGGGTAGTTGAAGACCAGCGTCGCGCTGAGCGAGATCGCGAGCTGTCCCTCCAGCCGGTTCCGCAGCTCGGTCGCCATCAGCGAATCGACGCCCAGGCTGTGCAGCGGCTGGTCGCGCTCGATGGCCTCGGGCGACGCCAGCCCGAGCACGTGGGCCAGCTGGTGGCGGAGGAAGGCCTCGAGCACCGCCTTGCGGGTGGCGGGCGCCGCGGCGTCGAGCTGCCGGCGGATCGTCGGTCCCTGCCGCGCCGGTTCGTCGTCGGCGGCCAGCGCATCGAACAGGCGCGGGCGCTGACCGGGCCGGTACTGTGCGAGGTACCTCGGCCACCGGATCGGCAGCACGATCAGCTGCGGCTGATCCCGGCGCAGCAGCCGGCCGAGCACCCCGACGCCTTGCGCGGGCGAGAGGCTCGCGATGCCCAGCTCGGAGAACCGCGCGCGGTGGCGGCCCGCGATGCGGCTCGCCATGCCGCCGCCGGACCACGGTCCCCAGTTGACGGTGAGCGCCGGCAGACCCTGGTCGCGGCGATGATGCGCGAGCCCGTCGAGGAACGCGTTGCCGGCGGCGTAGCTGGCCTGCCCGGGCGAGCCCAGCACGGAAGCGATCGAGGAGAAGCAGGCGAAGAAGTCGAGCGCGAGGCCGGCCGTGAGCTGATGCAGGTGCCACGCTCCGAGCACCTTGGGCGCCATGACCTCGGCGAACCGCGGCCAGGTGAGGCGCACCATCACGCCGTCGTCGATCACGCCGGCCGCGTGCACCACGCCGGCGAGCGGTGGCAAGCTCGCGGCGATGTGTGACAGCGCCCCGGCCACCTGATCGCGCGCGGTGGCGTCGACGGCCAGCGCGGAGATCCGTGCACCGCTGCGCGAGAGCCGGGCGATCGCGGCGCCCGCTGCCTCCGTCGGGCCGGCCGGGATCGATCGCCCGCTCAGCACCAGGCTCCTGGCGCCGCGCTCGACCAGCCAGTCGGCGACCGCGAGGCCGAGCGCGCCGAAGCCGCCGGTGATCCAGTAGGTGCGATCGGCGCGGATCGGCGGCGCATCGCGCTCGGCGTGCATCGCCAGCACGACCTTGCCGATGTTCCTGGCCTGCGCGAGGTGG
>VBLP01000431.1 GCA_005887925.1 Deltaproteobacteria bacterium | reverse complement strand
CCGCGTGGTTCGCGAGCAGCTTCGAGCAGACGATCACGCGCGAGCTCGCCGGCTTCGAACGCCTCGGCACGATCGCGAAGCAGGATGTCGCGCAGGGCGCGTGCGGCGCGGATCGCACGTGCCGGCTGCGCACGTACCGCGGCGCCGGCGTCGACATCGTCCTGTTCGGGTCGGTCGCGGACAATGCGATCGCGTACGAGCTGTTCCAGACCTGGACGCCGGCGCGCCTCGACACCGGGACGATCGCGATCGGCCGACACCAGAGCCTGGTCGGGCTCGCGCACGCGACCCGCGATGCGCTTCACGTCGTGCTCAAGCACGGCGGGCTGCTCGATCAGAAGCCGTACCTCGAGCGCGAACCGGCCACCGCGGGCGCGGCCGGCGCCGCCTGGAGCGGGCGCGCGCTCGAGATCCTGCTCGCCGTGCTCGCGCTCCTGGTCCTGCCGTTCGGGCTCGCGCTGCTCGGCGGCGAAGCGCCGGCGACCCTCGTCGCGATGCGCTCGGCGAGGCGCGTCGCGCTCGTGATCGCGGCAGGTGTCGTCGCGGTCGTCGCGCTCGATTCGCGCCGGATCGGCGAGCTCGTCACCGCGTGGGCGCCGCTGGTCGCGGGGATCGGCGGGCTGGGCTGGGGCGCGTTCCTCGTGCTCGTCGTGCGCACCGCGTTCCCGCCGCTCGACGGGCTGGAGCGCGTGCCGCAGCGCGAGCTCGGCCGGTTCCTGTCGACCTGGTGCCTGGCCGCGCTCGAGCGGCTCGCCGTGCTCGCGGTCGGCAACGCGCCGCTGGTCGTGCTCGTCGCGTGGCTCGGGGCGTCGCTCGCGATCGCGCCGCAGTGGATCTACCTGGTGCTGGCGCCGGCGGTCGTGTGGCTCGCGCGGCTCTGGTTCGCGTCGTGGGTCGAGTGCGTCGCGGCGCGGCTCGATCGCCGGATCGTCGAGGGCGCCGCGTCGCACGACAGCCCGTGGTCGCGCGAGATCACCGACTACCTGATGGGGTACGTGCGGCGCACCGGCTGGGACCTCGACCCCCGGTTGCTCGCGAAGGTGGTGTTCCTGCCCGGCAAGCAGATCGACGGGGTCGTGTCGTATGGCGGCGGCCCGACCCGCGCACGCATCGTGATCGATCGCGAGCTGCTCGTGATGGCGCTGGGGCCGCTGCTCGATGACAAGCCCGACGCCAGGCCGGCACGGTGGCCGGACTGGACGGTCGCCCGCATCGGTCCCAACCCCGGCGGCCGATCGCCGAGCGCCGCGCCGTCACCGCACGACGTCCGCGGCCGCAGGCAGAACGCGAGCTACCCCGGCGTCCAGCGCAAGCCGCTCGGCCAGGCCGCGACGCTGCTCGGCTACGTGGCCCCCGCGCCGGGCCAGCTCGTGCCGCTGATCTCGGACAGCCCGCAGGACCTCGCGATCGTGCGCGAGCTCCTGTCCGAGCACTACCCGTGGTTCGCGCCCGATCCCGATGAGGAATACGACGCGACCGATCCGACCGACAAGGACCTCCTGTTCGGCGCGCTGGTCCGCGAGCTCGGCGCGGTGCGCCGCAACGAGACCCAGCTCGCGACGTTGCGGCTGGCGCTCGGCCGCCGCGTCGCTCGCGTGACCCTGGGCGTCCGGGCCCGGCTCGCCGACAGCTACGCCGCGCTCAACTTCGCGCGCCACCACCTGATCCAGTACCTCTACTACGCCTGGACCCGGAAGACCGACGCGCTGACGGCGCGCGCCCGCCCGGCGCGCCTGCAGGAGGTCTCGACGCGCATCCTGGCCGAGGTCTCCGATCCTCAGGCGAGACCGCCGCGCGCGATCCGCGCCCGGCTGACGTGGCTGTCGCAGTTCTTCGCCGAGCCGATCGTCGATCGGCGGGGCAGGGTCGCGAGGCGGCTGGCGGCAGGAGCCGCGATGGTCGCGCTGCTCGTCGCGGCCGGCATCGCGGTGAGGCGAACGCTCGCATACCACCCGACCTACGTCGAGCGGATCAACGCGCAGGAGCGCGATCTCAAGAAAGGCCCAGTCGATGGCGAAACAAAAGCACGGTAAAGCGGACGACTCCTCGCTGTTCATGCCGGTGGTCAGCAAGGCGACGCTGGCGATCAACAAGTCGGCCGCCGGGGCGGGCGTGCTCGGGCTCGTCGGCTTCGCGGCGCTGTTCCTCGTGGCCTGCGTGTTCTTCGTGACCGAGAACTACTTCGTCGCGATGCTGATCATGTCGTTCGCGCTGCTGGTCTACGTGACGGGCAGCGAGCTCGCGAAGCTGTTCCTGACGTCGTTCACGATCTTCTTCTCGAGCAAGCACGTGATCCCGGCCGCCGCGTTCCTGCAGGAGACGCTCGTGCCGCTGAGCAGGACGCTGATGATCCGGCGCGACGGCGAGGGCAACGTCAAGGCCGGACCGCTGGTCAAGGGCATGACGGTCAAGCTGCCCGACAACCCGCTCGCCCGCGACATCCAGACCCTGCTCGAGAAGAATCCCAACTTCGCGTACGCCGAGTACATCGCGCACGAGTACTACGTGCAGTGCCACGAGCTGTACGACCACTCGAGCTCGCACCTCGAGTTCGTGGCGACCGCGATGCCGATGTTCGGATTGATCGCGACGATCATCGGCCTGATCGGCATGTTCGAGGGCCTCGGCGCCGAGGTCACCGTCGAGTTCCTGTCGCCGCAGCTCGCGCTCGCGCTCAAGTGCACGCTGTACGGCGTGCTGCTCGCGGCGCTCTACAAGATCATCGCGTCGCGCTTCGATCAGCGGCTCAAGGCGCTCGACTACGACTTCGAGACGTTCTGCCGCGCGCTGCAGGTGCTGATCGACAACAAGGCGATCGTCGAGGTGCGGCCGTGAAGTACGTCCTGCGCCGCCACAAGGCGAAGTTCGACATCTGGCCGGTCGTCTACATCGATCTGATGACGCAGATCATGATGTTCTTCGTGATCCTGTGGTCGATCAGCCAGATGCAGGCGAAGCGGAGCGGCGCCAGCAAGACGCTCGGCGACACCACGCTGCACGAGGTGACCTTGCCCGGCGACGTGCTGTTTCCGTCGGGCAGGACGAAGCTGACGCCGCAGGGCGAGGACGTGTTCGCCAGGCTGTTCAAGGACGATACCGGCGAGGTGCTGTCGTTCGAGACCGGCGGGCTCACCCGGCGCGTGCTCGTGATCCACGGCCACACCGACAGCGACGGCAAGAAGGACGAGAACTACGTGCTCGGCTTCCAGCGCGCGCTCACCGTCTACAAGGAGATCCAGAAGTACGGCCCCGAGATCGCGGACCACGCGGTGCTGTGCACGCACGCCGACAACACGCCCACCAGGGAAGTCCCGCTGTTCACCGGCACGCTCACGCCCGCCCAGTCGCAGGCGATCTCGGAGGCCAAGACCAGGAACCGCCGCATCACGATCGAGGACCAGGTCATCAGCGCGGTGAAGCAGGAATGACGGCGCCCCCGCATCACGGCTCCGAGGGGTTCGGCCACGCGGCCCGAGGCCTGGGCGCGCGCTCGGTCACCGCGGTCGGACTCGTCGCCGCCACGATCCTCACGATGTGGCGCATGGAGCGGTTTCGCGCCGACTACTGGGCCCAGCTGAGCCCGTGGGTGACGTTCCTCGCCGGTGGGTTCGCGGTGCTGGCCGGCACGCTGGTGTTCGTGTACTGGCGGCTCGCCGAGCCAAGCCACGCCTACCTGCGGTTCGGCGAGAAGCTGGCGTTCGGCGACGAGACCTCGCTGCTCGCGGCGCGCGGGCGCGCGCTCGTCGTCGGCCGCGCCCCGTTCATCGATGTCATCGACCTCCCGCCGCGCGCAACGCACGCGCTGTACGTGGCGATCATGCTCGGCATCGCGCTGATCGGGCTCGACAACCGCGCGGTCGCGCTGCTGCACGAGGTGCCGTCGCGGCTCGACGCGTCGCGGATCGACTACTGCAGTCCGCCGGAGACCAAGCGCGAGGCCCGGCCCAGCCAGGGCTGCAAGCTCGTCGAGCGCGCGTACCGGCTCGGCTACACCAGGAGCCTCGGCTCGTGCGCGCCCGCGGAGGCCAAGCGCGAGGTGAGCCAGGTCTGCCGGCGGCGCCAGCTCGACGAGCCGTACGTCCATTACGCGTGGCGCCTGCTCGCCGATCGCCTCGACCAGCTGCGCACGATCGACGAGGGACCCGGCCGCCTCGATCGCTTCGAGCACCAGCTCGACCACCTCGCGCCGATCGTGCACGCGACGCTCGACACCGTGGCGATGCGGCCGCGCTCGTCCCATCACCTGTTCACGAACCTGCCCGATCCGCGGCCGCGGCTCCGCGATCGCGTCGACGGGCTGCTCGAGCGCGGCTGCGGCGCGCGCCTCGCACACCTGCCCCACTTCCCGCGCATGGAGGACGGTCCGGCCGGTCCGAGCAAGCTGTTCGAGCACGTGCTCGCGCAGCTGATGTTCAACCCGAGCTACAAGCCGATCGTCGCGCAGTGCGAGGAGGTCGTCGTGCACTGGGGGGCGCCCCCGGATACGTGCGCGCGGCTCGCCGATCGTCCGCTCGCGCTCGACCAGCTCGGCGTGCTCGACAGCGTGCGCGGCGTGCTCGCCTGGCGCACGACCCGCGCCGAGACCCGGCAGCTCGATCCCGCGCGCGCGGCCGACCTTCCGCCCGCGCAGCGGATCGTCAGCTTCCAGTGCGTGATGTTCGACCCCGCCGCACAGCCCGCGGCGCCGGTCGAGCGTACGCTGGCGCTGGACGGCGAACGGCTCGCGGTCCGCGAGGTCCGCACGACGCCGCTCGTCGGCGACGGCAGCAGCCAGATCCGGCTCTACAAGCAGCTCGCCGCGCTGCTGGCGCCCGGCTTCGGCTACGGCCGGCTGACCAGCAACCAGGCGGTCGGGGCAGCGCCCGAGGAGGCCGCGCTGGCGGAGGCGTTCCGGCAGCCGGCGCTGTGGTTGACCAAGCTCGACCTCCTGCGCGATGCCGACCTGTTCCTCGGCAACGACTGGCTCGCCCGGCGCCCCGATCTGCTCGAGGTCTATCCGTATCACCTGCACCTGCAGAACTTCATCGAGATCTTCCGGCGCCAGTACAAGCAACACGAGGGGCGGCTGTGAGGGCGGCGCTCGTGGTGCTCGCGCTGTGCGCGGTCGCGCATGCCGGGCCCTCCGCGCGCGCGCCGTACATCGCGGAGGTGATCGACGCGATCCGCGGCACCGATCGCGCCGCGCTCGCGAACACGCGCAAGTACCTCCAGGTCGTCGAGCGCAACAAGTGCCAGGCCCCCGAGATGGCGCTGCGCGTCGGCTGCTTGCTCGAGGCGGCGGGCCAGAGCTGCAAGCAGCTCGCCGGGGACGCGCGCGAGCGCTGCCGCCGGGTCTCCGACGTGATCGCGACCAACCTGCTGGCCGAGCGCGTGTTCGTGCCCGACGACGTGCGCTACCAGATCATGAGCAAGCAGCGCGACGCGCGCACCGCGATCGCGCGCGAGCTGCATCGCCGCCACGCCGCGCTGGTCGCCGAGCTCGCGATGTCGGAGTTCTTCCCCGGGCCGCGCGCCGACACCGCCGCGCTCGCGGCCGGCATCGACGGGTTCTGCGCCGGCGTCGCCGGCACGCGCGATCTGTCGTGGCAGTACTGCGTGGCCGCGATCGCCTGGTTCGTGGCGACCGACGGCGCCCCCGAGGAGACGCGATGACCAAGGCACACATGGCGATGCTCGCCGCGGAATCCCGGAAGCTCGAGCAGGCGGGGCTGTACCGGCCCGAGACCATCCACCCCGCGCACATCGTCGACTTCACGAGCCAGGACTACCTCGGCCTCACCAGCGACCCGCGCCTCTCGACCGCCGCGCGGGCCGCGCTCGAGACCCACGGCCTGGGCGCCGGCGGCTCGCGCGCCTTCACCGGCACGCGCGAGGTCCACCGCGAGCTCGAGCAGGCGGTCGCGCGGTTCCTCCAGGTCCCCGACGCGATCGTGCTCGGCTCGGGCTACCTCGCCAACATCGGCTTCTACGAGGCGCTGTTCGACAGCCGCGACTGCCTGTTCTGCGACGCGCTCGTCCACCCGAGCACCGCCGAAGGCATCCGGCTGTCATCCGCGACCGCGTTCCCGTTCCATCACGGCGACGTCGAGGACCTCGAGGACAAGCTGCAGCGCTCGCGGTCGGCGCGGTTCCGCGCGATCGCGACCGATGGCGTGTTCCCGTTCGACGGTCGCGTCGCCGAGCTCGACGGCATCTGCGGCCTCGCCGAGAAGTACGACGCGATGGTCGTGCTCGACGACTCGCTCGGCATCGGCGCGCTCGGCGAGACCGGGCGCGGCGCGCGCGAGCTGCGCGGCATGATCGCGCGGGTCGACGTCGTCACCGGCACGTTCGGCAAGGCGCTGGGCGCCGGCGGCGGCTTCATCGCGGGCAGGCGCGAGGTGATCGAGTGGCTGCGCCAGAAGGCGACGCCGTACCTGTTCTCGATCGCGCTCGCGCCGCCGCTCGCGGCCGCGGCCCGCGCGGCCCTCGACCTCCTCGAGCGCGGCGAGGCGCCGCTGGCGACCCTGCGCGGCCACATCGCCGCGATCAAGCGGGAGCTCGAGGCGCGCGGCTTCGAGGTCCTCGGCGGCGAGCACCCGACCCTCGCGGTGTCCGTCGGCGGCGTCGTCGCGCTGCAGAAGATGGTCAACTCGCTCTACGAGCGCGGCATCCACGTCCACGGCCTGTGCTATCCGGTCGTCCCCGAGGGCCAGGCGCGCATCCGGCTCGAGATCACCGCGCGCCATTCGGCGCAGGACATCGGCCGCGCGATCAACGCCTTCGAGCTCGCCGGCCGCGCGCTCGGCGTGATCTGATCTACAGCTGCCGGACGGGCTGCGCCGGACTGCCGCCGACCATCACCGACGCCGGCACGTCCCGGGTCACCAGCGATTCGGCCATGACCACGACGCCGTCGCCGAGCGTCACGCCGGGAACGATGGCGGACTTGACGCCGAGAAAGCACCCCGCGCCCATGCGCACGCCGCCGCCGAGCGTGACCCCGGCCGTGATCTGCGTGTAGTCCCCGAGCCGGCAATCGTAATCGACGCTCGACAGCGTGTTGACGATGCAGGCGAACCCGACGACCGCAGCCGCGCCGATCACGCTGCCCGGGCACAGCACGGTCGCGTCGGCGATCTGGGCGTCGCCCGCGATGATGGCGACGGCTATACCGACTTCCTCGTCACGGAGAGCCTGGACCTACGCTCGCGGGCGTGGCTCGACGGTACCCACGCCGCGCGCCGCTCCGCCTGGCCGGCCCGGATCGTCGAACGTGTCGAGGGCCTCGGGCTGACCGGAGCGCACGGCGGCGATCAGCGAATCGAGGATGGTCATGACCTCACCCATCGTCTGCAGCCGGTGATCGCGCGGCTTCACGAGCAAGCCGTAGAACAGCAGGCACTCGAGCGTCGGCGGCACCAGCCGATTGAGCGCCGGCGGCGGCTCGTGAACGATCTGCGCCAGGACCTGGCAGGGATCGTCGCTCACGAACGGGCAGTGACCGGTCAGCATCTCGTACAGCAGGACGCCCAGCGCGTAGATGTCGACGCGGCAGTCGACGGCATCGGGGCTCGTCACCTGCTCCGGCGCCATGTACTCCGGCGTACCCATCAGGACGTTCGGCTGCGTGGTGTGGTCGGCGGCGGACATGAACCGGGCGATGCCGAAATCGAGAAGCTTGGCATGATCGAGCGCCTCGCCTCGGTCGGTCAGGAACACGTTGTCGCTCTTGAGATCGAGGTGAGCGATATGGGCGTTATGCGCCGCCTCGAGCGCCGACGCGATCTGGCGCGCGATCGCCAGCGCGCGCCGCAGCGGCAATCTGCCCAGACGCAGGATCTCCTCGGTCAACAAGCAGCCTTCGAGGTACTCGAACACGATGTACGGAACGCCATCGCCGGTGAATCCCATGTCGGTCGATTCGACGATGTGGGGGTGCCCGAGCGTCCCGGCCGCCGCGGCTTCGCTCATGAAGCGATCGATCATCCCGCGGTCCGCGGCGAGCTCGGCGTGCAGCACCTTGATCGCCATGCGCCGCTTGATCAGCACGTGCTCGGCGAGGAACACCGTCCCCATGCCGCCGTCCGCGAGCTTGCGCACAATGCGATAGCGACCCTCGATCACATCGCCGGGATCGAGCTCATGGGCACGCCTCGCACTCGCTCGACTCGTCGCCACATGGATGATCGTAATACGTCGTAGGAGGACGGCCAACTCGGATCGTACCTGACGCGAGGAATTGCTATCGCGCCTCGCGTCAGCGCGTGTGCCCACATGTGGCTTGCGTGGAGGAGGATCTCCTCAGCTCTCCACGTTCCCTGTGCGGCGGAGGTGTGTCGCTACGGCGCATGCTCCGCCGATCTTCTCGATCGGTCGATGTCCGTCACGGTTCGCCGGCACGTGGCGGCGACGCGAATCCTCGTCGATACATACGCGTGATGGCACGAACAGCCTCGGTTGGTTGCTAGCAGCGCGTTGGAGCAGCCCCGAAAATGCGTGCCTCAGGAATCTTCTGATCCGGTTGGAACCTCGCACGTTCCAGATAAGCGCTCGCATACGGGCAGACACGCGACACGGGACTCCGAGGAACCATCCGCGGCTTCGGGTCGGAGACCGGGTGCGTCACGGTCGCGGTGGGATCTCTCGGGCTACCCGACTTCCTGTGCGGCGGTGTGGTCTCGATGGCCCGACGTCCTCGCCGGTCCGACACGGCGATCGACCCGCCGTTCGGGGATCAGGCGGTTCGTGCGCTCGGATGAAGCAGGGGATGATATCCGTGTGCCAGTGCCGCCACCGAGGTTGGCGGTGTCAGAACCGTGGCCTCGCCGACGAACGGTCGCGGTGTCGCGCCAACCCAGCCATCGAACGAGAAGCGGAGCAGGCGGTCCGCGACGACGAGCTGGCAGCTGCGGTCGGGCGCGACGACGACGGTACCGTCGGGTAGGTCGGCGTACCGCGCCGACCAGACGATGCGATCGCCTGCTCGCACGAGGCCGCGGCCCGGCCGGTGCCGTTCCCCGTGCAGCCGCTCGTTCAACTGCGAAGCCAGCAACGGCGACGGGGACTCGATGGCGCGCGTCACCGCGTCGCGGTACGCGGCGTAGTCGGCCGACCTGCAGGTCGCGCACGGCCGGTGACCGGCGGCCAGCGCGACCGCGTCGTCGAGGAAGAACAGCGGCGTCCATCGGCGCGGTCGTGCCAGCGGCCACCGCCAACCGCGAAACTCGGTGACGCAGGCGATCCACAGCGAGCTGCCGTGATGGCGCACCACCCGTTCGTGATCGTCGACGACGCAGCCCCGGTTGCCGGTGAGCAGACCGCGCGACGCGACGGCGTGCAGGTCACCCCACGGATCCACGCGATTGCGACGCGGCACGCAGCAGAGCCTCGCACGCCGCTGGGCCTGCTGCATCGACG
>VBLP01000426.1 GCA_005887925.1 Deltaproteobacteria bacterium | reverse complement strand
CGAGCGCGCAGCCGGTCGTGCCGCTGCTCGGCGACGCCGATGCCAACGTCCGCGCGCAGGCCGCCGGCGTGGTCGGCGGCATGCTCGAGCAGACCGGGCGCGCCGCGCTCGAGCAGCTCGTCGTCGGCGACCCCGACCCCGTCGTGCGCCGCAACGCCGCGTGGGCGCTCGGCCAGCTCGGCAACGCCGCGTCGCGCGCCGCGCTGGTCCAGGCGTCGAGCGACCGGAGCGGGCTGGTGCGCGGGGTCGCGAAGGCGTCGCTGGCGCAGCTCCACTGATCCGCTGCGGCGACGCGTGATGCACGCTCGTCCGCGTTCCTCGCAGATGGCACCTCCCGACGATCGTGATCCGAGCCGCATCGAGCCCACAGCGCTCGGCGGCTCGTCGCCATTTCTCGACGACGCTTGGAGTAACATGATCCGCATGGGAGCCGAACGAGGGTCCGCGCGCACGACGCAGTCACCCCGAGGTCCACTCGCCCTGGCCGCTGGTCCAGAAGTGCGCCGGCAACACGTCGGGCTGTCACTCGACCAACACCGACGATCCGTTCCAGTTCGCCGCCGGCAACCTCGACGTCACGTCGTTCGCCAACGTCCAGAAGCGGCGCGACGTGCTGGCGCCGTTCGGGGCCTACGCCTATCCCATGCTCCTGATCAAGGCGGTGCCGACCGGCGCGCTGAAGCTGTACTACGACGGCGTGTTCCGCGACCTCGAGGTCCAGCACTCCGGCGGGCCGATCCTCGACGTCAACTCCGACGCGTTCTTCACGCTGCAGAACTGGCTGCAGAACGGCGCGACCGAGAACGGGCTCAAGCCGGCGACGCCGCCGCAGACCGGCAGCGGCTCGTGCTCGCACAGCATCCCGTCCGGGTTCAACAAGGCGACCTACGTCACCGCGATGACCCAGGGCAGCTTCGACGCCTTCAAGTCCACGGTGCAGCCGATCCTGACCAAGCACGGCTGCACCGCCGGCAGCTGTCACGGCGCCACGTGCGGCGGGACCGACGACGAGGCCGCGTTCAACTTCAGCCAGGCCTGGTCGTTCGTCAACGCGCCGGTCGAGGACTCGCAGATCCTGCGGGTGCCGCTCGCGGTCGGCGCCGGTGGCCGCGGCCACACCGGCGGCGATCAGTTCGCGAGCACCAGCGACACCGACTACGCGGCGATCCGGACCTGGGCGACCCTGGCCGGCAAGCTCGACTTCGCCGCCGGCGACCCGGTCAAGCAGTTCTTCGCCAGCTACGTCCAGCCGCTGCTCCTGGTCCGCGGCTGCTCGTTCCAGGCCTGCCACAGCCCGGCGGCGACCAATGACTTCAAGCTGCGCAGCGGCACCCAGGGCTTCTTCTCCGCGGTCGCGCTCGAGAAGAACTACGAGCTGCTGCGCAACGACTTCATGGCGCTCGAGTTCCCCGACGCGCGCCGCGGCCGCGCCGTCGCCAAGGCGCTGCTCGCCAACGGCCCCGCCGGCGTCCTTCACCGCGGCGGCCCCGTGCTCGAGCAGCCGGGCAAGCCGTCGGACCCCGCCGCGTGCGGCGCATTCAACCCGATGACGTCGGGCCCGTTCTGCACGCTGCAGGAGTGGGTCAACCGCGAGCGCGCGGCGCTCGCCGGCCAGGTCACGCCGATGGCCAGCGGCGATCCGATCGCGATCGTCTACGTCCAGCGCCCGAGCAACACCACCGCGCCCGATCGCCTGAGCTTCGACACGTTCGGCGGCGGCGCCGAGCTCCGCGCCGCGGCCACCACGTTCGCGGCGGGCCAGCAGATCACCCCGGTCAGCGTCGGCGGATCGACGCTGTTGTCGGGCGGCTGCGGCCTGGGCGGCAACGCCGACGTCCAGGCGCCCGACGTCGCCAGCGACGGCGATCGCGTGGTGTTCGCCGCGCGCGCCCAGGCCGCGGATCCGCTCGGCGTCTACCTGGTGCGGCTCGGCGACCCGGCGACGTGCGTCCGGGTCACGCCGCCGGCCGCCGACAGCAACGGCCTCAAGGTCCACAACTTCGATCCGGCGTTCTCCCCCGACGGCAAGTGGATCGTGTTCGCGTCGACCCGCGGCAAGGCGGGCGCCACCACGTCGCGCAAGCGGCTCCTGCCGCAGTCGGACCTCTGGCGCGTCGCGGTCAACGGTACGACCGTCGATCAGAACAGCTACGAGCAGGTCACCTTCCTGTCGAACTCCGAGGTCGGCCCGCAGTTCATGCGCGAGGGACGGATCACGATGACGACCGAGAAGGTGAGCGACGGCTTCTACCAGCTGTCCGGCCGCCGGATCAACTGGGACCGCACCGACTACCACCCGCTGCTCGCGCAGCGCGCGATCTCGCCGTACGCCAGCCTCACCGATCTCACCCAGACCAGGCCATCGGTCGGCTACGCCTCCGCGACCGACATCCGCGAGGGCGCCGACGGCAACTTCCTGCTCATCCTGTCCGACCTCCGGCCCGACGGCGCGCCGGTGTCGCCGGGAGCCGCCGGCGCGCTCGGCATCTTCAACCGCAGCATCGGCCCGTTCGAGCAGGGCCGGGCCGACACCGGCTATCTCGCGGCGCTGCGCCTGGTCGACGCCGCCAGCGCGACCGGCCACACGGGCGCACGGGCGGGCTACCGCGCCCCGGTCTCGCTGCCCGGCGGCGAGGTCATGGTGTCCTACGCGAGCGACCTCTCGACCGGCAGCTTCCAGACCGTCGCGATCGACCCGCGCACGGCGAACCGGACCGTGCTCCTGACCGGCGGCGCCGCCGGCACCGCGCAGGTCGACGCCGTGCTCGCCTACAAGTACCCGCCGCGTGCGCTGTACGACAACCGGCGGCAGCTCGTGTTCGGCGGCAACGCCGGCGGCGATCCCGGCCACGCCGTGGTCCACATGCCCGATGCGCCGCTGGTGTTCACCTTGCTCACCGGCAACCTGCGCCGCGGCCGGCCGGTCGATGCGTTCCGCAAGGCCAGGTTCCTCGCGATCTACAGCGAGGGGCTGTGTCCCGGCAACTGCACGAGGGGCGGCAACGGCATCTTCGAGAACCGCCAGCTGCTCGGCACCGCGCCCTTGGCCGACGACGGCTCGGTCCGCGTCCAGGTCCCGTCGCAGACCGGCGTCGTCCTCGAGCTGCAGGACGGCAACCACAGCACCGTCGTCAAGATGGGCGAGGAGCACCAGCTCGGGCCGGGCGAGCAGATCTCGATGGGCATCGCACAGCCGCTGTTCGACGCGGTCTGCGCCGGCTGCCACGGCTCGATCACCGGCCACGAGGTCGACGTCCGCGTCAGCGCCGACGCCCTGACCGGCGCCTCGGCCTCGGTCTCGGCCGGCGCGACCCCGGTCCAGATCGGCCCGTAGCCTACTTGGTCTTCGGCGGCGCGCTGCCTGGCGTCGGCGTCGGAGCCGGTCCCTGCGCGCGCAGCACGTCGTCGACCGTCGCGCTGCTCGGCTTGATGTCCGGGTGGTCCTTGTGCTCGGGATCGACCACCGCCTTGATCACCGAGCTGGTCTCGTGGGGCGGCGGCGCCTTGGCCTCGCGGATCGCGACGACCTGCGGGCGGACCCTGGCATCCTCGATCACGAGGGCGAGCGCGTCGTAGCTCTTGAGCTTGTCGATCGCGCGGGCCTCGAACTCATCGGTGCGCCAGATGATCCGGCCGCGCTCGACGTCGCCGGGGCCGTACTTGCCCTCCATCACGGAGCGGAACGTCGCGAAGTTCTTCTTGTCCTCGGGCAGGATCGAGACGTCGAGCGACACGAACATCTTCCACAGCTTGCCCTCGTAGAAGAAGAAGAACCTGCGCTGGTTCTTGCCGTTCTGGTTCTCCCAGCGCTCGAGCATCGCCTCGCCGGTGTTGTGAGCGAACTCGCCCTCGACGATCGAGACGTCCCACGGCGACGACTTGGTGCCGTCGAACGCGACGTAGCTCTGCTGCAGCCGGCTGATCTCGTTCTTCTTGTCGCGGCGCAGCCGATCCTGGGCGGCGATGTCGGTGGTCTGCTTGATCTTGTCGTCGTAGCGCTCGTCGAGCTGCTTGGAGAACACGGCGATGACCTCGTCCTTGGTCATGCCGAACTTGAACCCGCCGTAGAGCTCGGCCAGCGCCTACTTGTGCGCGGCGGTCATCGGGGTCTTCTTCGCCTTCTTGACGGCC
The DNA here is from genome assembly GCA_005887925.1 of Deltaproteobacteria bacterium. Taxonomy (GTDB): domain Bacteria; phylum Myxococcota_A; class Polyangia; order Haliangiales; family Haliangiaceae; genus JABFXX01. The sequence continues at coordinate 8,815 of VBLP01000426.1, read as the reverse complement.
GCCGGCTGCGGCCGAGGCGCGCCGAGGCCATCCGGCGTTGCGAGCGCGGCGATCACTCCGAACAGCAAGACGGCCAGATGAGCGATTCGATGCATGGTTTTCACAGGAAGAAGCTGAACCGCGTGCTCTTGTTCGACTCGGCCTGCAGCCGCTGCTCGAGCTTGTTGGCCTCCTCGATCAGCTTCTTGGTCCGATCGGCGAGCGCGCGCAGCCGCTTGACGTAGAACACCTCGGACGCGCCGGGCTCGCTGCCCTTGATCAGGGCGTCGCGCGTGCCGTTGGGCAGGAGCAGCACGAGCTTCTTGGCCGGCACGCTGTCGCTGCCGCCGACCTGGAGGTCGCCCTTGATCCAGCCGGCGCCGGGCTCGTTGCGGTAGGCGTAGGCCGTCGGCGGCTCGTTGTTGTCGCACTTGCCGCTGGTCACCGGGTTGGGGCCGCCGCAGTACGGCGGGCCGAGCTCGACGATCTTGACGCCGAAGTCGGTCCGGTCGGTCTCGGTCGGCGCCTGGATCAGGGCGCCGTAGCGCACCGCGCCGACGCTCGCCAGCGCCGCGTTGTCGGTGTCCTTGACCTGGGCGTTGCCGGCGGCGGTCCGGCCGGCGGCGAGCGCGAGGTCGTCGGCCGCGGCAGCCTTGACGTGGGTGTCGACCATGCCCTTGACCTCGGCCGCGCCGGCGTAGAACGACATGACCAGGCCGGTCAGCTCGGGCTCGATCGCGGCGGCGGTGCGGAACACCGTCGCGGTCTTGACGTCGAGCCGCCCCGACAGCTCGCGCAGCTTCTTGTCGGCGGCCGTGTCGGGCCGGTAGCTCTTGTTCTTCATCTCGTCGAGCACGCCGTCGAGCTCGGACAGCGCCTTCTTGACGTTCTTGACCGTCGACGCTGCCTTGTCGTCGCCGAGGATCGACCGCGCGTCCTTGAGGCCCGCGTTGTAGAGGTTGGCGCTCTTGGCGATCTGGCCGATCACCACGCCGACGATCAGCGCGATCACGGCCGGCGCGACGATCTTGGCGATCATCGCGCCATGCGACGACGGGCCGACGTTCTCGACCGGCTTGCCGTCGTTGATGATGACGATCTCCGGGGCGCGCTGAACCGTCCCCACCGCGGCCATCGCGTTCATCGCGGCGAACGGGTCATCGGCCGCGTTGGGGATCACGGGCTGGGGCGGCGCCGGCGGCGCCAGACCGGGCGGCGGAACGACGCCGCCGGGAGCACCGTTGCGAGCCGTCGCTGCAGGGGGGGTGGCTTTCTTGAGTCCCAGCCGCTGCTTGAGCTCGCTGATGTCACGGCTGCCACCACGCTTCGGATCGCTCAAAATGACCTCCGGTCGGAAGGGAGACTTTAGGGACGCACCGTCCCTACTGTCAAGGATGCCTATGACTTGGCGGGGTTGCGAACCACTCTGAGCTGTCGTCGCGCCACCACACTCGACGGGGGCGTGAAAAAGCGGTCACACTTCGGGGAAAAACTTAACACCTCCTCGAGGTTGTAAGCTGTCAGAATCGGGAGCGTTTCAGGAATCATCAGCGGTATGCTGAGCTGGCCTGACAGCTGCACAGTAAACCGCCTGACGCCATCGCGCGTCCTAGCGCCCAACCAGCTTATCGGAAAAGAGCGAACCCCCAATGATGCGTTTGCCCCGTCGCATGTTCCCCGGATCGGCGTTGGTACTGAGCGGTGTCCTTGCAGCCACCCTGTTGCAAGCCGGAACTGCGGAAGCCGGACATGTTCGCTTCAGTGGGGGTGTACGCTTCTCCGGTCGCGCCGGCGCCTCCGTGCGGTTCGCGCGGCCGGCGTTCCGCCCGACGTGGCGGCCGTTCTGGCGTCCCCGCGTGTGGGTCGGCGGCAGTGTGTGGATCGGTGGGTACTATTACCCGCGGCCGTATTATTACTATTACTATCCGTACTCTCCCGAGTCCGTGCCGTCGTACTACGGCGGCTCGTACTACCCGGTGGCCCCCGGCGCCTCGGCGCCCGGTGCGGTCGCCGTCGCGGCGCCGCGGCCGTCGCTGCCCACGTTCGGCATCGGCGTGTTCGCCGGCGGCACGAACGTCCAGGATCGCCAGGACTCGACGGATCTCGGCGCGATGGCGCGGCTGCGCCTGGGGACGGGCCTCCTGCTCGAGGCCGAGCTCGCCAAGACCTCGTTCAAGGACAACGTCCGCGTCGACCGCCGGCTCGGCGGTTCGCTGCTCTACGAGTTCGGCGCCTACAACAGCCTCGCGCCCTACGTGCTCGCCGGCGCCGGCGTCAACCAGGCCGACGTCAACGGCAGCTTCAGCACGACCCAGGACTTCGGCGAGCTCGGCGTGGGCCTGCGCTGGGCGCTGTCGCGCAACCTGCACCTGACGTTCGACATCCGCGCCGGCCGCCGCAAGACGGTCGACTCGAACCAGCCCAACGACCTGACCACCGCGGTGCGCTCGATCGCGCCTCCGTCGGGCGGCACGAACAATGACACCGAGGACTACACGCGCGGGCGGCTGGCGGCCATCCTGAACTTCTGACGCCAGCGTTCCAGACCGGGCAAACACCCCGGTAGGCACCGGCCGCTCAGCGCGGCCGGCGGCGTTTTCGGCTACCCTCGGGGGATCCCCAGCCGATATGACCTGTCCATCCTGCGGCAAGGAAGTGCTCGACATCGACGTCAAGTGCGGCCATTGCGGCACGTCGCTCGGCGCCAGCGGTGCCCACCGGATGATCGGCAGCGTCATGCTGGGGCAGTACGAGCTGGTCGACGTGCTGGGGCAGGGCGGCATGAGCGTGGTGTTCAAGGGCCGGCACAACCTGACCAACCAGGAGGTCGCGCTCAAGATCCTGCCGCCCGAGCTGGCGGCGCACAGCCAGGTCAAGTCGCGGTTCGTCGACGAGGCCAAGGCGCTCGCCGCGCTCGACCACCCCAACATCGTCCACCTCTACAACTTCGGCCAGGACAACGGCCACTTCGTGCTCGCGATGCAGTTCGTCGAGGGTCAGACGTGGGAGCGCATGATCCTCGAGTCCGAGCGGCTCGACTGGGTCACGTCGTGCCGGATCGCGATCGACGTGCTGCGCGCGCTCGAGTACGCGCACGGCCGCGGCGTGATCCACCGCGACATGAAGCCGTCCAACGTGCTGGTGCGGGCGCGCGACAGCGTCGCGACGGTGATGGACTTCGGGATCGCGAAGATGACGACGTCGACCCGGCTCACCGCGACCGGCCAGACCATGGGCACGGTGCGCTACATGTCCCCCGAGCAGGTCCGCGGCCAGGAGGTCGACCTGCGCACCGACATCTACTCGCTGGGCGCGACGCTCTACGAATCGCTGGTCGGTGACACGCCGTTCACGGGCACCACCCACTTCGAGATCATGAGCAAGCACCTGTCCGACGTGCCGCGGCGGCCGAGCAAGCTCGGCGCAGCGATGCCGGGTGCGGTCGAGGACGCCGTGATGCGCAGCCTCGCCAAGCGCCCCGAGGACAGGTTCGACAGCGCGCGCGAGATGCGCAAGGATCTCGAGGCGGCGCTGCGCGACAACGACGTCGGGCTGGTCGAGACCCAGAAGCTCGATCGCGCAAAGATCGCGGGGCTGCGCACGCCGGCGACCCCGGAGGTGCCGACCGCGCGGCTGTCGGGCCGCCCGTCGACCGTGGGCCCGCTCGCCGACGAGCTCGAGCCCGGCACACCCGAGGCACGCGACGCTGTGCCGGCCCGCGCGGGCCGGGTCCGGCTGCGGCGCGCGGCGCAGCGCCGCCGGCGGATCGGCCCGCTCGCCGTCGTGGCGCTCGCCCTGCTGGTCGGCGGCAGCGGCGCGGCGGCGTGGATGATGCGGCGCGCGCCGCGCTATCACCCGACGGTCGAGATCAAGGGCGTCGCGATCACGCGCGGCGTCACCGCCGGCAAGCTCGTGGTCGAGACCGATGGCGCGGTCGAGCCCGCCGAGCTCGCCCGGCTCTATGCCGGCACGCTCGACGCCCTGCGGCGCTATGTCGCGAGCCACGCGCCGCCGGGGAGGCGGTTCGAGATCGCCGAGCCGATCGACGTGCTCGTCGCCGTGCCCGCCGCCGCGCTGTGCGAGCCCACCGCGTACCTCGATCGCCAGGTGCCGGCAAGCTGCACCGCGGAGCCATTCGCGACCGCGATCGGGGCGCGCGGCACGCATCGCCTGATGGTGGTGAGCGACCGCGCACAGCTCGCCTCCGCGCTGCGCCGCGGCGTGGCGCGCGCGGCGTGCGAGTTCTCGCCCGTCGCCGACGACCAGATCCACGAGCTGCGCGACATCGCCGCCCGGTTCGCCGAGTCCACAGATTGACAACCTCTTGAACATCCTAGGATAATTGTCGAGGAGGCAGCATGTCTCGCACGGTCATCGCCGCCGTTGTCGCCGCCGTGATCGCCGTCCTCACGGGGATCGCGTTCTTCGTCACTTCCACCAGCTTCGACGATCGCCTCAAGAAGGACGCCGATGCCAAGCTGCTGCGCGCCTACCAGGTGGTGCAGCAGCTCAACCAGCTCGAGGGCATCGACATCTCGAACAAGGCCGAGCGGCTCGCCGCCGAGAAGGAGTTCGTCGCCGCGATCAAGACCGACAGCGCGAGCGAGCGGCAGACCCAGGCGCGCATCGGGTTCCAGAAGTTCACCGCCGACGAGAAGCAGGGCGCGGTCAAGCCCGACATCATCGCGGTGGTCGACGCCAGCGGCAACCTGCTCGCGATGAACGAGGTGCCGACCGTGGTCGCCAAGCAGTGGAAGACCGACAGGGGCGACTCGATCATCCCCGCGCTCAACGTCGTGCTCGGCAAGAAGATGATCGTCAGCGACATCTGGAGCTACGGTGACAAGGGGATGATGAAGGTCGGCGTCGCCCCGGTGATCGACCCCGACGCGCCGATCTCGGCCAGGGACCCCGAGGGCGTCGTGATCATCGGCGCGATCGTCGTCGCGTATGCCCAGACCGCCACGCAGGCGCAGCACGATCGCAACCTGCTCGGCACCGAGATCGCCTACTACGACCACAGCAACGTCATCGCGACCAGCTTCACGCGCGGCGCGAACCCCGAGGAGGACACCGCCAAGGCGCGCGTGCTGAGCGACCTGCTCAAGTCCGGCGGGCTCGCCGAGGGCAGCACCAAGCAGAAGACCACGATCGACGGCGTCGATTACATCGCCGCCGCGGTCAAGATGCCGCGCAGCTCGACGCGCCCGCTGCCGCGCGAGTGTACCCGGGGCGACGCCGAACGCACCGCGGGCCCGTCGCCGTGCTATCCGGCGATGACCGCGGGCGCGGTCGTGCTCGCGCCGATCGCCGATCCCGCCAACACCGCGGCCGCCGTGAAGCTGTTCATCGTGCTGCTCGGCGGCGGCGCGCTCGCGATCGCGCTGCTCGGGCTCTACCTGTCGCACCGCCGGCTGGTCGCCCAGATCGATCAGATCGAGCTCGGCGTGATCGACATCATCAACGGCAACCTCGACCGCACGTTCCGCCCGGTCGGTCTCGAGCTCGACGGCCTGGCCAACGGGCTCAACGTCATGCTCGCACGGCTGCTCGGCCGGCCCGAGCCCGGCGAGGAGGAGTTCGACGACGAGGGCAACCCGGTGATCCAGGGCCGGGTCGAGTTCGAGGACGGCGAGGGCGCCCCGGCGGCCGACCCCGACCTCGCCGCGCTGGCCCAGGAGTCCGAGCCCGACTACTACAAGCGGGTCTACACCGAGTACCTCGCGGCGCGCCGCGCCACCGGCAGCCCCGACGAGGTCTCGTTCGAGAACTTCATCGCCAAGCTCAAGGTCAACGAGGGCAAGCTCAAGGCGCAGTACCAGTGCCGCGCCGTGCGGTTCCGCCTGGTCGTCAACGACGGCAAGGTCACCCTCAAGCCCGTCCCGATCTTTGCCTAGCCATGGCGGTACAAACCGGACTGGCGCGACTCGCGAGCGAGGGCAGCTCGCTGCTCGAGGGCAGGCGGCTCGGCCTGCTGGTCAATGCGACCGCGGTCGATGCTGAGCTCCGCCATGCGATCGACCTGCTCGGCGTGCGCGCGTGCGCGGCGACGCGCAGGACATGATCTCGGTCGATGCCGGACGCGACGCGCGCAGCGACCTGCCGGTCCACAGCCTGTACGGCAGCACGCTGGCATCGCTGAGCCCGACGCCCGAGATGCTCGACGCGATCGACGTCATGGTCTACGACATCCAGGACGTCGGCAGCCGGTACTACACGTTCGTGTGGACGATGGTGCTGGCGATGCGCGCGTGCGCGAAGGCCGGCAAGGCGTTCTGCGTGCTCGACCGGCCCAACCCGCTCGACGGGCTGCATGTCGAGGGCGCGATGATCGCGCCCGGCTTCGAGTCGTTCATCGGCCTGGTATCGTGCCCCAACCGCCACGGCATGACCGCCGGCGAGATCGCGCGCTGGCGGCACAGCGTCGAGAAGCTCGACCTCGAGCTCGTCGTGCTCGGCATGCGCGGCTGGCAGCGCGACATGCGGTTCGATCACACCGGCCTGCCGTGGGTCATGCCGTCGCCGAACATGCCGACCACGGACACCGCGCTGGTCTACCCCGGCATGTGCCTGATCGAGGGCACCGAGCTGTCCGAGGGCCGCGGCACGACGCGGCCGTTCGAGCTCGCCGGCGCGCCCTACCTCGACGGCCACCGCCTCGCCGCCGACCTCGCGGCGATGGAGCTGCCCGGTGTGATGTTCCGGCCCGCGATCTTCACGCCGATGTTCCACAAGCACCACAGCAAGCCGTGCGGCGGCGTGCAGCTCCACGTCACCAACCTCGAGACGTTCCGGCCCTACCGCACCGGCGTGGCGTTTCTCAAGGCGTGCTACGACCAGTCTCCGGCATCGTTCCGCTGGCGCGACAAGGCCTACGAGTTCGTCGACGCCATCCCCGCGATCGACCTGCTCGCCGGCGGCCCGGCGATCCGCGAAGGGATCGAGGCCGGCGCCAGCCTCGACGAGCTCGCGGCGCGCTGGCCGCGCGACGAGGGCGACTTCGCCGCCGAGCGCGCCGACTACCTGTTGTATGAGTGACGCCGGGCCGGGCGCGCCGAGGCGAGTCGCGCTGTTCGGCGGCAGCTTCAACCCGCCGCACGTCGCGCACCAGATGGTCGCGCTGTACGTGCTCGAGACCCAGCCGATCGACGAGCTGTGGTTCGTGCCCACCTACGCGCACCCGTTCGGCAAGCCGCTGGTCGCCTACGAGCACCGCGTGGTGATGTGCGAGCTCGCCGCGGCGGCGCTCGGGCCGCGGGTGCAGGTCAGCCGGGCCGAGGCCGAGCTCGCCGAGCGGCCGGGCTTCGTCGCGAGCCACACGCTCGACCTGATCGACCACATCGCGGCGGCCGGCCACGCGCTGCGGCTCGTGGTCGGTGCCGACATCCTGCACGAGGTCGCCAAGTGGCACCGCTGGACCGATGTCGTCGCGCGGGCGCCGCTGATCGTCGTCGGCCGCGGCGGTCATGCGCTGCCGCCGGGCGCTACCGGCGGCGAGGTCGCGATGCCCGAGGTTTCGGCGACGCAGATCCGCGAGCTCCTCGCGCGCGGTGACTCGAGCGTCGCCGGGCTAGTGCCGCGTGACGTGTTGCGGTATATCGCCCAGCACCACCTCTATCAGCCGTGACCGCTCGCAATCCCACCACCTTCGTCGTCGGCGCCGGCCCGGTGGCGACCGCGCTCGCCGGCGCGCTCCGCCTCGGCGGCGTCCCCGTGCTCGGCCTGTGGGCGCGGCGCGCGGCCCAGGCACGCGCCGCGGGCTCGACCGCGGGTGTCGCGGCGTTCTCGTCGGCGCCACCCGATCTCCTGCTCGAGACCGAGGTCGTGATCCTCGCGGTCCGCGATCAGGCGATCGCCGAGGTCGCGCAGATGCTGCTCGGCACCGGCCTGATCAACAAGCGCCACGTGCTCCTGCACTGCGCCGGCGCCGCGTCGGCCAAGGAGCTGCTCGGCCCGATCGCCGGGCAGGTCGCCGGCACCGGCACGCTGCACCCGCTGTCGGCGATCGCCGACGGCAAGACCGCGATGCGCATGCTCAAGGGCACCGTGTTCGGCGTCGAGGGCGACGACGCCGGCCGCGCCGCCGCCGGCAAGCTGGTCGCCGCGATCAGCGGCGTGGTGCTGCCGCTCGACGGCGCGCAGATGGCCGCGTACCACGCGGCCGCCGCGCTGGCGTCGAACTACCTCGTCGCGGCCGTCGATGCCGCCGCCGCCGTGCTCGCCGGCGTGGGTGTCACACAGGACCGCGCCGCGCAGGCGCTGATCCCGCTCGCCGAGGGGGCGTTGCACAACATCGCCGCACACGGCACGACCCGGGGGCTGACCGGGCCGGTGCGCCGCGGCGATCTGGCGACCGTGTCCCGCCACCTCGAGGCGCTGCGCGATCGACCCGATCTCGCCGAGATCTATCGCGTCCTGGCGCGCCGCGCGGTCGAGATCGCCGCGCGCCTCGATGGCCCCGACGCGCCCGACCGCACCGGCCTCGACGCGATCCGCGCGCTGCTCGGCAGCTGACGACCCGACCGGAGCGTTCGAGACCTGCACAGAGCGCGAGGCCCCCGAGAGGCGGTCGACTCCCACACCGCGCCTCGGCTAGCATCGATGGCAATGATCGTTCGCACAGCTATGTCGTCGCTCGTCGTGCTCGCGCTCGCCCTCTCGATCCGGCCCGCCGCCGCCGAGAACCCCAACCAGGCATTCGCCGGCCGCATCATGATGAGCAGCAAGCGGTTCCCGCAGCGCGCCGCGAGCCCGTCCGCCTACACCGCCGCGATCCGCAAGCAGTCGCAGACCAGCTTCTACGAGGCCAAGGACACCCACGCCTGGAAGATCTACT
>VBLP01000076.1:588-13535 GCA_005887925.1 Deltaproteobacteria bacterium | reverse complement strand
AGGCCTTGAGGTCGGCGGCGAGCGCGCCGGCGTGGGGATAGCGGCGCGCCGGGTCGGGGTCGAGCGCCTGCTTGATGATCGCGATCAGGTCCTCGTCGATGCCGGCCCGGAGGAGCGCGCGGCGGCGCTGCGCGGTGCTGGCCGGCGGCTGCTTCTGCAGCGAGCACAGCTCCCAGAGCATGGCGCCGATCGCGAACACGTCGGCGCGCCGGTCGACCGGCTCGCCGCGCTCCTGCTCGGGGGACATGTAGGCCGGCGTGCCCAGGACGGTGCCGACCGCGGTCAGGCCGTCGTCGGGGCTGGGCGAGGGCGAGCCGCCGCCGGTGAGCTCGTCGGCCTCGCCGAGGTCCTTGGCCAGGCCCCAGTCGATCACGACGGTCTCGCCGAAGTCGCCGACGATCACGTTGGCCGGCTTCAGGTCGCGGTGGATGATGTTCTTGCCGTGCGCGTAGGCGATCGCGTCGGCGACGGCGATGACATGGTCGAGCAGGGCGATGCGCTCGTCGACGGTGGCGCGCGCGGCGAGCAGGTCGCGCAGCGAGCGGCCGGCGACCAGCTTCATCGCGTAGTACGGCGTGCCGTCGGGCCACCGCCCGGCCTCGTGGATCGGGACGATGCCGGGGTGCTCGAGCCGCGCGGGGATCAGCGCCTCGCGCAGGAAGCGGATCTCGCTGATCAGGCCGCGCGAGATCAGCTCCTTGATCGCGACGTCGCGGCCGAGCAGGCGGTCGTGGGCGCGCGACACGCGACCCAGGCCGCCGCGGCCGTGCTCGCCCAGGATCTCGTAGCGATCGGGCCCGGTGGTCGGGGCAGCGAACTCGTCGGTCGGGGCGGTGGCGGGCGCGCCGGCCGGCGGCAGCGGGCCCACGTGGCTGTCGGGATCGCGCGTCAGGGTGGGGTCGGCCGGCGAGACCGCCGCGCCGGGTATCCTCGGGTCGTCGTGGCGATCGGACATCAGGGGAGGTGCAGGATAATGGTCCGGAGCGCGGCCGGCGATCGTGGTGGTTCGCGGGATGTTCCGTCGCTGGCCGCGCGCGCGGCGCATTGTCGCAGTTCCGTCGACAAAGCCCGGGCATCCCACCGTTGACACGGTTGGCGGCGCCGACTATAAGCAGCCGGCGTCAACCCGAGGACTCTTCATAGGTTGCGTAGGGAAAGACCATGGATCAGACGCCCATCGTTTCGCTGGCCGGAGGGCATCCGCTGATCGACCTCGACCTCACGGTCGTCGTTCAGTTCGCACTGTTCCTGGTGCTGTTCTTCGTGGCGAATCGCTTGTTGTTCCAGCCGTATCTGCAGCTGCGCGAGCGGCGCAAGGCCGGGATCGAGGGCGCGCGCGAGGAGGCGGAGCGGATGACGGCCGAGGCCGATGCCAAGCTCGCCGAGTACGACAGGCGGCTGGCCGGCGCGCGCGATCGCGCCAACGAGGAGGGCCGCAAGATCCGGCTCGAGGCCGCCAGGCACGAGCGCGAGGTCACCGACCAGGCGCGGGCGGCGACGCAGAAGGCGATCGATGAGGCGCACGCCGAGATGCGGCGCGAGACCGACGCGGCGCGCGCGCAGCTGATGCCGCAGGCCGACGCGCTGGCCCGCGCGATCAGCGCCAAGCTGCTCGGCCGGGAGGTGGCCTGATGCCGGCGATGTCTGCGATGTCTGCGATGCGCATGTCGATGCTCGCGAAGGCCGCCGGTGTCGCGCTGGGGCTGGCGGTCGTCGGCGCCGGTGCGTCGCCCGCGTTCGGCCAGCCCGCCGAGCGTGGCTCGGAGGCCGAGCGGGCCGCGGCGGGTGCGGCGGGAGATTCGGCGCGCCCCGAGGAGCCCGGCAGCGAGCATCATGTCTCGGGATCGAGCCCGGCCGACGAGGGAGAGGCCGATCCGAGCAGGCACTTCAACTTCTTCGGCATGCAGCCCTGGCACCTGTTCGACTACATGGGCAAGGATGAGTACGGCGGGCCGTTCGGCGACGGCAAGATGACGGACCCCGAGACCGGCCGCGTGATCGCCGAGGAGGAGCCCGCGTCGCCGCCGTTCGTGTTCGCCCTGATCAACTTCGCGATCCTGCTCGGGCTCCTGGCATGGCAGGGCAAGCCGCTCGCGCAGAAGACCGCCCGGGAGCGCCACGACCTGATCAAGAGCGCGCTCGACGAGGCCGCGCGGCTGCGCCAGCAGGCCGCCGACAAGCTGGCGCAGTTCGAGTCGCGGCTCGTGGCGGCCGACGCCGAGATCCAGCAGATGGTCGAGGGCATGCGGGTCGACACCGAGAACGAGAAGCAGCGGATCCTCGCGGCGGCCGAGGCCCAGGCCGCGCAGATGAAGCGCGACGCCGAGCTGCGGATCGCGGCCGAGATCGAGCTGGCGCGCGTCGAGCTGACCCGCGAGGTCACGGCGGCGGCGGCGGCGGCGACCGAGAAGCTGCTGCGCGAGAAGATGACCGCGGGCGATCAGCAGAAGCTGGTCGCCACGTTCATCACCGACGTGCAGGGCGGCGCGGGGCCGGGCCGGACCTCGCCCGGGACGGCGCCCCGGCAAGGAGACCGCTGATGGTGACCGGCAGCCTCGCGCGTCGCTACGCGCGCGCCGTGCTCGAGATCGGCACGGCCCACGGCAACCTCGACAAGCTCGGCGCCGATCTGCGCTCGCTGGCGCGGGCGATGCACGACTCGGCCGAGCTGGTCACCGCGCTGACCAACCCGGCGATCCGGCGCGCCGATCGCCGCAGGGTGATCGACGGCCTGCTCGCGCGGGTGAAGGCCGAGCCGTATACCCGCAACCTGGTCTACCTCCTGCTCGACGGGGAGCGGCTGGGCTCGCTCGCGGCGATCTCGCGCGAGGTCGACGCGATGATCGAGGCCAAGGCGGGCCGGGTGCAGGCCGAGATCACGTCGGCCCGGCCGCTCGACGCCGCCCAGCTCAAGCAGATCACCGCCGCGCTCGAGCAGCTCTCGGGCAAGAAGGTCGCGGTCACCAGGCGCGAGGACCCCGAGCTGCTCGGCGGGGTCGTCGCCAAGCTCGGCGACACGGTCTACGACGGTTCCCTTCGCACCCAGCTCCGCGCGCTGCGCGACGAGCTCACCAAGTAAAGGCACAACGAGGTCGCCATGGATATCCGCGCCGCAGAGATCTCCGACATCATCCGCCAGCAGATCGAGAACTACGACAAGAAGGTCTCGGTCACCGAGACCGGCACGGTGCTGACCGCCGGCGACGGCATCGCGCGCGTGTACGGCCTGTCGGGCGCGATGGCCGGCGAGCTGCTCGAGTTCGAGGGCGCCGGCGGCGACAAGATCAGCGGCATGGTGCTCAACCTCGAGGAGGACAACGTCGGCGTCGCGCTGCTCGGCAAGTACGAGGCGGTGCGCGAGGGCGACGTGGTCAAGCGCACCGGCCGCATCGTCGAGGTCCCGGTCGGCGAGGAGCTGCTCGGCCGCGTGATCAACGCGATCGGTGCGCCGGTCGACGGCGGCAAGCCGATCGTCGGCGCGCAGCGCCGCCAGGTCGAGATCAAGGCGCCCGGCATCATCTCGCGCAAGTCGGTGCACGAGCCGATGCAGACCGGGATGAAGGCGATCGACTCGATGATCCCGATCGGCCGCGGCCAGCGCGAGCTGATCATCGGCGACCGCGGCACCGGCAAGACGGCGATCGCGGTCGACACGATCATCAACCAGAAGGGCCAGGACATGTTCTGCTTCTACGTGGCGATCGGCCAGAAGCAGTCCACGGTGGCCACGGTCGTCGACCGGCTGACCAAGGCCGGGGCGATGGAGTACACCACGGTCGTGCTCGCCGGCGCGTCGGAGCCGGCGCCGCTGCAGTTCATCGCGCCGTACACCGGCGTGACGATGGCCGAGTACTTCCGCGACTCGGGCCGCCACGCGCTGATCATCTACGACGATCTGTCCAAGCAGGCGGTCGCGTACCGCCAGCTCTCGCTGCTGCTGCGCCGGCCGCCCGGCCGCGAGGCGTACCCCGGCGACGTGTTCTACCTGCACAGCCGCCTGCTCGAGCGCGCCGCCAAGATGAGCGATGACAAGGGCGGGGGCTCGCTGACCGCGCTGCCGATCATCGAGACCCAGGCAGGCGACGTCTCGGCCTACATCCCGACCAACGTCATCTCGATCACCGACGGCCAGATCTTCCTCGAGGCCGACCTGTTCTACTCGGGCATCCGGCCGGCGGTCAACGTCGGCATCTCGGTGTCGCGGGTCGGCGGCAACGCCCAGACCCAGGCGATGAAGAAGATCGCCGGCCGGCTCCGCCTCGAGCTGGCGAGCTACCGCGAGAAGGCGGCGTTCGCGCAGTTCGGCTCCGACCTCGACAAGGCGACCCTGGCGCAGCTCAACCGCGGCGAGCGCATGGTCGAGCTGCTCAAGCAGGGCCAGTTCCAGCCGATGTCGATGGAGGAGCAGGTCGTCGTGATCTACGCCGGCACCAACGGCTTCGTCGACGATTACCCGGTGGCGGTGCTCGCGCGCTACGAGCGGGAGCTGCTCTCGTTCTTGAAGTCGCGCAAGAAGGACATCCTCGACGAGCTGCGCGCGAGCGGCAAGCTCGAGGACGTCAAGGACCCGAGCGGCAAGAAGGGCCCGGGCGACCTCGAGAAGCGGCTGCGCGACGCGCTGACCGAGTTCGCCAAGCAGTTCTCGGTCGAGGAGAAGCACTAGCCCATGCCGAGCCTCAAGGCGATCCGCAAGCGGATCACCAGCGTCAAGAACACGCGCAAGATCACGCGCGCGATGAAGCTGGTGTCGACCGCGAAGCTGCGGCGGGCCCAGGAGGCGCTGATCGCGGCGCGGCCGTACTCGACCGCGCTCGCCAGGGTGGTCAGCGAGCTGTCGGCGGTCGTGGGCGCCGATGCCCACAAGCTGTTCGACGAGCGGCCGCTGGCGAAGGCGGCGATCGTGGTGGTGACCAGCGACCGTGGCCAGGCCGGCGCGTTCAATGCCAACGTGGTCAAGGCGGTCGAGCGGTTCGCCGCCAGCGAGCTTTCGGGGGCGACCGAGGTGTCGCTGCGGATCATCGGCCGCAAGGGCAACCAGTACTTCGCGCGGCGGCGCGCGATGGTGACAAGCTTCGACGCGGCACCGACCGGCGCGACGGCGCTCAGCCTGGCGCGCGAGACCGCCAATCGGGTGATCGACGACTTCACCTCCGGCAAGGTCGATCGCGTGTTCGTCGTCTACAACGAGTTCAAGAGCGCGATCAGCCAGGTCACGCGGGTCAAGCAGCTCTTGCCGGTCGTGGCCGAGAAGGTGACGGCCATCGCGCCGGCGGGTGCGCACGCCGCGGCGGCGGCCGATGCCCAGGCCGACTTCGTCTACGAGCCGAGCAAGCAGGAGCTGCTCGACCGGCTCGCGCCGCTCTACGTGCAGATCCAGCTGTACCGCGCATCGCTCGAGTCGATCGCCGCGTTCTTCGCGGCGCAGATGACCGCGATGGAGAACGCGACCAAGAACGCCGGCGAGATGATCTCCCGGCTCACGCTGTCGTACAACCGCGCCCGTCAGGCCGCGATCACCAAGGAGCTGCTCGAGATCATCGGCGGCGCCGAAGCTCTCAAGGGGTAACGAACATGGCTGCTACCGACTATTCCCCCAACTCGATGGGCCGCGTGGTCCAGGTCATCGGCCCGGTGGTCGACGTCGCGTTCGACTCCGCCGAGCTGCCCGAGATCAACACGGCGCTGCTCGTGACCAACCCGTCGATCGACAAGCGCAGCGACAACCTGACGGTCGAGGTCGCGCAGCACCTCGGCGAGCACACGGTCCGCTGCGTCGCGATGGACTCGACCGACGGTCTGATCCGCGGCCAGACGGTCAAGAACACCGGTGTCCCGATCTCGATGCCGGTCGGCCCCGAGGTGCTCGGCCGCATCCTCAACGTCATCGGCGAGCCGGTCGACGAGGCCGGACCGGTCACGGCGACCAAGCGTTCGCCGATCCACCGGCCGCCGCCCAAGTTCACCGATCAGAGCGTCAACGTCGAGATGTTCGAGACCGGCATCAAGGTGGTCGACCTGCTCGCGCCGTATCGCCGCGGCGGCAAGATCGGCCTGTTCGGCGGTGCCGGGGTCGGCAAGACCGTGCTGATCCAGGAGCTGATCAACAACGTCGCCAAGAAGTCGGGCAGCTACTCGGTGTTCGCCGGCGTCGGCGAGCGCACCCGCGAGGGCAACGACCTGTTCTACGAGCTCAAGCACGCCAAGCTGTTCGACGGCTCGAGCGTGCTGTCGAAGACCGCGCTGATCTTCGGCCAGATGAACGAGCCGCCCGGCGCCCGCCAGCGCGTCGGCCTGTCGGCGCTGACCGTCGCCGAGTACTTCCGCGACGTGATGAAGCAGGACCTGCTCCTGTTCATCGACAACATCTTCCGGTTCACCCAGGCCGGCTCCGAGGTGTCGGCGCTGCTCGGCCGCATCCCGAGCGCCGTCGGTTATCAGCCGACGCTGTCGACCGAGATGGGCGGCCTGCAGGAGCGGATCACGTCGACCAAGGACGGCTCGATCACGTCGGTGCAGGCGATCTACGTGCCCGCCGACGACCTGACCGATCCGGCGCCGGCGACCGCGTTCGCCCACCTCGACGCGACCACCGTGCTCAGCCGCGCGATCACCGAGAAGGGCATCTACCCCGCGGTCGATCCGCTCGACTCGACGTCGACGATCCTCACGCCCGCGGTGGTCGGCGAGCGGCACTACGCCGTCGCGCGCGAGGTCCAGCGCATCCTGCAGCGCTACAAGGACCTCCAGGACATCATCGCGATCCTCGGCATGGACGAGCTGTCCGAGGACGACAAGCTCACCGTGTCGCGGGCCCGCAAGATCGAGAAGTTCATGGGCCAGCCGTTCCACGTCGCCGAGACCTTCACCGGCATGAGCGGCATCTTCTGCTCGCGCGAGGACACCGTGCGCAGCTTCGAGGAGATCCTGCAGGGCAAGTGCGACGACCTGCCCGAGCAGGCGTTCGAGATGACCGGCACGATCGACGACGTGCGCGCCAAGGCCGCGGAGCTCGCCAAGCGCGCGTGAAGCGCTGAAGGAACACCATGGCCAGCGGACTGCCCACGATCCTCGGAGTCAACCTGGTGACGCCGCGCGGCGTCGTCGCGCACACCGACGCCGACAGCGTACAGGCGCCGGGCGAGCTCGGCGAGTTCGAGCTGTTGCCGGGGCACGTGCCGATGCTGACCGCGCTCAAGCCGGGCGTGCTCACGATCGGGACCAAGGCGCGCGCGCGCTACGCGGTGTCGTCGGGCTATCTCCGCGTCGATCCGGGCGGCGCGGTCGAGATCCTCGTCGAGCAGGCGATCCCGACGGCCGAGATCGACGCCGACGAAGCCAGGAAGGAGCTCGCGGCGGCCGAGGCCGAGCTCGCGCGGTGGGGCGATCGCCCGCTCGACGGCGAGTATGTAAACATGCAGCAGCGCGCCGGCTGGGCGCGCGCCCGGCTCGACGCGCTCGCGCAGTGATTGCGGCGCCGTACGCCTCACCTCGGCATACACGGACGCGAGACAGTCGTTGACAACCCCGACGACGAGCCGCGAAGCTTGCGCCGTGCGTTGCCCCCCAGCGAGGATGTCGAGTCATTCCCTGCGGTGGTCGGCGGTCGCTCCGATCGCCGTTGCGACTACCGTGGTCGCGGTCGGTTGCGGGTTCTCCCACTCCGCCAAGCCAGGTGACGACGCCGGCCCGATCCCCGATGCACCGGCGCTGCCCGACGCGGCGATGCCGCTGCCCGACGCGATGATCGACGCTCCGCCGGGGACGACCTGCTATGGCCCGGGCGGCTGGCAGGTCTGCCTCGGCACCGGGCTCGGCACCAAGACGCTGAGCGGGACGATCAACACCGACACGAGCGCCGAGTGCCTGGCCGCGGCGCCGCCGGGCTGGGGCGGCGGCCTGCAGCCGGACGCGTGCTTCATCGTCGCCGAGACGGTGACGGTCGGCGGACTCCAAGCCGTCGGCTCGCGCCCGCTCGCGATCATTGCGACGAGCCAGCTGACGGTCAGTGGCCTGCTCGACGTGGCGAGCCGAGGCACCCTGCGCGGCGCCGGCTCGCAGTCCAACGAGTGCAAGCCGTTCCTCCTCATTCCGGCCAACGGCGGCCCACCGGGCGACACCGGTGGTGGCGGTGGCGCGGGCGGTAGCTTCATGTCGCAGGCCGGCAACGGCGGCACCGGAGACGCCGGCAATCACCAGAATGGCCTGGCCGCCGATCTCATCCTCGGCGTGCCGATGCGGCTGCGAGGCGGCTGCGAGGGCCAGCCCGGCGGCGGGATGAACGGCGTCGGAGCCGGTGCCGGCGGTGGCGCGGTGTACCTGCTCTCGGGTGGGGGACTCACGATCACGGGCTCGATCAACGCGTCGGGTGGTGGTGGTCTCGGCGGCGTCGACGGCGCAGATGAGTCCCCGCACGGCGGGGGCGGTGGTGGCGGCTCGGGCGGGCTGATCGTCCTGTACGGCGCGTCGTCGATCATCACGAACATGAACACGTTGCTGGTCGCCAACGGCGGCGGCGGCGGTGGTGGCGCCGCGGCCGGCGGTGACCCCCAGATAGCCAACGGCAAGGACGGCAACGATCCGCTGGTCACGGCCCCGACCACGCCTGCCGCGGGGGGTGCCGCCGGTACCAGCGGCGGTGGCAATGGCGGCGGCGGCGGCAGCGGGTACCCGGCGGCCGCTGCTGCGACCGGCGGCATTGCAGGTGCCATGAACTCCGGTGGCGGTGGCGGCGGCGGCGGCAAGGGATATATCCAGGCCAACCAGGATCTCGGCCAGGCCCAGTGCTCGCCTCCGGCGACGATCCGCTGATCCAGGGCCCCAGCGCGATCGCGATCGAGCGGAGCCGGAGCTCGTGGCCGAGATCCGGTCAGGACCGAGTTCCTTCGCGGCTTCGCCTCGCGCGGGGCACGCCGACCGCAAGAGCACGATGCCGAGATTCACCGACGTCTTGCTGCGCATCCGGGCAAGAACCAGCTGTTCGTCGCGGCGACGGACCTCAACATCTCCCGGCAAGACGGATCCGCGGAAGGCGGTGACAGACCGAGCGTCCAGCGTATCCGGGGCCTGCTCGGGTCTGGACCGCGCCGCGATCCGGGGAACGTGATGTAAACGGGTCCGCTTCCGGTCTCGTCGGGCACGCCGGCGGCAAATGCGGTAGAAGTGGTCGTGCGACTCGGTGAGCTGCTCGGTGCGCTGTCGCTGGCGACCGATCTCGCCGCCGGGCTCCCGCTCGAGACCTCGCTCAGGACCTGCGTGCTCGCGACCCGGCTCGCCCGGCTGGTCGGCATCGCCGAGCTCGACGAGGTTCGCAGCACCACGCTGCTGCGCCACCTCGGTTGCACCGCGTACGCGCACGAGGCCTCCCGGCTCGGCGGCGACGATCACGACCTCTTGACCACCTACGCCGGCGTCGACCGCACCAGCCGCAGCGCCGTCGTCGGCCGCACCGTGACCCACCTCGCCCGCGACGCGCCGCTGCACCACCGGCTCGCCGCGATGGCGCGCGTGATGACCCGTCCCGGCGCCGGCGACGCGCTGGTGTCGGCGCAGTGCACCCAGGCGGTCGCGCTCGCCGGCGATCTCCAGCTGCCCGAGGGCGTGATCACCGCGCTCGGCCAGATCTACGAGCGCCACGACGGCCGCGGCGGCCCGCACCGGCTCGCGGGCGACGCGATCCGACCCGCGGCGCAGGTCCTCCACGTCGCCGAGCTCGTCGAGGTCCGGCATCGCAGCTCGGGCTCCCCCGGCTCGTCCAGCGGCCGCGATGCCGCGCTCGCCGAGATCCGCCGCCGCCGCCGCAAGCACCTCGCGCCCGCGATCGCCGACGCGTTCCTCGCCGCGCACGCCGAGCTCTGGCCCGTGCTCGAGGCCACCTCCGTCTGGGAGCTCTATCTCGACGACGAACCCGCGGCCTCCGTCGCCGGCCCGCGCCTCGAGCTCGACCGCGTGGCCGTCGCGTTCGGCCGGTTCGCCGACCTCAAGTCGCCGTTCACCCTCGGTCACTCGACGGGAGTCGCCGCGCTCGTCGAGGCCGGCTGCGACGACCGCGAGGCGCTGCCGCGCGCCCGGCTCGCGGCGCTGCTCCACGACCTCGGCACCGTCAGCGTACCGAACCGGATCTGGGACAAGCCCGGGCCGCTCAACGCCATGGAGTGGGAGCGCGTCCGCCTGCACGGCTACTACACCCAGCGCATCCTCGCCCGGACGCCGCTGCTCGCCGACGTCGGCGATCGCCGGCGCGCACCACGAGCGGCTCGATGCCAGCGGCTACCACCGCGGCGCGAACGCCGCGATGCTCGACCGCGAGGCCCGCCTGATCGCCGCGGCCGACGCCTATCACGCCATGCGGCAGACCCGCGCCCACCGCCCGGCGCTCACCGCCGCGGCCGCCGCCGACGCCCTCGCCGCCGAGGTGCGCGACGGTCGGCTGTGCCGGCGCGCCGTCGACGCCGTGCTCGGCGCCGCCGGCCTGCCCCGCCCCGAGCGCAGCCTGCCCGCCGGGCTCACCCCGCGCGAGGTCGAGGTGCTGGTTCACCTCGCGCGCGGCGCGACCAACAAGGAGATCGCCACCTCGCTCGGCATCGCCGTGCGCACCGCGAACCACCACGTCGAGAACATCTACGCCAAGCTCGCCGTCACCACCCGCGCCGCCGCCGCCGTGTTCGCCGTCCGCAACGACCTGGTCTCCACCGAGCCCTGATCAGCCGGCCGCTCGCAACACGGCGGTCGACGGAGCGTGAGCCGACTCGCATCGCAGCGCGGCCACCACCTGGGGAATCCTGCCCATGGAATTCCCCAGGGCAGCCGCGTAGTTTCGCCCGGCTCATGAAGACGACCAAGCCGACGAACACCACCCGCGCGTCCGCGCCGGCCCTCGCGCCCTCCGCCTGGACCCCGGCCGGTCCGACCGGTGCGCCACGTGGCGCCTTCGCCGCGGTGGCCGCGCTCGCCGGCCCGCTCGGCCGCGCCGACCAGCGCCTGCTCGAGGCCGCGCTGCTCGACGGCCACCGCTGCAGCGAGCTCGCCCGCGCGCTCGGCGTCGAGGCCGCCGAGGTCCGCCGCCGGCTCGGCGCCGCGATGCTCGCGCTGCACGCCGCCCTGATCGGCGAGCCCGCCCACGGCCCCGTCGCGTCGCTGCTCGCGCTGCGCGCGCTCGACGCGCTCGACCCCGACGAGGCCGCGCTGGTCGATGCGATCCTCGCGCACGACCCCGCCCTGCAGCGCATCCACGCCGGCTACTGCGAGCTCGTCGGCGAGCTGTGCCTGCTGGTCGCGCGCGTCGCGCCGCCGCCGTGTCCCATGCCGCCCGACGACGCCGTCGACGCGGCCGTGAACTGACCACCGCAGTTGCCACGCCGGCGCGAGATCGCGATCAGCGGGCTCGCGGTGTGGCGGTGAGCGACGCGCTCGACCGCGCGCTGTGATGGCGGAGCACCGCCGCCTCCGGTGACGCAGCCATCGCGTGCACGACGAGGCCCGCTTGCGCGGCTCGACGGCGGTCGGGCATACTGTCGGGTGGGCGGTGCGAAGGAGTCCAGATGCGAGACTGCTACGTGGCGATGCCATCCGGCGTCAGGCCCGACGAGACGGGCCGGAGGCTGGACTTCGAGTATCTGTACCGGAGCGTGCTCCAGCCGGCCGTGCAAGCGGTTGGCATGGAGTGTCGTCGCCTGGAAGAGCTCAAGCCCGGCGCGATCTGGCACAAGGCCATGTTCACGGCGCTGATCTCGAGCGATCTGATGATCGCGGATGTATCGACACACAACCCGAATGTGCTCTACGAGCTCGGCGTTCGACACGCGATCCGGCGCGGGCGGACACTCCTGATCACGGCCGGCGGGCGGCTGCCGGGCAATCTCAGCTATGTGCAGGCGCTGTGGTACGAGCCGGACGAGTCGGGCAGGCTCACCGGGGAGCCGGCCGAGCGGTTCACTGCCGCGCTCCAGGCGGCGATCCGTCAGAGCCAGACCACGACCGTCAGCGACAGCCCGATCTACGAGTTCTTTCCGGACCTGCAGCTCGACCTTCCCCCGGAGCTCGAGGCCGACCGTCGCCCGCGACGTGCGCGACCGGCCATGAAGCGACAGGCGTTCGCCCGCAGCTTCGTGGAGACCCCCGAAGCGGCGATGCACGACCTGCAGCATCGCGAGGCGGTCGTCCGCGGTACTCCCGACATCGATCCCATCGAGTATCTCAAGCTGCTCCGGAAGTACCGGGACGTGTCGGACTGGGACCGCGTCATCGCGCTGGCCATCGACGCGCCCCCCGAGATCGCGAGATCCTCCGAGGTGCAGCAGCAGCTCGCTCTCGCGCTGAATCGCCGCGGGGCTTCAGCAGCGTGCGATCGAGCTCATGGAGAAGCTGGTCGCGGAGACCGGCGGCGACGGCGAGACCTTCGGGATCCTCGGCCGGATCTACAAGGACCGCTACGAGCAGGCCCGGCTGCGCAACGACACCCACGCCGCGGCAGAGAACCACGAGCACGCGCTCCGGCACTATCGATCGGGATTCGAAAAGACTCCCAGCGACTACTACCCGGGGATCAATGTCGTGACGCTCCTGGTCCAGCGCAACGACGCCGCCGCCAGGGCCGAGCTCGAGGCGATCCTGCCGCGCGTTCGCGCCGCCGTCCGGGCGCGCCGGGACGAGGCCATCCCCGACTTCTGGGAGCTCACGGCCGAGCTGCAGCTCGCGGTGGTGGCGAGAGACTGGACCGCCGCCGACGAGGATGCACAGCTGGCGATCGCCGCGGCGCCCTCGGCGTGGATGCTCGAGACCACCATCCGCGACCTGCGGCGGCTGGGCGAGCAGATGGAGTCCGCAGATCGCACTCGCCTCGAGGGCGTCTGCACCACGCTGCAGAGCGCCAGTGGCGCCGCCGAGCTGGAGGGTGTGTGATGGGCACATTCGAGGACACCCTCGCCGTTCTTCGATCGGACATCCGCAGG
>VBLP01000076.1:0-536 GCA_005887925.1 Deltaproteobacteria bacterium | reverse complement strand
CAGCAGCAGTTCGTCCTGAAGACGCTCTCCGAGCTCGTCGCCTTCCCACCGCATCACGCGCGTCATGACGCGCTGCTGGCCAGGTTCCACGGCGTCGCCAAGTTCGATAGATCGGTCTTCGTGATGACCAAGTTTCCGGACCTGAAGAAGCCCACGCCGGCCGATGTCGAGCTCCAGGCCGTCATCGACGCGGTGCGGGGCGCCGTTCAGCAGCGCGGATACGTTCCGCGGATCGCCAGCGACAACGAGTATCATTCGATCCTGTGGGACAATGTCGAGCTGTATCTCCTCGGCTGCAAGCGCGGTATCGCGATCGTCGAGGACAGGTACCTCCCCGAGCTCAATCCCAACGTCGCCATGGAGTGGGGATGGATGCGCGGCATGGGTCGCAACGTCCTGTACCTCGTGGAGAAGACGTTCAAGAAGACACGTGCCGACTGGGGCGGGCTGATCGAGCATTCGTTCGACTGGGCGAACCCCGCACCCGACATCAATGCAGGCGTCGAAGCCTGGTTGAAAGGCAGCACTTGAGCGCG
>VBLP01000425.1 GCA_005887925.1 Deltaproteobacteria bacterium | reverse complement strand
AGCGCTTCGACCAGCTCGGCCGCGCGGCTCGCGCTCGCGGTCTCGCTTCGCAGCGGGGGACCGGCGCACGGCTCGATGAACGGCGAAGAGGTGGCGGGCAAAGCTTCACTCAACGCAGACTCCTCGTAGTTTCGCACATAGCCAAGTCGCGGGCCTCCCGACCGTGACGCGCACGGCATCCGACCGGATCAGACCTTGCTGCTCCGTCGAGAAACCCCGTTCCGCCGACGTGGGAAAATGCTAACGCGCCGCTTCCGGGTGGATCAAATTTCCCGCCGCAGAAGGGATCGGATCCGATCGCAATTCCTGGGAAAACCAGTTGGATCGCAGGATCGCACCGACGCGCCGGTGCATACGCTATGTTGCGGCCTGTCATGAGCGAGTTTCTGGCGACACATACTCGGACCCATGGCTGCGGCGAGCTGCGCGCAGCCGACGCGGGCAAGCGCGTCATCCTGACCGGCTGGGTGCAGACCTACCGCGACCACGGCGAGCGGATCTTCGTCGACCTGCGCGACCGCGGCGGCGTCACGCAGATCGTCGCCGACCGGACCCGGCTGGCCGAGGTCCACGCGATCGCCGACGCGCTGCGCTCCGAGTGGTGCATCGGCATCGTCGGCGAGGTCCGGCTGCGCGGCGAGCAGCTCGCCAAGGGCAGTCCCGGCGAGGAGCGCAAGCTCAAGAGGATGACCAACGAGAAGCTGCCGACCGGCGAGATCGAGGTCTGGATCGACGAGATCGAGGTGTTCTCGCGCGCCGAGACGCCGCCGTTCGCGATCGAGGACGACACCGACACCAACGACCAGCTGCGGCTCAAGTACCGCTACCTCGACCTGCGGCGGCCCCGGATGCAGGCCAACCTGAGGACGCGGTCGCTGATCACGCGCACGACCCGCGACTACCTCGGGCGCAACGGCTTCCTCGAGATCGAGACCCCGTTCATGGTCAAGTACACCCCGGGCGGCGCGCGCAACTTCCTGGTGCCGTCGCGGCTCAACCCCGGCTGCTTCTACGCGCTCGCCGAGTCGCCGCAGATCTTCAAGCAGCTGCTGATGGTGGCCGGCTACGAGCGCTACTTCCAGATCGTGCGGTGCTTCCGCGACGAGGACCTCCGGCTCGACCGCCAGCCCGAGTTCACCCAGATCGACATCGAGATGTCGTTCGTCAACGAGCAGCTGCTGCAGACCACGATGGAGGGTCTGATGGCAGCGCTGTGGAAGGACGTGCTCGGCGTCGAGCTCGCGCTGCCGCTGCGCCGGATGACGTTCGCCGAGGCGATGGACCGCTATGGCGTCGACAAGCCCGACCTCCGGCTCGACCTCACGCTGTGCGACGTCACCGCCGGGTTCGCCGCCAGCGGCTTCAAGCTGTTCGAGACGGTGATCGCCGCGGGCGGCATCGTCAAGTGCCTGCGCATCCCGAAGAACGACAAGCTGACCCGCGCGCTGATCGACTCGCTGCCCGACTTCGGCAAGCAGTTCGGCCTCAAGGGCGTCACCACCGTGCGCGTCCAGGACGGCGGATGGCAGGGCCTCAAGGGCGTGTCCGACGAGGCGCGGCAGCGCATCAACCAGATCGCCGGGGCAGAGCTCGGCGACGCGCTGATCTTCGTCGCCGACAAGGCCAAGGTCGCCAACACCGCCCTGGGTGGGATCCGGCTCCACCTCGGCGACAAGCTCGGCCTGACCCGCAAGGGCGAGTGGCAGTTCATGTGGCTGACCGATCCGCCGCTGTTCGAGGTCGACGACACGACCGGCGAGATCGCCGCCGCGCATCACCCGTTCACCTCGCCGCGCGTCGAGGACGAAGGCCTGCTCGAGACCGCGCCCGCGCGCGTGCTGGCGCGCGCCTACGACCTGGTGCTCAACGGCGTCGAGATCGGCGGCGGATCGATCCGTATCCACCGCAGCGACCTCCAGGCCCAGGTGTTCCAGGCCCTGCAGATCGGGCCCGACGAGCAGCGCGCCAAGTTCGGGTTCCTGCTCGACGCCTTCAAGTACGGGCCGCCGCCCCATGGCGGCATCGCGTTCGGCCTCGATCGCCTCGCCATGCTGATGGCCGGCGCCGAGTCGCTGCGCGACGTGATCGCGTTCCCCAAGACCCAGAAGGGCTCCGACCTCATGACCGAGTGCCCGACCCCGGTCTCGGCCAAGCAGCTCGCCGAGCTGTTCATCCAGGTCGTGCCGGATCTGCCGCGCTGACCGCGCGAACGTCATCGTTCGTCGCCGCCGCCGAGCTTGCCGGTTCGGTGTCGTCGAAGCGGTCGTGGTCGACGTAGCGCATCCCGGTCTCCGGATCGGTGAGCACGATGTCGGCGAACCGGCGATCGAACACGATGTCGCCGGCGTTGTAGGCGTAGCGGGTGTGGACCGTCGCCGCGAGGCGGTCGTCGATGCCCTGGAACGTCACGATGAGGTTGAGGTTCGAGGCCGCGATGGTCTCGGGCGTGACGTCGGCGATCGGGCTGGTGGCGTCGATCGTGTGGGTGGCGAGCCACGACAGCGCGAAGATCGGCGACGTGCTGCGCCGCAGCGGCAGATCGTAGATCCGGCGCATCCGCTCACCGTCGGCGAG
Organism: Deltaproteobacteria bacterium; assembly: GCA_005887925.1. Classification (GTDB taxonomy): domain Bacteria; phylum Myxococcota_A; class Polyangia; order Haliangiales; family Haliangiaceae; genus JABFXX01. The sequence goes on along the minus strand of VBLP01000425.1, from coordinate 3,504 downwards.
GGTCTCGTCGCGGCTGACGTAGACCCGGCAGGTGGCCTCGACGATCGCGGTCGCCCGGGCGTTCGCCATGCGGAACATCAGCGTGCGCTTGCCGTCGTGCTCGCCGATGATCGCGACGCTGGAGAAGATCACCTTGGCGTACGGCGTCGCGAACCGCGCGAAGAACACACCGGTGATCATCGCGGTCAGCCCGATGCCGACGAAGCTCTCGACCGTGACCACCGCGTTGGCCAGCGCGTCGCCGGGCGCGAGGTAGCCGTAGCCGATCGTGGCCAGGGTCTGGACGCTGAACCAGAAGTCATCGACGAAGCCGTGCGCGTTCATCACCTCGGCGCGGCCGAGGTAGAGGATCGCGGCGAAGATCAGGTTGACGATCAGGAACAGCGCGGCGAACAGGAGCGTGATCCGGGTCCAGCTCGCCGTGCGCAGGAAGTGATACGCGTCCTTGCCGAGCGCGGCGCCCAGGCTGCGTGGCAGGCCGCGGCGCTCGAGCAGCAGGCGGCCGCGGGCATCGACCACGGGCTGGACGGACTTGCGGGAGGCCATGGCGGGCGAGCGTAGCTCATGCCGCCCAGGCGGGCGTGATGTCGACCGTGATCCGGACGCCGCGGCGGATCACGACCAGCGCCGCCGACCGGCCGGCGACCCAGGTGCGCAGCACGCGGTGGAGCGCGTCGACACCGTCGATCGCGACATCGCCGAACCGCACGATCAGATCGCCGTCCTGGAGCCTGGCCCGCGCGGCCGGGCTGCCGGGCTCGACCGACTGGACCTCGACGGCGGCGGCGCCGAGATCGTGGTGATAGGCCAGCCGGCGATCGAGCGGGCGGCGGATCGCGCCGACCCCGAGCCAGGCGCGGCGGACCCGGCCGTGCGCGAGCAGCTGGCCGAGCACCCACGCCGCGGTCTCGACGGCGATCGCGAAGCCCAGGCCCTGCGAGCGCGCGATGATCGCCGTGTTGACCCCGATCACGCGGCCGGCGCCGTCGAGCAGCGGCCCGCCCGAGTTACCGGGGTTGAGCGGCGCGGTGTGCTGGATCACGCCGTCGATCAGGCGCTTGCCCTTGCCGCGCAGCGAGCGGCCGAGCGCCAACACCACGCCGGTCGACACCGTCGACTCGAAGCCGAGCGGGTTGCCGATCGCGACCGCGAGCTGGCCGACCCGCGGCGCGAGCGCGCCGTCGATCGGCAGGTAAGGCACGCCGGCGCGCTGCGCCGCAAGCGCCGCCGCGTCGACGCGGATCAGCGCCAGATCGGTCGCCGGATCATCGCCGACCACCTGCGCTTCCGCGGTCTCGCCGGCCGGCGTCTTCACCCGGATCGCCCGGGCGGCAGACACCACGTGGCTGTTGGTCATGACATAGCCATCGGGCGTGACCACGAAGCCCGAGCCCGCGCCGCCCTGCCCGCCGCGCGCCCCGCCGATCTCGATCGCGATCACCGCCGGCCCCGCACGCTCGACGACGTCCACGACGGCGCGCGAGTACGCGTCGAGCAGGACGGCATCGTTGCGCGGGCTCGGCGGAGTCGCAGGTGAGACATCGGCCTCTGGGTCGGGCGCGACCGCGATCACGAGCGGCTCCCGAGCGTCACCGACAGCGTCTGCTTCGCACCGCCGCGCAGCACGACGAGCTCGACGGTCTCGCCCGGGCGGTCGCCGAGCGCCAGCCGCAGGCTCTCCGGGTCGGTGATCGGCGTACCGGCGAGCTCGACGATCACGTCGCCGACCTGGATGCCCGCCGTCGCGGCCGGCGCGCCGTCCTCGATGTTGGCGACCAGCGCACCACGGTCGCGGCCGACCAGCTGCGCGACCGATGCGGGCAGCTGCGCCGGGAACGCGCCGACCCCGAGATAGCCGCGGCGCACCCCGCCGTGCGCCTGGAGCTCGGCCACGACGCGCCGGAGCGTCGCGGTCGGCACCGCGACGTCCGAGCCGCGGAGCAGCGTGCGCGTGTTCATGCCGATCACCGCGCCGTCGGCGTCGACCAGCGGGCCGCCTGCGAAGCCGCGCGGGATCTGGCGATCGGACTCGACGAAGCGGTCCAGCTTGCCGCCGTGCGGCGTGCGGACCGTCGGCCCGAGCACGCCGATCGCGCGCAGCGAGGCGCGCACCGTCCGGCCGGGGCGGCCCAGCGCGAGCGCCAGGTTGCCCACCGCCAGGTCGCCGATGTCGCGGAACGCGGCAGGCGTCAGCCCGCCGCCGGTCACGCGCAGCAGCGCCACGTCGGTGCCCGGATCGCGGCCGATCACCTCTGCGTCTCGCCGGTCGAGGTCCTCTCCGGGCTGGCCAGCCGCGGCCGGAATGCCTACCTTGGTCCGGTCCGGAGTATGAAAGCTCGAGCTGATCACCAGGTCGTCTGCCCACGCGATGCCGGTCCCGGTGTGACCGTGCCCGCGAGCGATTTGCACCACCGATCGGCCCGCGGTCGCCACCGCAGCGGCGAGCGCCTGATCGAGGGCGTGAAAGATATTCTGTGCTGGTTGCGCCATGGAAACTCTCCTTCTCGTGCCGAGCGTGCCCGGCTCGGGAGCCTCCGCATATCGGCATTTCGGCGAGGTTCTCCTCGGAAAATCGGAGAGGCCGCGGCGCGCACCCGGACGACCTAAGTGCCCGGACCTGCCCGACCAGGCAGGGTTGACCAGGCCATCCGGCGTGACCACACTGCTCCTAACGTATGCGTCAGCTTTGACCAGACGCAGCGGTCTTCCGATTCCCAAAGGCACCCATGACTCGCAATCCAAATCTCCCGATCGCCGCTGTCAGCGACCCGATCAAGGTGGCGCTGCTCTCCGACGATCCCTTGCTCCGCACCGGCCTGTCGAGCTTGCTCGCGCAGCTGGGCTCGATCGACGTCGTCGAGAGCGATCGGGCGGAGGTCGCCCTGTGGGACGCCGGCGTCGACCCCAGCAAGACGCTGTCGCGGCTCGGCGAGCTGCGAAATCTCCCGATGCCGGTCGTCGCAGTCGTGGGGGATGCGGCGCACGTGGCGCCCGCGATCGCGGCCGGCGCGCGCGGCGTCGTGCTGCGCGATCAGGTCGGTCCCGGCATCCACGCGGCGCTCGCCGCGGTGCGCAGCGGGCTCACCGTGATGGATACCCAGCTCGCGTCGAGCCTCGTCCCCAACCAGCCGCCGCGCGAGCCCAAGGGCCGCGGCGAGCTGACCGAGCGCGAGCGCCAGGTCGTCCAGCTGCTCGCCGAGGGCCTGTCCAACAAGCTGATCGCCGACCGCCTCGGCATCAGCGACCACACGGCCAAGTTCCACGTCAACGGCGTGATGATGAAGCTGGGGTCCTCGACGCGGACCGAGGCCGTCGTCGAGGCCGTTCGCCGCGGCCTGATCCGCCTGTAGCGCCGCGGCGCCGGGTGCTGCTGGGCGCGCTGCCGGGCAGCCAGCCGTAGTGGTCGAGCGCGACCAGGCCGCTGTCGCCGATCTCGACGCCCTCCTGGTGGAGGAGCTGGCGCTGGACCGCGGCCCCGACCGGGTCGTGGATCGCGATCCGCCC
>VBLP01000075.1:6911-10897 GCA_005887925.1 Deltaproteobacteria bacterium | reverse complement strand
GGGGAAGCCGATGCCGCAGGTCGGGCAGGCGTTGGCCTCGGAGTACACCCGCGGCACCTTCTCGTCGCCGACCTCGACCATCAGCTTGCCCTTGCCCTCGCGCAGCGCGGTCTCGACCGAGTCGGTCAGCCGGCCCTTGTCCTTGGTGTTGATCGTCAGCCGGTCGATCACCAGCTCGATCGAGTGCTTCTTCTGCTTCTCGAGCGCGTCGACGTCCTCGAGCCGGACGATCATGCCGTCGATCCGCACGCGGACGAAGCCGGCCTTGCGCAGCTCGGCGAACAGCTCGCGGAACTCGCCCTTGCGGTTCTCGGCCTTGGGCGCGAGCAGCGTGACCGCCGTCTTGTCGGGCAGCGCGGCGAGCTCGTCGACCACCTCGCCCGCGGTGCGCGCCCCGACCGGGCCGCCGCACTGGTAGCAGCGCTGCTCGCCGGCGCGCGCGTACAGCACGCGCAGGTAGTCGTAGATCTCGGTGATCGTGCCGACCGTCGAGCGCGGGTTCGACGATGCGCTCTTCTGCTGGATCGCGATCGTCGGCGACAGCCCGCGGATCCGCTCGTACCGGGGCTTCTCCATCTGACCGAGGAACTGGCGCGCATAGGCCGACAGCGACTCGACGTAGCGGCGCTGGCCCTCGGCGTACAGCGTGTCGAACGCGAGCGACGACTTGCCCGAGCCCGACGGGCCGGTGATCACCACCAGGCGGTGCTTGGGCAGCTCGAGCCGGTCGACGACGAGGTTGTGCTCGCGTGCGCCCTCGACGACGATGCTGTCCGGCTCTGGCTTCGGCGCGTCGCGTCCGGGTCCGAGCGAGCTGCGTGACATCAGGCTCGACACCGTACGGACCGCATGTTCAGGTGTCAAGCCGACGAGACGGCTCGCTGCACGCCGCCGATCGGGCGGGGCGCAAACCTGACAACCCGTGGTCAGCCTTCAGCGCGCCGGGCGGTCGAACAGCTCTCGGTATTTCGCGTAGCCGTGCGCCGCCAGCTGATCGACCGGGATGAACCGGAGCGACGCCGAGTTGATGCAGTAGCGCAGCCCGGTCGGACGCGGGCCGTCATCGAACAGGTGGCCGAGGTGGGCGTCGCCGATCCGCGAGCGGACCTCGACGCGGTCCATGCCGAGGCTGGCATCGCGGCGTTCGACCACCGCGTCCGCCGCGATCGGCCGGTAGAAGCTCGGCCAGCCGGTGCCGGAGTCGAACTTCTCCCGCGAGGTGAACAGCGGCTGGCCGGTGGTGATGTCGACGTACAGCCCCGCGGCGTGGTTGTCCCAGTACTCGTTGTGGAACGGGACCTCGGTGTCGCTGCGCTGCGTGACGTTGTACTGCACCGGGGTCAGCTCCTTGTGGAGCTCGGCCTCGCTCGGCTTCGCGCTGCGGATCGGGCGGGGGGTATCGTCGCGGCGCGCCGGCTCGACGTGCGGGGCGCACGCGGCGAGCGCGATCAGCGCGGCGATCGGGGTACGTATCGTCATGTCCCGCCGAGTCTACGCCACCGGTCGCTCAGCTGGGCACCCCGAACAGACGGGCGGTGAACGCGGTCGCCGGCGACTTCTCCAGCGCCGCCGGCTCGGCGCGCTGCACCACGCGGCCACGCTCGAGGACGGCCACCGGCGCATCGAACGCGCGGATATCCTCCCGGTCGTGGGTGATGATGATGAAGGGCCGTTGCTGCGCGCGGAGCTCGGCGACCAGGAACGCGCGCACGCTGCCCCGTGACTCGACGTCGAGGGCGGCGAGCGGCTCGTCGAGGAGGAGCGCTCGCGGCGAGGGAGCGAGCGCGCGGGCCAGCGCCACGCGTTGCTGCTCGCCGCCGGAGAGCGCGGCAGGGAGCCGGTCGGCCACGGCGCCGACGCCGAGGCGCTCGAGCAGCGCGCGCGCCTTGTCCAGGCGGTCGGCGCGCCGCCCGCGGATGCCGAACGCGACGTTGCGGACCGCCGTCAAGTGCGGGAACAACGCGTAGTCCTGCGGCAGGTACGCCAGCCCCCGCTCCTCGGTCGGCCGGTCGATGCGGGCATCGGCGTCGAACAGCACCTGCTCCGCGACGGTGATCTTGCCCCGCGAGGGCCGGTGCACGCCCAGCATCGCGAGCAGCACCGTGGTCTTGCCGGCTCCGTTGGGTCCGACGAGGACCAGGCCGCCGTCGTCCACCTCGACGGCGACCTCGAGATCGAGCGCGCCGACGCGAACGGCGACGCTGGCGGCCAGCACGGTCACCGCCGATGCCTACCGCGCCGGGGTCGAAGAAAGATGATGATCACCAGCGCGATCACCACCAGGAGGACCGCGAGCGCCTGTGCGGCGCGCACGTCGCTCTCGAGCGCCGTGTAGACCGCCAGCGGCAGCGTCTGCGTGCGACCCGACAGGTTGCCGGCGAACATCAGCGTGGCGCCGAACTCGCCGAGCGCGCGCGCCCACGCCAGCGCGGCGCCCGCGATCAGACCGCGGCGCGCGAGCGGCAGCGCGACGCGGAACAGCACCGTCGCCGGCCGGGCGCCCAGGGTCCGGGCGACGACCAGCAGGTTCTCGTCGATACCGGCGAACGCCGTGGTCGCGGCCTGGATGTAGAACGGCGCTGCGACGAACACCTGGGCGAGCACGACCGCGATGGTCGAGAACGCGATGTCGATGTTCAGCCCCTGGAGCAGCGGTCCGAGCAGACCACGACGGCCGAACGCGAGCAGCAGTGCCAGTCCGGCCACCGCGGGGGGAACCACGATCGGGAGCTGCACCACGGTCTCGACGAGGCGTGCGGCGCGGGCCTCGCTCCGGCCGAGCCACCAGGCTAGCGGCGTACCGAATGCGACGAGCACACCGAGGCTGAGCACCGTCGTCACAAGGCTCAGGAGCATCGCGGGCGCCGTGATCGGGTGGCGAAGCCCGGCCAGCCAGTCGGTGGGTGACCCGGTGACGAACAGCGCAATGACCGGGATGACGAGGAACGCGAGCAGACCACCGCCGAGCACGTACCCGGCGGTGCGCCACGTTCCGCGCAGCAGCCTACGGCGCAGCAAATCCGCCGGCAGCGAGCCGCTTCTGGCCGTCGCTCGAGAAGAGGAGATCGACGAACGCCCGTGCCGCGGCCGCCTGCGGTGCATTCGAGAGCACGGCCACAGGGTACTCCGCGATCACATTGACCTTCGCGGGGATCTCGATGATCTGGACCTTGTCCTTGCCGGCCATCGCGTCGGTCCGGTAGACGATCCCGGCGTCGGCCTCACCCAGGGTCACCTTGGCCAGCACCTGACGCACGTTGAGCTCGCGAGACGCGACGTTGGCGAGGACCTTCTGCTTGAACTCGGCCCCGGTCCTGTCGAGGATCTCCAGCGTGTAGGAACCGATCGGGACCTCGGGCACGCCGACGACGAGCTTCTTGGCCCTGGAGAGCTCTGCGAAGGAGCCGACCCTGGCTGGATTGTCCTTGGGCACGATGACGACCGGCATGTTGCGCGCGAACACGCGCGGCGTTGCCACGAGCTTTGCCTTGGCCAGCGCCGCCATGTGCTTCTGATCGGCCGAGGCGAACACGTCGGCGGACGCGCCGTTCTCGATCTGCATGCGAAGCTCCTGGCTGCCTGCCAGGTTCACGCGCACCTTGATGCCGGACTTCGCCTCGAAGGTCTTCGCGAGGTCCTCGAAGACCTCCCGGAGCGACGCCGCGGCGAACACCGTAATCTCGCGCGACTCGGCCCGGGCGGTGGCTGCAACGGCGGACACCACGAGTGCTGCGATGACGAGTTTCTTCATGTGGCCTACCTGCGTGGTTGCGCCCCGTTCTCACCGCCCGCGTACGATGTACAGCAGTGGCCCGACCGCCAGCGACGCGCGGCGCTCTGCCGACGACAGAAGTTGCGCGGATGTAACGTTGACAGGGCTTGCGAACCGCGCTGGGCGTGCGCCGGCGCGCTCAGAACGAGAACCCGAACGTGACGTCGGGGTAGACCGAGTTGCAGCTCGTGCAGGTCGAGATCGTGCGCTCGTA
>VBLP01000075.1:5034-6751 GCA_005887925.1 Deltaproteobacteria bacterium | reverse complement strand
CGGGCGACACCTCGTTGATGCTCGGGCCGCTGCCGAACTCGTGCAGCGCGAAGCCGCCGATCTCGAGGCCGTCGAGCACGAAGTACCCCGCGCCCGCGCCGACGCTGAAGTAGTTGTAGCCGAGCGCGGACATCTCGCCGACGGAGATCGAGAAGCCAACGCGGCCGCGGTCGAACGGCGTCTGGCGCGGGTCGTCCGGATCGCCGTCGGCGTGGGCCGTCCCCGCGGCACAGACGAGGAACACCGCTAGCCAGCCGGGTCTCTGCATGGCCCGAGTATGCCGGACCGGCTGCGGCCATGGACCGCCGCGTTCGGGGCAATGTGCACCGACGCGGTTGCCAACCTGGCGTCAGACGCGGGCGCGCTCGACCGTGATGTCCTGGTCGCGGTGCTGGGTGCCGTGGACGCCGGCGATGATGGCGTCGGCGTACTCCTCGGGGACGCGGACGTGGGCGTGCGAGTCGCGCAGGCTGACCGAGCCGATCCGGCTCCTGTCACCGCCGATCGGAGCCGAGAGCAGCGCACGAAGGTCATCGGCGGACACACCGTGCTTCTTGCCCAGGCTCACGAACAGCCGGGCCTGGGCGCCGTCGGTCGCGGCCGGGGTCACGGCCGTGTCGCGCTTGCCGCGCGGGGACCGCTCGGCCTTGTCGTCGTGGCGCTCGGCCTTGGCGTGGCGCTCGCCGCGCTCGGGCTTGTCGTGATGCTCGGCGCGCTCGGCCTTACCCGGGCGCTCGGTGCGCTCGGCCTTGCCCGGGCGTTCGGCCTTGCCGTGGCGATCCTTGCCATGCCGATCCGGCTTGGTATCGCTGCGGCTCCGCCCCTTGTCCCGGTCGCGGCCACGCTCGGGGCGGCTGCGACGCTCGCCGGGCTCCGTCTCGGCGGCCTCCTCGGCAGGCGCCTCGGCGGCGGCCTCGGTGACAGCCGGCGGCGGGCTGTCCTTGCCGCGCGCGGGCTCGGCGTCCTCGGCCTTCGGCTCGGTGGCGCGGGCCGACTTCTCTTCGGCCCAGGTCTCCCAGAACTCGCGGGTCTCCGCGGTCGGCTCGGTTCGCCGGTCGCGCCGGGCCTTGCGGTCGCCGCGGTCGCCGCGGTCGCGGTCGCGGTGCTCGACGCGATCCAGCACGGCGCGAGCGACCTCCTCGACCCGCGTCGGCGCGGGCTCTATCGGCGCGACGGTCTCGACGACCGGTGCGATCTCGGTGCCCACCGCCACGGCGATAGCCGGCTCGGCCGCGGGCTCCACCGGCTCGGCGGCCTGGACATGGGGTTCATGCTCGGCGCGCTGGGCGTGGTCGCGGTGGTCGCGGTGGTCGCGGTGGTCGCGCGCGTGTCCGTCGCCGCGCTCGGCGTGGTCGCGGCGATGCCGGTCGCGGTGCCGCTCGTGGGGCTCGTGCGCCGCTGCCTGGGCCGCCTGGGCCGCCTCGGGCGCTCCCGTCGGAGCGGTCGCAGCCGCGGCGGCCTCGATCGGTGCCGCGGCCTCGCTGGCGGGTGCCGCCTCGGCGGGCGCCTCGATGCGATCGCGCGGGCGCTCGGTGCGGTCCCGATCCCCGCGATCGGGGCGGTCGCGTCCGCGATCGAAGCGATCGCGGCGCGCGTCATCGCGATCGCGCCACGGTCGATCGCCATCTCGCCCGCGCTCGCCGCGCTCGCCGCGCTCGGGTCGATCACGGTCGAACCGCCGCTCGCCGCCGCGCTCGGTGCGATCCTCGCGGTCGAA